>JANMHJ010000067.1:0-9792 GCA_031375105.1 Variovorax sp.
GAAATCCTACAAATCTTGAGCTTGACCATGTTTGAAAATGTCCCTATCAATCAACTACTTACAACAACCCCAGCAAATTTAAATCGGGATATAGAGCACAAACAGCTCTCTCTCCTCTGAAAAACGTTGGGACACTACTGAAATGAAACAAATGATTAATACCCTAGACCAAGGCCAAACCCCCACGCGCCTGACCATGACACTTCGCACACTTGTAACTCTAGCCGCCTTGCTGGCTGCCGCAGTCTTCACTCCGCTGGCCTCCGCTCAATTGCTGGGTGGTACTGCACTTGGCACGAGCGCGATCGCCATCGGTACCGGAACTTTTGCATTCGGTAACAATGCGAGTGCTATTGGAGCGGGATCAGGCGGGGTTGGCTCCTTCTCGGTGGCTATCGGTTCAGCAGTAGCGAATGCCACGAGCACGATTGCCATCGGCACAGGAGCAATTACCAATGGACCGAGCTCAATTGCCATCGGCGAGTTGACGCGAAGCGCTGGAAATAACTCGATTGCCTTGGGGCAGAGCGCTCTATCCGGTGGAAACAATTCTTTGGCTGTCGGTGTGGGTACTCTCTCTGGAGGAAATAACTCCAGTGCAATTGGCTTCAATGCTCGCTCTGCTGGCACGAACGCAGCCGCTGTGGGTTCGGGAGCGTCTGCAAGTGGCTTGAATGGCGCAGCGTTTGGTGCTTCGGCGATCTCTAGTGGCACCAACTCGGTCGCGTTGGGTGCAGCATCCAATGATGCAGGGCGTAGCAATGTCGTGTCGGTGGGCTCGACCGGCAATGAGCGCCAAATCAGCAATGTCGCTGCAGGTGTGCAGCCGACAGATGCGGTAAATGTCGGCCAGCTCAATGCCCTCGCGGGAAACAACATGGTGCTGGAAAACCGCATCTCCCATGTAGAGACTCAAATGGCAGCCAATGTGCGTATGCTCTCCGGCGGCATTGCGGCAGTGGCTGCACTGGCTTCTTCAGGTCAGGCTGAGCCAGGACGCTTACACATCAGCGGATCTGTCGCAGGGTACAACGGTGAAAAAGGTGTTGGCATCACGTTGCAACGCCGCTCCTCCGATGGTCGCAGCAGCTTCCATGGCGGTGTTGGCTGGGGCTCGGGCGGCGGTAAGGCGGTGGCTCGGATTGGTTTTGGGCATTCATTTTAATAAGATGAAAATGGCAACTACGCATCACAATCACATATTTTTAGCTGATACCATTCCCCAATTTTAGGAGACACACATGCTAGGTTTGATGCAATCGCAGCCCTTGTTGATTTCGAGTTTGATAGAGTTCGCCCAGCGTCATCATGCAGATGGCGAGATTGTTTCTCGGCGCGTGGAGGGGGATATTCACCGCTACACCTGGGCCGATGTCGCGGATCGCTCGCGCCAAGTGGCGCATGCGCTCGATGGCATGAAGCTGGCGTTCAGTGACCGCGTTGCCACGCTGGCTTGGAATGGCTATCGGCATTTGGAACTGTATTTCGGCGTGAGTGGCTCTGGGCGGGTGCTACATACCATCAACCCGCGATTGCATCCGGATCAGATTGCTTGGATTGCCAATCATGCAGAAGACCAGATTTTGTGCTTTGACATGAGCTTTTTGCCTCTGGTGCAGGCGGTGCATGCGCGTTGCCCAATGATCAAGGCTTATGTGGCGATGTGCGATGCCGACAAGTTGCCAGCCGACAGCGGCATACCCAATTTGCTGAGTTATGAGGCTTGGATCGGCTCACAGCCGAAGCAATACGGCTGGCCGCAGTTTGACGAAAACAGTGCATCGAGCATGTGTTACACCAGCGGGACGACGGGCAACCCGAAAGCGGCGCTGTATTCGCATCGCTCGACCACGCTGCATGCTTATGCGGCTGCGCTACCGGACGTGATGAGCTTGTCTGCGCGGGATGCTGTGCTGCCGGTGGTGCCGATGTTTCACGTTAACGCTTGGGGCATTCCCTATAGCGCGGCGCTCACGGGCTGCAAGCTGGTGTTTCCCGGCCCGGCGATGGATGGCAAATCTATTTACGAGCTGATCGAGGCGGAGAAGGTGAGCTATGCAGCGGGTGTGCCGACCGTATGGCAAATGATGCTCGGGCATATGAAGCCAGCGGGGCTGAAATTCTCCACGCTCAAGCGCACCGTGATCGGCGGCAGCGCTTGCCCGCCGGCGATGATTCATGCTTTCCAGGAAGACTATGGCGTGGAGGTGCTTCATGCTTGGGGCATGACGGAGATGTCGCCCTTGGGCACGCTCAACACCTTGAAAAACAAGCAGCTGAGCCTGCCTGCCGACGAACAAATGAAGATTCGCCTCAAGCAAGGCCGCGCGATTTATGGCGTGGATATGAAGATTGTCGATGCCGACGGCGCAGAGCAGCCTTGGGACGGCAAAACCTATGGCGATTTGCTCGTCAAGGGGCCGTGGATCGTGAAGGAGTATTTCAAAGGCGAGGGCGGTGATCCTTTAGCGTACGACAAAGCTGGCGCGGGCTGGTTTCCCACCGGAGACGTGGCCACGATTGACCCCGATGGTTTCATGCAGATCACTGATCGCAGCAAAGACGTGATCAAGAGCGGCGGCGAGTGGATCAGCTCGATCGATGTGGAAAACATCGCGATGTCGCATCCGGCGGTGCAAATGGCCGCTTGCGTGGGCATGGCGCATCCGAAATGGGATGAGCGGCCAATCATTGCGGTGGTGAAGAAGCCGGGTGCTGAGATAACAGCAGCTGAGCTTCTGAAGTTTTACGAAGGCAAGACGGCCAAATGGCAGATTCCTGATGACGTTGTGTTCGTCGATGCGATTCCGCTGGGCGCAACCGGCAAGATGCAGAAGATGAAACTGCGCGAGCAGCTGAAGGATTACAAATTGCCCACGGCTTGAGTCACATGTGCGATAGCCGCATACATTCTGTGGCCATGCATGCGGGCAATCCCCTAGCGTGATTTCAGGGCGCGTCCGTTAATCTCTCACCATTGTTTTACTTGGAGACCTTCACATGCATTTCACTTTCAAAACTGTTGCCCTGAGCGCCTTGCTGGCTTGCGCAGGCATGTCCTTTGCACAAGCGCCGGCCAAACCCGCCGCGCCCGCTAAAGCTGCCGCTGCACCTGCTAAAGCTGCTCCTGGCCCCTTGGCTGGCCAAACCGTTAAGATCGCGCTGATCGATCCGCAGAGCGGCCTGATGGGCCCTGTTGGTCTGAATCAATTGAAGTCATTCCAATTCTTTGCCGAGAAATTCAGCGAGAACAACCCGGCGGGCGTGAAGTTTGAGTTGGTTGGTTTTGACAACAAGCTCAGCCCCGCAGAAAGCTTGAATGCCCTGAAGGCCGCCATGGATCAAGGCATTCGCTACATCACCCAAGGTAACGGCTCGTCGGTTGCTGGTGCGCTGATTGAAGCCGTGGCTCGCCACAATGAGCGCAATCCGGGCAAGGAAGTGGTTTTCCTGAACTACGCCGCCGTGGATCCTGATTTCACCAACAGCAAGTGCAGCTACTGGCATTTCCGCTTTGATGCTGATACCTCCATGAAAATGGAAGCTTTGGCAGAGCACGCCAAGAATGACACAAGCGTCAAAAACATCTATCTGCTCAACCAAAACTATTCCCACGGTCACCAAGTAGCCAAGTTCGCCAAAGAAATCTTTGCTCGTAAGCGTCCAGACGTGAAGTTCGTCGGCGAAGACCTGCACCCCTTGGCGCAAGTTCGCGACTTTGCACCCTACATCGCAAAAATCAAAGCTTCTGGCGCTGATACCGTGATCACCGGCAATTGGGGCTCGGACTTGGCCTTGCTCGTGAAGGCAGCGAACGAAGGCGGATACACCGGGAAATTCCTGACGTATTACACCGGCGTGACTGGCACCCCAACGGCACTGGGCAGCACGATGGAGGGCCGCGTCAAGCAGGTCGCCATCATGCATTACAACTTCCCAGGCGTGATGGGTCAATGGTCCAAGGAATTCAAGACGAAGTTCAAAGACGACATGTACACCGGTCAGATCCCGACGCTGTACACGGCTCTTTCCTCTGCCATGGCGCAAGCCAAATCCACCGATCCGGTCAAGGTAGCTGCTGCTTTGTCTGGCTTGAAATTCAAGAACTGGAACGGCGATGTGGAGATGCGCCGCGCTGATCACCAACTACAGCAGCCCGTACAAATCACGGTGTGGCAAAAGGCTGGCGGCAAGTTCCCTGAGTTTGCGGAGCAAACCAACATGACTTTGGCTCCCATCCAAGAGTTCCCCGCCTATATTGCCAGCACGCCAACCAGCTGCCAAATGAAGCGTCCTTAATTTGGTTTCGCGCAATGACTTCGCAGCCTAGCTGCGAAGTCATTTTTGTTTGTGATTGAATGAAAACCCTTTGATAACAAAGCACACACCATGGAATTCTTCATCATCTCCATGCTCAATGGCTTGAGTTACGGATTGCTGCTGTTCTTGCTCAGCTCCGGCCTCACGCTGATTTTCAGCATGATGGGCGTGCTCAATTTCGCGCACGCGTCGTTTTACATGGTGGGCGCTTATGTGGGCTACACCGTCTCTGGCATCGTCGGCTTTTGGCCTTCTCTGATCATTGCCCCCTTGGTCGTGGGCGCGATGGGTGCTTTGTTTGAAAAGTATGCGCTGCGCCGCGTCCATCACTTTGGGCATGTGCCTGAGCTGCTCATCACCTTTGGCTTGTCATACATCCTTCTCGAACTGGTGCAGCTTGTGTGGGGTCGTTCGGCGGTGAACTTTAGCCCACCGGAAGAGCTGAAAGGCCCGATGTTCACCTTGATCAATCATGCCAAAGATGGTTTGAGCTTCGTCTGGGGTCGTGCCGCGCCTGAGATGTGCACCGCTGCGGATGCCTCGATTCGGGTCGTTTGCTCTTTGTTTCCTGCCACCCGTGGTTTCATGATGCTCACGGCCTTGGTGATGCTGGTGGCGGTTTGGTTGCTTCTGACGCGCACGCGCATCGGGCTGGTGATTCAGGCTTCCCTCACACATCCTCAGATTGTTGAGGCGCTGGGCCACAATGTGCCACGCGTGTTGATGATGGTGTTCGGCGCAGGCGCGGCTCTGGCCGGTCTGGCCGGCGTGATTGGTGGAAGCACCTTCGTGACCGAGCCTGCCATGGCGGCGGCGGTAGGCTCTGTGATTTTCGTGGTGGTGGTGGTCGGCGGCATGGGCTCGCTCTCGGGCGCGTTTTTGGCATCTATCCTGATTGGAGTGATCCAAACCTTCGCCGTGGCGTTTGATACGTCTCTCGTCACGGTGGCGCAAGACTTGGGCATGCAATTGTCTGATGCCGCGAAAAACAACTCGCTGCTTAAACTTACCATTTCGCAAGTCGCGCCCATCTTGCCGTATCTGTTCTTGGTGTTGATCTTGATCTTCCGGCCCAAAGGTCTGCTTGGTACGAGGGAGGGCTGATCATGAGCAAAGCTTATTACGAATTCAAACCCCTCAACATTGGGCGCGTGCTGGTCTGGGGCCTCTTTGCCTTGGTCATGATCGTTGCGCCGCAGATCTTTACCAGTGGTTTGAGCATTACCATGCTGGCCCAAATGGGCATCGGCATCATTGCCTGCCTGTCCTTCAACATGTTACTCGGGCAAGGCGGCATGCTCAGCTTCGGGCATGCGGTCTATACCGGATTGGGCTCCTATGTGGCGATTCACGCGCTGAATATGGCCTCCGGAGGCAGCTTGCCTATCCCGGTGAGTCTGATTCCGATTGTGGGTGGCTTGGCCGGCATCTTTTTTGCGGTTCTTTTTGGCTACGTGACCACCAAAAAAGCAGGCACACCCTTTGCCATGATCACCCTCGGTATGGCCGAATTGGTGTTTGCGATGTCGCTGATGTTTTCTGAGTTCTTTGGCGGTGAGGCAGGTGTGTCAGCCAACCGCGTCTTCGGTTCATCATTTTTCGGCCTCACCTACGGCCCCGCCATTCAAGTGTATTACCTGATCGCAATCTACACCTTTGTCTGCGTGGCCTTGATGTTTGCCTTCACGCGCACACCCCTTGGCCGCATGCTCAATGCGGTGCGCGACAACCCAGAGCGCGTGGAGTTCGTGGGCTACAACACCCAGCGCGTGCGCTACATGGCTTTCATCATTTCCGGGTTCTTTGCTGGCATTGCGGGCGGCTTAGGCTCCATTTTGTTTGAGATCGTGACGGCGGAAGTTGTGGGGGCGGCGCGCTCAGGCGCTTATCTCTTGTTCACCTTCCTCGGCGGCGCGACTTTCTTCTTTGGTCCCATCATCGGTGCCGTGTTGATGGTGCTTGCGTTTGTATTGCTCTCGGAATTCACCAAAGCTTGGCTGCTCTATCTGGGCCTGATCTTCCTGTTCATGGTGATGTATGCGCCTGGCGGGATTGCCTCTTTGATCATGATGAATCTGCGTGTAGCGGCCTTCGGCTTCTTGCGAAAGCTATGGGTGAGTTATCTCGGGCTGGCGATCTGCGCCCTGATCGTTTTAGCTGGCGCAGGCGCGATGATCGAAATGCTATATCACTTGCAACTCAATGTGGCTTTGGGAAGCAAGTTGAAATTCTTGGGTATGCCACTGGATGCCAAGGGACTTAACAGTTGGTTTGGCGCCGGTTTTATCTTGATCACAGGCTTGGGCTTGTTTGAAGTCGCTCGACGCCAGTTCGCAAAGGAATGGAGCCAAATCCAAGAGGATATTGAGAAAGAAATCAAGCGAAGGGAGGCCACGCAATGAGCCCCATCCTCGAACTCAAAGACTTGCGCAAAAGCTTTGGCAAGACCGAAATCATTCGCGGTGTGAACCTTGCGGTCAATGCTGGAGAGCGTATCGCTGTAATCGGCCCCAACGGCGCAGGCAAATCCACGCTGTTTAACCTGATCTCAGGCCGCTTCGAGCCCACCAGCGGCGACATTTTGCTCAAAGGCCAGCGCATCAACGGTAAAAAGCCCTTTGAAATCAACCGCATGGGCCTCTCTCGCAGCTTCCAAATCACCAACATTTTCCCCAAGCTCAGTGTGTTTGAAAACCTGCGTTGCGGGGTGCTCTGGAGCTTGGGCTACAAATATTCCTTCTGGAAATTCTTGGCCGATCTAGACGATGCCAACGAACGTGCAGAGCAGCTCATGGAGATGATCAAGCTCGATAAAAAGCGCGATGTTCTTGGCATGAACCTGACCTATGCTGAGCAACGGGCCTTGGAAATCGGCATCACGATCGCCGGCGGCGCTGAGGTGATCTTGCTCGACGAGCCCACAGCAGGCATGAGCAAAACGGAGACCACCCGCTTTATCAAACTCATTCGCGAAGTGACCGAAGGCAAAACGCTGCTCACAGTGGAGCACGACATGGGCGTGGTGTTTGGCCTGGCCGACAAGATCGCCGTCGTGGTGTATGGCGAGGTCTTAGCGTTTGACACACCTGATGCGGTACGCGCGAATGCCAAGGTTCAGGAAGCCTATTTGGGCTCACCAGTGGCCGATGGTCAGGCAGGAGGACATTGAAATGAGCAGTGAATTGCTAACGGTAGACAACCTGCACGGCTATTACGGCAAAAGCCATGTGCTGCATGGCGTGACCTTCAGCGTCGGGCAGGGCGAAATTGTGGCGCTCTTGGGGCGCAACGGCTCAGGCCGCAGCACCACGGCCAAAGCCATCATGGGATTGGTCGATTGCACCGGCTCAATGAAATGGCGCGATCAAGAAATCGTGGGTAAGAAAGCGTTTGAAGTCGCACATCTGGGCATTGGCTACGTGCCAGAAAACCGCGATATTTTTCCAACGCTCACCGTGCATCAAAATCTGATGCTCGGCCAAAAGCGCGGCGCGAAAAACCCGCGCTGGGGCTTTGACGACATGTACAAAATGTTCCCCCGCCTGAAAGAGCGCCAGCACACCGAGGCGGGCGTGATGAGCGGCGGCGAGCAGCAAATGCTCACCTTGTGCCGCACCCTCATGGGCGACCCAGACCTCATCATCATCGACGAACCCACCGAAGGCCTCGCGCCAAAAATCGTGGAGCTGGTGGGCGAATACCTCAAAGAGCTCAAGAAGCGCGGCGTCTCCGTCTTGCTCATCGAGCAAAAACTCACCATCGCCATGGCCATCTCAGACCGCGCCCTGGTCATGGGCCATGGCAGCATCGTGTTTGCGGGCACACCAGATTCGCTGCGCGCTGATCCATATATTCGCAAGGAATGGCTGGAAGTTTGATCGTAAGTTGTTGATTTTATTGAGTTTTCGGTATTTTTTGTGTTTTGCAGAAAACTACCGAAGGCTCAGTTTTTTGGCTTTTTTGAAGCGTTTTTGGGCAGTTAGCCGGCGTGTTTATTGCCCGGAGTGCTATTGAATTCATAGTGGCGGGTTGCCCACCGTTGCGAGCCACCCGCTCGCCTGCGTCGTACCATCGTGCAGTTGCCTCAGCAAATTTTTTGAAAACACACGCGATTGCGGCCTCGGCACACTAACCATGGTCTCCACGCGCAGTTGCCAAAAAATTTCTGATTCAACAGTCCAATGGTTTCCGCTACTGATATTGTTGGCTCGCGTTTTCATTCAATCTTCTTTCCGTTTGCTTATCCGATCGGCTTACCGTAAAATGTGTACACACTGATTCACAATTCTTGGAGCAACAGCATGGAAACCCTCAAAGTCGGTATTCGAGAATTTCGCAGCGATCTGGCGGACTACATTGCTTCAAACACACCCGTCGCCATCACGCGCCATGGCCAGACAGTAGGCTATTTCATTCCCACGCAAGGCCAGATGGAAGCCGATGTAGCCGCCTTGAAAAAAGCCAGCCAAACGCTCGATCAAATGCTGGCCAAGCAGAGCATTGAGCCAGAAGCCATCGTGGCCGACTTCAAAGCCCAGCGCCGCAAGGCTATTACCGTGCCAGCACGCAAGCCAAAAACCAAAGCCGCATGAACGGCAAAACGCTTGTTCTCGACGCAAATATCTTGATTCGCGCCGTGCTGGGGCAGCGCGTGCGGCAGCTCATCCTCGCGCACGCGGGCGAGGTCAATTTCTTTGCACCTGATGTAGCGTATGACGATGCTCGCAAATACCTGCCTGCATTGCTAAAAAAGCGTGGCGTGCCCCCAGAAGCCGCGATGACCGTGCTCGATCTTTTGGAGCCCATCGTTCGCCCGATGGCGTTAGAACTGTACGCCCCACACCGCGAGGCCGCCCTACAACGCATTGCATCGCGCGATGCAGATGATTGGCCCGTGCTCGCCTGCGCCATGACTTGGAGCTGCCCCGTGTGGACAGAAGACACCGATTTCTTCGGCTCAGGCGTAGCAACTTGGACAACAGATCGTATTGCGCTGTATCTCGCGTAGAAATCTTTGAGCTTACCGTTTTAAAGATTAAATCAGCCTCTACCCGGCATAGAATAAGCGCAGAATGCTATTGAATTCATAGTAATCTGTTTCGTTCGCCCTGAGCTTGTAGAAGAGTTAGTTTGCTCGTCGTTACGCTGCATCCACTCGCCTGCGTCGTACCATCGTGCAGTTGCCTCAGAAAGTTTTTTGAAAACACACGCGATTGCGGCGGTGAACCTGTCCCCGAAGTGTGGACACGAGTTCAAAGCTCGGACAACTGTTCGGGCTCTTCACGAATGAAATCCGCCTTGCGCCCAGCGCTGACCCACGGGCTATGCACCCCAGAGCAAAACGGGCTGCAAGGCGGCTTCCAACCGGCGTGGGCTTGACTCAGGGCGCGGTGGGGGGGACGCGCCCACACCCGCCCCAGTGGATTAAACGGTTTTGTATTGCCAAAGGATTTAGATTTTTTAATGGATAGG
>JANMHJ010000056.1:0-33571 GCA_031375105.1 Variovorax sp.
ATTTGATCAATGGCAGGCCACGCAAGACGCTGGGCTGGTGTACGCCGCTTGAAGTCTATGGGCAGTGGCTAGCCAAACTGGAGACTCAACCCGATACCATCCATTAGACTGGCAGTGTTGCACTTGGACTTGAGACCGCCATATCTTGGCTTAACCGTTAAGATTTGCGATCTGTGTGGCTCGCCATGATGGCTTGAGTCTGGCGGCAGAGTTGTTGCAAAATAGGCAGATGTGAAACATTTTTTGATGGGAGATGAGGATGTTGTTTCGAATTCCAAACAGTTTGTTGACTCTGACGATAAGTGTTTTGAGCATATTGATCAACGTGCATTCTGCCAATGCACAAACGATGTATCGCTGTGGCAGCACTTATCAGGACACGCCTTGTCAAAGCACCCCGGCCAATAAAACCTTTCAAATGGTGACAGGTTCGAAAGCTGCATCATCGGTTGCTGCACCCGTTTCAGATGTTCAATGCAGCGGACGCGGTGCAGAGGCACTGAAACTAACTTGGCAGCGCGAAGCTGGTAAGACCCTAGAGCAACAATTGACGGGCATCACAAGCCCTACACAGCGTGCGCTCATTGAGGAGACCTATAGTATTCGCGGCACTGCGCCAGAGGTACGCTCTGCGATTGAGATGGCTTGCATCAAGCGCAAAGAAGAGGCTTTGAAAGCTGCCGCATTGATCGAAGCAGCAAGGGCCATGGATGGCGCCGCCCGGCCTGCAGGTTCTCAGCAAACGATCTCTGAGGCTCCCCAAGCCAAAGTGCAAACGTCTGAGGCTGCAAAAACCCAAAATCGCACAGACTCTGCTAGGGCGCAAGCTCGTTGCGAATCTTTTCAGACTCAGATTACCCGTGTTAAAGATCAGCAACGCCAAGGCGGCAGCATTCAATTGCAGGAAGATCTGAGCGCGCAACGCCGTGATCTTGAGCGACGCTCCAGCGAAGCCAAGTGCTAGATTCAGGTTAATCATCAAACTGCATACAATGCAGATGCCGCAGCGGAGCTATTGATTTCACTCGATCAGTTCGCGGCTTATCCTGTTTACAGCGCCCGCAGTGGTGAACAGTAGGAGAACCCATGGAAGCATATTTGCTGGACTGGGCCAACCTGCTGTTGCGTTGGGTGCATGTCATCACCGCGATTGCCTGGATCGGCTCTTCGTTTTATTTCGTTTTTCTAGACAACAACCTAGAAAAGCCCAAATCGCCTGATCTGCTGGAAAAAGGTGTCGATGGCGCAATCTGGGCGGTGCATGGCGGCGGTTTCTATAACCCGCAGAAATACTTGGTCGCCCCAAAGAAAATCCACACCAAGCTGCATTGGTTTTACTGGGAAAGTTACTCGACGTGGCTTTCCGGCTTTGCGCTGTTCACCGTGCTGTATCTCTACAACGCCAGCACCTATTTGATCGATAAATCGCTGATGGATTGGCAGCCCGGCGCAGCCATTAGCGTGGCTTTGAGCTTTTTAATCGTCTTTTGGATAGTTTATGACGGTATTTGCCAGCTTTTCGGCTTCCGCAAGCACGGCGAGCTGATTGTCGGCATTTTGATGTTGATCGTGGTTGCCTTCATGAGCTGGCTGGCTTGCCAATGGTTTGCGGGCAGGGCGGCTTTCTTGCTGGTGGGCGCGGCGATTGCCACGGCCATGAGCGCCAACGTGTTTTTCTGGATCATTCCTGGGCAGAAAAAAGTGGTGGAAGCCATGATGGCTTCCAACTCGGGCGGCGCGAAATACGATTCCGCAGCTCTGGCGATTCACGGCAAGCGCGGCAAGCAGCGCAGCGTCCACAACACCTATTTCACGCTGCCCGTGATCTTTGCCATGCTGAGCAATCATTACAGCTTCATGTACACGCATGCGCACAACTGGCTGATCTTGTTTGCCATGATGTTGGGCGGCGCGATGATCCGCCAATTCTTCGTGCAGCGCCACGCCTTTCATCTGGGCCGCGCCAGCAACCCGTGGCCTTGGGCAGCCATTGGCGTGATCGTTTTGGCCAGTGTGATCGTGGGGCTGCGTCCGCAAGCTGTCAAACCAGACGCTATTAAATCAATAGCGCCCACCGCAGATAATATAACGGCTAACAGCCCAAAAGGCTTAAACATTTCGCCTGAAATAGCTTCTTTTGCAGCCCTGCAAAGCATCATGCAGGCGCGTTGTATTCAGTGCCATGGCGCACAAGTGCAGATGAAAAATGTGCGCCTAGATTCACCCGAGCAGATCAAGCTGCATGCCCAAGCCATTTACCAGCAAGTCGTCGTCACCAAACAAATGCCGATGAACAATTCAACGCAGATCACCGATACCGAGCGCCAGCAGGTGGCTGATTGGTTCAAAGCGGGCGCGAAAACGCAAGATCGTTAGATTTCTTTAACATACAGACGATTCAATGATATCGTTTGGAAATTATTGAACTATCTTTTGGACGGTTAAATAATGTCGTTTGGACGCAATAAAAAGCTACAATCGTCCGCATGCCAAACCCTAGCGTATTGCCCATTGAAACATCAAGCACGTTGTTGGCGGATGTCCCTCGCTTGGGGGCAACTGCATTGCGGGCAGCCTTGCTTGACAGCCCAGTCGTCCTGATTCACGGTCCGCGCCAATGCGGTAAAACGACCTTGGCGCGGCAAATCGGGCGGGAATCAGGGCATGCCTACATCAGTTTTGATGACGATGCCCAGCGCGCCTCAGCGTTCGCTGATCCGGTGGGTTTTGTGGCGGATCTCCCGCTGCGCGTCATTTTGGACGAAGTACAGCGTGTGCCTGCGCTATTCACCAGTCTGAAGGCGGCAGTTGATCAAAATCGCAGCCCGGGGCGCTTCATTTTGACGGGCAGTAGCAATGTGCTGCTCTTGCCTAAGTTGGCGGATTCTTTGGCTGGGCGAATGGAAATTTTGCGACTGCATCCGTTTGCGCAATTGGAAATTCCAGCGCAAAGTCCCAGTGCCGTGGCGTTGTCAGCGCAAGTACCTGTGTCAAATTTCATGCAGCAGCTCAGAGCAGGGCATTTTGAACCGCAGCCTGCGCAGGAATGGCGCTTGGGCGCGGCTCTGGCAGAGCGGATTGCCGCTGGCGGCTATCCGGCGGCGCTCAATCGCAAGAACGCCGCCCGACGCCGTATTTGGTACCGTGATTACATTCAAACGCTGGTGCAGCGCGATGTGCGTGATCTGGCGCGGATTCAGTCGCTAGATGCCATGCCGCGCTTGCTCAGCTTGGCAGCTGGGCAAACCGCGCGCTTGATCAATGTGATGGATCTGGCTGCACCCTTCCAGCTCAGCCGCGTCACGGTGCGCGAGTATGTCAATCTGTTGGCGCAAGTTTTCTTGCTCGAAGAGCTGCCGCCATGGTTTAGCAATCGCCTGAGCCGCCTCATCAAAACGCCCAAGTTGCACCTCACCGACACGGGCGTGGCTTGCGCCTTGCTAGGCTTGGATGGCGCGGCCTTGTGGGCTGACCGCGATTTGCTAGGGCAGATGCTGGAGACATTCGTCTTGCAAGAGCTGCGCCGCCTGGAGTCTGCCAGCGATGAGCCCAGCCAGTTTTTTCATCTTCGCGACAAAGATGGCGTAGAAGTTGATATCGTGATGCAAAGCAGCCAAGGCAGCATCACAGGCATCGAAGTCAAAGCATCAGCCACCGTGAGTTTGGCTGATTTCAAAGGATTGAGAAAATTTCAAGCCAGCGAGCCCGAGCGCTTCTCATGCGGTTTATTGATCTACGACGGCGATGCCTGTCTGCGCTTTGGCCCGCAGCTATATGCGGTGCCGGTGAGTCGCTTACTGGCTTGACCTCAAGCCAGCAGCGCCGTTAGCTCTTCCAGTGAAGCAATCTCCAGTGTTGGCTCAGTGTGCTCATGCGGCCAGAGCTTGCCCTGCCGATTGAGCCACACCGCCTGCATACCTGCGTCCAAAGCGCCGATCACATCCAGCGCGGCATCGTCGCCCACATGCAGCACCTCATCCGCAGCCAAACCCACGGCCTTGGCCGCTGCGTGGAAAATTCGCGCATCGGGCTTGGCCACGCCTTCACCTTTGGCACTGATCGCCGCTTGAAAATAATGCGCAATGCCCACCCGATCCAGTTGCGCATTGCCATTGGAAAGCGAGACCAAGGGATAGCGCTTTGAGAGGAGTTTCAAAGCGGGCAGGGCATCTTCGTAGTATTCCACTTGGTTGCGTGCTGCAAAAAACACATCGTAGGCCGCATCTGCCAGCAGCGGATCGTCTCCCGCGCGATACAGCGCCAAGCGGATCGATTCTTTGCGAATCGCGCCCAGATCGTGCGCCATTTCCGGCTTTTTCTTCAGCACCACGTCGTGCATGTATTCGCGGATTTCTCGCAGCGCCGTAGGAGAAGCAAACAGCGCCGCCGTCATGCGCGCATTCGCGTGCAGCCAAGTGAGCAGCGCCTTTTCAGCCCGTTCGATCACCGGCCAGATCGGCCACAGCGTGTCGTCCAGATCCAATGAAATCGCCCTGATTTTCTTAATATCTAGCATCTTGCTGAGAGAATAGCACCATGACATTTCAAACCGAACCCGCGTTTTCCCACGGTAGCCAAAATCAGTACAAATCCACCACGGCCGTGTTGCTCTGCAACCTAGGCACGCCCGATGCGCCCACCGCTTCAGCCTTGCGGCGCTACCTAGGTGAATTTTTAAGCGACCATCGGGTCGTAGAAATTCCCAAAATCATTTGGTGGCTCATTCTGCACGGCATCATCTTGCGCTTTCGACCTGCCAAATCCGCCAAAAAATACGAAAGCATCTGGATCGCGCCGGGCATTGATGGCAAGGGCGGCGGCTCGCCATTGCGCGTTTGGAGCGAAAAGAATGCGCTGCTCTTGCAAGGCAGCTTGGCCCAGCGCGGCCACCGCGTGCGCGTGCTGCTCGGCATGCGCTACGGCAATCCCAGCATTCCCAGCCAGCTCATCGCCCTGAAGGCCGAAGGCTTCAAGCGCATCCTCATATTGCCGCTCTATCCGCAATACAGCGGCACCACCACCGCAAGCGTCTTCGATGCCGTTTACTCCTGGGCCGCCCAAACGCGCACCGTGCCCGAGCTGCGCTTTGTCAATCACTATCACGACCATCCTGCCTACATCGCAGCACTGGCCAGCCGTATCAAAGCCCATTGGCAAACACACGGCCGCAGCGAAAAGCTCATCATGAGCTTCCACGGCGTGCCCGAGCGCACCTTGCACTTGGGTGATATTTACCACTGCGAATGCTATAAAACAGCCCGCCTCTTGGCCGAGCAACTTGGCCTGAAAAAAGAGCAATACCAGCTCACCTTCCAATCCCGCTTCGGTAAAGCCAAATGGCTAGAGCCCTACACCGAGCCCACCCTGATTGCCTTAGCACAAAGCGGCTGCCAAAGCGTCGATGTCGTCTGCCCCGGCTTCCCGGTAGATTGCCTAGAGACGCTAGAAGAAATCTCCCTAGAAGCCAAAGAAGCCTTCCTCCACGCAGGCGGCAAAGAATTTAACTACATCCCCTGCCTCAACGATTCTCAGCCCTGGATCAGCGCCTTGGCCGATGTGGCCGAGCAACACCTAAGCGGCTGGGACACCCGCGAACCCCAGAGCGAAAATGAGCTTCAGCTGCAGCGCGAGCGTGCGTTGGCGCTGGGCGCGAAGATTTAAAGTGGCAGGCCTACAATCCATCACATGAAACCTCGCGTTTATGTAGAAACTTCCGTGGTATGGTTTGATGGAAGAGATTTGCGCAGAAGCGGGATACAGGGCACCGCGAATTTGTACGCCTGTAGAACTTTGGGGGATGTAGTATGTGGGCAGATCCTATTGTGGAAGAAATTCATGGCATCCGCCGGCAACTTGCCAACGAATGCCAAGACGATTTGAAAAAAATTGTCCAGCGTGCTGTGCAGCGTCAAACTCTGCGTTTGGTACATCAGCAAGATTCTTTGGGCAAGCCTCCTTCATCCCCCAAGGATTTGAGCGACCTCATCAAGCCATTCACTTAAAATTCTACAGTGTGATGAGTTGTTTGCCGTTATATTATCTACATAGTTTGCTATTAAAATGATAGCTTAAAACGCTACATGCTTACCCCCGGCGTCGCCTCAGCCATCAGCACCTACGATCTCGTTCCTTACGAGTCGTATCCGTTTGCGCATCTGCATCCCGCGCGCATCGCTGCAACCGCGCAGTTGCGGGGTTTTGCTGCACCCGCCGTGAGCACGGCTCGGGTGCTCGATATCGGCTGTGGGGCTGGCGGGCACGTGATCGCTTTGGCCGGCTTTTATCCGCAGATGCAGCTCGTCGGAGTCGATCTGGCTTCGGGTCAGATTGAGCGTGGCAATCAGCGTATTCGTGATCTGGGCTTGAGCAATGTGAGCCTGCATGCCGGTGATTTAGGGCAGGGCTTGCCAGCGAGCGCATTTGAAGCGATGCAAGCCTTTGGCGGGGAGTTTGACTACATCGTTTGTCAAGGCGTGTATTACGTCGTGCCCGATGCTGTGCGCGAAGCCATTTGGCAATTGCTGCGCTCGCATCTCTCGCGCAATGGCATCGCGCATATCAGCTACAACACCTATCCTGGCTGGAAACAGCGCGAAATTGCACAAGACTTCGCGCAATTTCATGCGGATGGCGCTGCATCCAAAGCCCAGGCCAAAGGAGAATTAGGCAGCATACGCGAGCAAGCGGTGCGCGACGGGTTGGCAACAGTCGCAGCCATGGCGCCCAAACACACCGAAGGTCTCACTGCAGGCTACGGCCTGAGTCTGCAAGCCGAGAGCGCAGCTGCGGCCAGAGCCATGCCCGGCTTGCTGTTTCATGAATTCCTCTCGGGAGACAACCGCCCACTGTATTTCCAAGACATGCTGAGCTGCGCACAATCTCATGGCCTGGCCTACCTCTGCGAAGCCGCGCTGCCCGATGCGTGGCCAGGCCGCTTAGGCGCTGCTGGCGAGCCACTGCTCGCCTTGGCAGCAGGAGATGCCTTGCGCCTAGAGCAATACATCGATTTCGCCACCGCCCGCACCTATCGCAACAGCCTCTGGATCGCGCCAGAGCAAGCTGAAAAGTTGCCCTCTGCGCTACAAGCTTGGCAACCCGAGCGCTTGCAAGGTTTGTATCTTGCTGTCGATCTTCAACGTGATGTGTCGGCCAATGCGGCTTCAGTGGCTTCTGCAGGCCAGCAAGCTTTCATCAGCGCGCATGGCGTGGGTTTTAGCGTCGCGCAAGAGCAAGCCGCCGCCTTGCATGAATTGCTTTGCGCTGAAGCAATTGCCAATTCGCCAGCTCCCCCAATAGCGCGCCCGCTTTGGCTTTTGGCTGATTCGCTCCTGCAAAAGCATCCGAGTGCAGCTGCGCTCTTGCACGAATGCGTCTTGCGCGGCCTGCTCAATGCTTGGCGTGAGCCACCGCAGTTGCCCGCAGACTTGCCCCCAACCCAAGCCCCGCCATGGCTGCGCCGCGATGCTGCCAGAAGCGATTCCACCCACATGGCCAGCTGCTGGCATCAGCCTGTCTCGCTCGGCCCTAACGAACGCCATTTGCTCGCGCAGCTCGATGGTCAGAGCCTTTCGCCCGAGCAGCTTACCGCAGCGCAAATCAGCCTCGCTTCATTCCAGCGCCTGGGATGGCTCAAAATTTAAGACCTGTTTGCTAGTAATAAAAAGTACACTGCGCAAGACTTTTTTAAAGCCAAAACACCTTCTTTTCGGATGTGTAAAACCCATGAAATTGTCAAAGAAGAGTGGTACAAACTAATGTGCGCGTTCACAAATGCACACAGGCAGGTTTAGGGATCTGTCTTTCAATAGTTACATTAAGTAGTAAAAAAGTATTCATATTTTCTCAAATATATGCAAAAAAATACGAAAAAAGTACTCATTCAGGAGTTTAGCTTTGTCTCACGAAGTTAGATCAATCCCCCTATTGCCAAGCGACTTAAGGCATCAAAGCAGTGCTTTGATGCTCTGGCTTGGCTTTTTTGCCGGGTTAGCACTGTCTTTTTTTTACAAAACTAATACTTTGGTTCTACGGGTTTTCGCGCAGAAAATCATCTTTTTTGTCTTGCGCAAAATTCAAAAACGTGATGTTTTTCACGGTATGGCGACGAGTCTTTGCCCCCCAGTTTTTGCATGCGCTGGCAGCGCGTCTGCCCAGTCTATTTTTTCCCCTTCTCGCATCCACCCAGAGGTGTATCTTGGCTAAACAACAACATCCAATCATGAAGACTCCATCCATCGGGTTTCAGCCGCCCAAGTCTAAGCTGCTGAGCGCATCCATCATGCAGGCCTTGCTCGTCATGAGCACAGGCATATTGGCCAGCCAAGCGATAGCGCAAACGCTGCCCAATAGCGGCCAAATCCTGCGCGAGACCAACACTCCCGCGCCCAGCTTGCCCAAGGCCGAGCCCAAGCTGCCCAAAGCGCAAGAGGTGCGCCCCGGCTTAGTGCCCCCCAGCGGCTTTGCCATGACGCTCAATGGCGTGCGCTTCAGCGGCAACACGCAAATTTTAGAAACTGATCTTCAACTGCTCATCTTAGAGAGCCTGGGCAAGCGCATGGGCTTTGCCGAGCTGCAAGCCGCCACCGATGCGGTGAGCAATTTCTATCGCAGCAAAGGCTATTTTGTGGCCCGCGCCTATTTGCCACAGCAAGAAATCAAAGACGGCATTGTTGAAATTGCTGTGCTTGAAGGCCAGGTTGGCAAAGCCGAAGCCAAATCCACCGGCAGCTTGCGCACCAATATCGCTGTAATTCAGGGCCTGCTCGATGCCAATGTGCCCGTCGGCTCCATCGTGCAAGAAAAATCGCTGGAGCGCGCAGCTTTGCTCGCCAATGATTTGCCCGGCATCAATGCGGGCATCAGCCTAGATCCAGGCAGCAATACCGGCCAAACCGATGTTTCCTTGAATGTCACCG
Organism: Variovorax sp.; assembly: GCA_031375105.1. Classification (GTDB taxonomy): domain Bacteria; phylum Pseudomonadota; class Gammaproteobacteria; order Burkholderiales; family Burkholderiaceae_C; genus JANMDU01. Next base: position 8,916 of record JANMHJ010000056.1, read on the forward strand.
AAGGCAAGCTTTTCAGCGCCAGCGTCGATCTAGACAACCACGGCAGCCGCTTTACGGGCGACATTCGCCTAGGCGCTTCGCTCAATCTCAACAGCCCCTTTGGCTTGGGCGACCAAGCCAGCCTGCGCTTGATGCAATCCAATCGCGATCTTTCCATGATTCGCGCCAGCTACCAATTGCCTGTGGGCAACCAAGGCGCTCGCTTAGGCGTAGCCGCTTCGCGCGTGTTGTTTGAAGTGTGTTGCCAGCTTGGCTTTAATCCGAGCGGCAGCAGCAGCATGGTCAGCGTGTTTGGACTGTATCCGCTGGAGCGCCAGCGAGATCGCAGCATTTATCTCAACACCAATTTTGACCACAAAGAGCAAACCAACAGAAGCAATGTGGGTGCGCCAGGCGAGCGCGAGCTCAACGTCTTCACCTTGGGCAGCTCCTTCCAGATTCGAGACAGCGCCCTGGGCGGCGGCATGAATTTTGGCAATGTCTCATTGGCCATGGGCCAGCTCAAAATCAAGGATGCGCAGGGTGCCACGCTCGATGCCTCTGGCCCCAAAGCGGCAGGCAGCTTCGGCAAAATCGGCTATCAGCTCGCTCGCAATCAGCGCTTGTCTGATCGCTTCAGCCTGTATGGCGGCATCAATGGCCAATTTGCCAACAAAAACCTCGACAGCGCTGAGAAATTCAGCCTGGGCGGCGCAAGCGGTGTGCGTGGCTACCCCAGTGGCGAAGCCAGTGGCGATGCAGGCTATGTCGGCCAGCTTGAGCTCAGAGCAGATTTGCCTTTTGACGGCGCGCTCCAATGGCAGTCTTTCCTCTTCTATGACATCGGCAACATCAAGCCCAACCACACCCGCTACCCCTCTGCCGGCCTCACGCCTGATTCCTACGATCTCAGCAGCTGGGGCTTGGGCCTGAATGTGGCCATGACCGGCATCTTCCAAGTGCGTGCCATTTGGGCGCAAAAAATCGGCAGCAATCCTGGCGCCATCACAGGCCCCAATTTCTTCGACGTTGACGGCAAAAAAGACCGCAGCCGCTTCTGGCTCCAAGCCGTCACCCAATTCTGATCATCAGCGAGCAACGACATGAATACCTCTAATTTCTCCAACGCCTCCACTGATGCCAGCCCAACGGCCAACAACAATCTCTCCGGGAAGCCAAAAATCATGACCAAAACCACCCAAGCCGAAAACAAAGTCACCAGTTTCACCGTGCGCACTGGCGGCAGGAAGATGACCTACACCTTCCGCCCGCGCAAGCGCCTGTCGATGTTGCTCAAATTCTTGATCGGCATCTTTGGCGGCCAAGTGCTCATGTGGCCCGGCATGGCCACAGCGCAAGGCTTGGCAGCCAATGCCCTGCCCACAGGCGGCAGCGTGGTGGCAGGCCAGGCCGGTATCAACACCGTGGGCAATGCCATGAGTGTGAATTCAACCACCAGCCGAGTCATCCTGAATTGGTCCACCTTCAACATCGGCACCGATGCCAGCGTGACGTTTAACCAGCCCAGCTCCAGCTCGGTTGCTTTAAATCAAGTCACCACCGCAGCGCCGAGCCAGATTTTGGGCCGCATGTCGTCCAATGGCCAAGTTTGGCTGCAAAACGCTGGCGGCATCTATTTCGGCAAAGATGCCACCATTGACGTAGGCGGCTTGCTCGCCACCAGCCTGAAGGTCGATGAAAACGCCTTCATGAATGGCAACACGATCAGCATGGAAAACCAAGGCGGCGCAGGCGCTGTGATTAACGATGGCAAAATCACCGTGCGTGGTGGTGCTAATGGCGGCGGCTACGTCGCCCTGATCGCCCCCAATGTGCAAAACGCCGGCGTGATCAACGCCCCCATGGGCACCGTGCGCATGGCCGCTGGCGACAAAGTCACCGTTGATCTCGCAGGCGATGGCCTCATCAAGCTCAATATTGATCGCGCCGCAGCTCTAGCCAGCGTGAAGAATGCCGGCGTCGTCACAGCCGATGGCGGCAATATCGTGCTCTCCGCCCGCAATGCAGGCGATCTGGCGTCTCTTGTCGTCAACAACACCGGTATCCTGCAAGCCAACAGCCTCGTCGAGCGCAATGGCCGCATCTTCTTGGATGGCGGCAGCGGCATCACAGAAAACTCTGGCAGCTTGATCGCCAAAGGCGAAGCCGCAAGCACCACCGGCGGGCAGGTGCAGATGGCGGGCAATGCAGTCGGTCTGCGCGGCAACGCCGTGGTCGATGTGAGCGGTCAAGCCGGTGGCGGCAGCGCACAAATTGGCGGCGCTTATCAAGGCCGCAACACCACCAGCATCATTGATGGCAGCGCTGTGGCCAATGCTCAAGTGGTTGTGGTTGACAGCACCGCTCAAATCAAAGCAGATGCTGTAGCCAGCGGCAATGGTGGCCGTGTGGTGGCTTGGGCAGACGACACAACTGTGTTTGGCGGCCAAGTCTCAGCCCGTGGCGGCGCAGCTTCTGGCAATGGCGGCGCTGTTGAAACTTCCGGCAAAAAGACGCTCATCGTTACAGAGAGCACCCGAGTTGATACCTCGGCCGTCAATGGCACATCTGGTGAATGGCTGCTAGACCCCACCGATATCACGATCAACAATGCAGCCAGCACAAATATCACAGCTGGCCCAGCATCGTATGCACCCTTAGCTTCTGGTGCATCAAACATCCAATGGTCTACGATTGACACTGCTCTGATAAGCGGCAACGTGATCGTCACCACCGTAGGCTCGCCTGTCACAGGAGCAGACACCGGCGCCATCACAGTCGCTGCTGCTAGCGGCGCGCTCAATCGCGCGAATAACCTCACGTTGAATGCAGAAGGCAGCATCCTCGTGAATGCAGCCATTGACAACAGCGGTGCAGGCGCATTAACGCTCACAGCCGGCAATAACATTGCCGTGGGTGCTAGCATTTCAGTAGCAGGCGGTATCACAGCCCGTGCCAACAGCACTTCGGGCGGCGCTGTAGCCAACGGCGCAGGCTCTATCACGACAGCCGGAAGCGGCAACCTTTTTGCCTCAGCAGGCAGCGTGTTGCTGCAAGTCGATGCCGGCACAGGTGGCATTGCTATGGCTACTGGCACGCGGGCTACGAGCGCGGCTGCTGGCAGCGTTACGTTGAATAGCGCTGGCTCAGGTGCTATCACAGCAGGCTCACTCAACGCAGGCACGGCTGGCCTCACGATCACCACGGGTGGCGGCAACATCAGCCAAGCAGGCGCTGCTGCGGCTGATGCCATCATCAGCTTAGGCACTGCAAGCATTAATGCTGTTAATGGCACGATCAACCTCAACAACGCCAACAATAATTTTGCAACGCTTGCTGTGGCCACGGGTACTGGCGCTTTAACGATCCGCGATACCAATGCGATTGTTTTAGGCAACATTGCCCGCACGGGCGCGGGCACGCTCGATGTCGGGACGCCTAACAATGCAGTCACGCAAGCCGCCGGCACATCCATCACCATGGGCAGTGGCATGGCAACTTTCAATACGACCAATGGTGCGATCACGCTGGGCAATGCCAACAACGATTTCTCCACGCTGGCGGTTGCCAATGGTGCAGGCGCACTCACTGTGGTTGATGTCAACTCCATCGAACTGAACAACATCATCCGTAACGGTGGCACTGGCACAGTCAACGTGACAGCGGGCACTGCTGGCTCTATCACACAAACCGCAGGCACTTCAATCACCACCGGAGCTGCGAATGCAACCTTTACTGCAGGCACGATCAGCCTAGCCAGTGGCACAAATGACTTTGGTACTTTGATCATCGGCACGGGCACTGGCAGTGTCGATGTTGTGGATAAAAATGCGATCATCCTTGGCGCAATCGCCCGCACCAGCACCGGCACGCTCGGCATCACAGCTGGCGGTGCCATCACCCAGTCTGGCGCACTCACCATGGGCACAGGCGCGGCCACCATTTCTGCGACCACCGTCAACGATGTGACTTTGAACAATGCTGCAAATAACTTCAATTCCCTCACTGTCACAGGTAAGAACGTCACGGTTCGCGATACAGATGGCTTGATTCTTACAGCGGTGACCGCCGCTGGAAATGGCAATATCGATGTCAAAGCTGGCGGCCTGCTCACCTTGCCCGCAGCAGCCATCAGCACCACAGGCAACGTCACCTTAGCCAGTGGCGGCGCAACAGCCCTGAATACGACAAACACCATCATGGGTGCAAGCGTCACGCTCACCTCTGGCTCAGGCACGCTAGGTATTGGCCACAACCTGACCGCCACCACGGGCGGCGTGGTGCTCAGCTCCACCAATGCCAACATCAATCAAACTGCAGGCGTGATCACTGCCAATGCAGCCAATGCCAAAAGCAGTGCAACTGCGGGCTCAGGCAGTGTGTCGCTCATTCAGACTGGCAACGACTTTGCCACACTAGCCGCCAGCGGTGCTGGTATTGCCATCGTCGATACCAATGCTTTGGTGTTAGGCAATATCAACCAATCAACAGCAGCAGGCGTGTTGGATATCAAGGCTGGCCAGGGCATCACGCAAGTGACCGGCTCATCCATTGTGACGGGAAGCACAGGCAGTTCAACCATTGCTGCCGGAGCAACATCTGACATCCTGTTGGCCAACACAAGTAACGACTTTAACGGTGGCGGAACCTTATTGCTTTCGGCTAAAAACATCACCCTTTACGAAGCCACCGGACTCAATTTAGGCGCATTGACCCTCAGCGGCGGGAACGGCAACCTAGATATCAAAGCGGGTCAGTTGACTCCATTTACTGGCGGAGTCAATTTGTCTTCCGCGGGAGCCATCAGTACGACAGGTAATGTCAACTTGGCCAGCGGTACCGCGGGTGTGCTTAACACCGGCAACACCATATCGGGAGCCACCGTTACGCTATCTAGCGGCTCGGGCACTCTAGGCGTGGCGCATAACGTTACCTCTACGACTGGCGCGGTTTCCCTAGCCTCCAATGGCGGTAACATCAATCAGACGGCAGGCGCCATCACTTCCGCAGCCGGTGTATCGATCACCACCACTGGCGGCAATTTCACGCAATCAGTCACCTCGTCTATCGTCGCTGCTGCCGCAAGCACCAGCAACATCAATGCTGGCGCTGGCAACATCACAGCCAATCAAACCAACAACAATTTCGCCACGCTCGCAGCCTCGGGCGCAGCCGTAACTTTGCGCGATACCAATGCGTTGGTATTGGGCACGGTATCTGCCATGGGCGCACTCACCATCAATGCTGGCTTGGGCATCACCCAGGTGGCCACCAGCGTAGTAAGCGCCACGGGCGCAGCTACCTTTAATTCCTCGGGCGCTGCAGACATTACGGTGGCCAACCAAGGCAACGTGTTCGGCGCAGCCGTCAATGCTTCCACGAACACGGCCAACGCCATCAGCCTAGGCGCGGGCAGCGGCGGCATTCAGCTGGGCACTTTGAGCGATTCCACCATCGGTGTCAAAACCGCTAATGGCGCGATCACCCAAGCCGGCGCACTCACGATTTCTAAAAACGTCACGCTAGATGCTGGCACAGCCGCTGTCACGTTGGGTGAACTACTGAACGCATTGACTGGGACAGTCACTGCCACAGGCGGCGCTGTCACGTTGACCAACAATCAAGACATAACTTTGGGCAACATTAATGCATCAGGCGTATTGTCTGTAACCACCTCAGGCGATAGCGTGTCGCAAGCTGTCGGCAGCACCATTTCCGCTGGAAGTACCAGCAATTTTGACACTGCAAATATCACGACAGCTAACGTCGTGCTACAGAATTCAGGCAACAAATTTACCGGTGCGATAGGTGGCCAAAGCTTGGTGTTTGCGGTAAAAAATGATCAAGCCACTGTCTTGGGTGCGATCACAAGTAAAACCCTGATCGATGTGGTCTCTAAAGGAAGCGTTTCTCAAACTGGCGTGTTGTCGCAAAGCGGTCCTGGAGGCGGCGTATCTTTCAGCGTTGACAACACGGTTGCTGGCCCATTCGATATCTTGCTTGCCTCCAAACATAACGATGTTGCAGGCACAGTCAACCTTGCTGCAACCGGCACAGCTACTTTACGAGATGTCGCTTGGCGCAACGTCAATACAGCGGCGCAATCGCCCACCATCACCCCCAATTCAGCCACCAGTCTGCGCAATTTGACGCTAGAGCAAACCCAAGTTGCCGTGGCATTAGGTGCAAACACGCTCACCGGCAATCTGTCTGTGATCGCAGGCGGCGCGATCACGCAAACCGGCATTCTTGATGTTGACGGCACATCGTCATTCAATGCAGGCGCGAATGATGTCACACTCAACTCTCAAGTGAATAACTTGACAGGTGCTGTGTCAGCCACTGGCGGCACACTCGCGCTAAATAACGGTGTCAACACCATCCGCCTAGGCACGCTCAATTTGAGCACTGGCCTGAGCCTGATCACCAGCAGCGCTAGCGGCAGCGTGTTCACCAAAGATGTGAACTTTGGCTTCGGCTTCACCAGCCCCACCGTGATCACCATCGACGGCGATGTCACCTTCCAAGCCAAAGGCATCACCATGACCGGTGGCATCAACGCCACGGCGAATACGGATGATTTGATTCTGATTGATACCAATAGCGTGGCTCTGCAACCAACTATGCTGGGCAATATCGGCTCTTCGGGCACACGTTTTGCCTCAGTCACGGTCACAGGGCCTTCAGGCGGCGGCGACAACAAGATTCAACTAGGTGGCTCCGTGTTTACCGTGGGCAATCAAACCTACAACAGCGCCGTCGTGTTGACCAGTGCCACCACGCTTGACTCCACTGCGGCCACCAGCACCATTCGCTTTAACAGCAGTGTCGATGGCCCGAGCTTCAACCTAAATGTTGACAGTGGCGACGACACCAAATTCGTGGGTACGGTAAACCTTGGCACTGGCGGCCTGACAGTGACCAGTGACACAAAATCCACCACGACCATCAATGCCAACCAGACGGCTGCCTTCCTCGACTACAACGTCGATGCTGTCGATATCACTGCCAATGTGCTCTTGACTGCATCAACAGGAAACGTCTCGTTTGGTTTCCAAGTGGGCAGCTCCAATGCCAAATCACTCACAGTGAATGCAGCTGATAAAGCAATTTTCTCCAATCAAGTCGGTGTGGACGCGACGAATGCTGCTGCACCCCTAAGCAGCTTAGATGTCACAGCCATCAACGGCATTACCCTGAGCAATAACGTCACGACCACAGGCAATCAAAAATACAACAGCGAGGTCACTCTCGCTGGCGGTGTCACAGCAGCTGGCTCAGGCATCAGTTTCAGCCAGACTATTGACAGCAGCGGCACAGCCAAAGACCTGACCATCACCGACCTAGGCACCACTACACTCCTTGGTGCGATTGGCGGCACGGTGGGCATTAACAATCTCAGCATCAACACCAAAGACACCTTGGCCTTGCCTGCTGTCAAAGCGGCCACGCTAACGATCACCACCAGCAACGATGACCTAGCGCAAACCGGTGCAGCTTCAATCACGGGTGCCGTGGCAATCGACACGGGCACAGGCCTGATCACGCTGAATCAAGCTACCAACGACTTCCAAGGCGTTGTTGCCTTGACCGGCGGTACGGTGCAAGTCACCGATGCCAACGCCTTGAATTTGGGTGCTTTGAGTGTTGCGAATAATTTGACCGCTGTTGCCAACGCGGATGGCGTGAGCACCGGTGCTCTCGATATTGGTTCGGGCACAGTGGGTGGCAATTTGAGCGCCACCAGCAGCATTGCAGCAAATGGTGGCAATATCACTCAGCTTGATGCAGGCGGCGTGCAGGTCACGGGCACTTCCACATTCAATGCAGGCAAAGGCGCAGCGCGAGGCAATATCGCGTTGACAGACGCTGCCAATCAATTCGCAGATGCGGTGGTCGTCAACGGTAACAAGGTCGAGCTAACGACCATCAATGCAGGCCTCGATATCAGCGGCTCCAGCTTAGGCGATATGACCATTGTTCATGGCGGTGGCGGCTCGGTCACGTTCAATGGCGTGACGACTGTGGGCGCTAACCTGAAAGTCACCACGGCAGCTGATGGCGTGGTGCAGAACTCTGGCACTAACAATTTACTGATCACCGGCACGACCGATATCAATGCCAATGGAGGTGCCAGCGATATCAATTTAGATGCCACCGGCAATAAATTTACTGGTGCTGTGAGCTTGGCGGGTGCTGTGGTGACCTTAGTCAACGATCAAGCGACCAATCTTGGTGCTTCAACAGCGACGAGCCTCAAAGTCACCAGCAATGGCGCAATCACCGATTCAGGCGTTTTGACAGTGACTGGCGCAACTACATTGACGGCATCCACTGGCAATATCGTCTTGGATCAAGCCAACCAACTCGGCGGCACAGTCACGCTCAGCGGCGGCGCAATTTCGATCAACAACAACGCACCGCTGATCCTTGGCGCAGTCAATGGCACGGGCAACTTTGATGCCAAATCAGCTGGCCCAACAACGCTGACCCAGGATGTCACCACCACTGGCTTTGCGCAAGATTTCAACAGTGACGTTTTGATTGATGGCGTGCGCACGCTCACCGGCGCAGGCATTAACTTTGACAGCACAGTCAATGCCAAAACAGCAGCCAGCACAGATGCGCTCACTGTCGTCGATTCTGCTGCAACCACGTTCAAATCCGCTGTCGGCAACTCGACCGTGCTCAATACAATTAGTGTGACCAGCGGCGGCACGGGCACTGAGCTTTTTGCCAACGTCACCACCAAAGGCGCACAAACCTTCAACTCGAATTTGGTGCTCAACAACGCCGATGTGCTTCTGTCGCAGACCGTTGGCGGCACGATGTCTGTGCTGGGCGGAGCAAGCGGTACTCAAGCACTTAGCATTGCCTCTGCTGGCGGGTCACGCACCAAGCTAGGCGGCGCGTTTAACAACACCAAAGTCACCACCAATGCCGATGGCAGCATTGAGTTTGTCAACGTCACGGGTTCAGCAGTATTGAGCATTGGCGAAAGCATTTTGTGCGGTACGCTTTCCACTGCTGGCGCATTGAGCTTTGGCAGCGCAGTATCGCTCTGCGGCAACACCAGCTTCACCAGCACAGCGGGCGGCGTGAGCTTTGGCAGCACAGTGAACACCGATACAGCCAGCAGCTTCTACACGCTGGCTGCGAGCGGAGCAACCGGCGTATCTTTCGGCGGCGCAGTAGGCGGCACAGCGGGCTTAGAGCTCGGCGGCTTGACCGCAGGCGGCGCAGGTGCCACCACGATCAGCGGCAACATCAGCACAGGCGGCGATGGCGCAGCGGGCAAGACGGGTGCGCAGACTTACAACAGCGCCGTGACCTTGGGCGGCAACATCACCTTCACCAATTTGGCAGCTACCACGCCCGGCGCAATCAACTTCACAAAAACCATCGACAGCGATGGAACAGCCCGCAGCCTCACAGTCAACACCACTACCTCCGGCGCGACGATATTCGGTGACAACATAGGTGCCACTAACGCCCTTACCACCATTACCACCAACGCGGATGGCACAACGCAATTTGCAGCAGGTAAGAGCACAAAATCTACAGGAAATCAGACGTTTGCCGACGCAGTTACTGCGTTGGGTGCTATCAGTTTCGTAGCGACAGCGGGCGACATCAGCGCCACGAATACTGCCAATGATTTCCAAGGCGCAGTGAGCTTGAGCGGCGTGAATGCCAATCTCGTGGATGCCAACGGCATTGATCTGGGCATCAGCAACCTGAGCGGCACCTTAGATGTCAAGGCTGCAGGCGCTGTGACCGATAGCGGCGCATTGGTGGTGGGCGGCGTAGCCACCATCATTGCTACAGGCGGAAGCGGCAACATCACGCTCGATACCGCGACCAATAATTTCTCCACCCTCGGCGTGACGGGTGTGAACGCCACCATCGTTGATACCAATGGCATCATCTTGGGCAAGTCAACGCTGACTGGCAACTTGGCTGTGACGGCAAAAGGCAGTGTCTCGCAAACGGGCGGTATTTTGGATGTCGATGGCACAACCAATGTCACCATCGACACCGCTTTGCTAGCAGACATTCTGCTCAATACTCAAGCCAATGATTTGACGGGTGCAGTCACTTTTGCGGTTGCTAACTCGGGCACAGTGCAAGATATTGGCTTGCGCAACGTGAGCGCCACGGCCTCGATTGCTGGTTTGCCCACCACCAGCATCCGCAACTTAACGATCACGCACGACAACAACTCGGTGGATCTGCCCACAACAGATTTGACCGGTAACTTGGTCGTGACGGCCAAAGGCATCACAGACAGTGGCGCGGTCAAAGTGGCGGGCGACACGACGCTGACGGCCACCACATTCAGCGTCGTTCTGAACAGCGCTGCGAATGATTTCAACAAAGTCTCTGTCGTCAGCGCGAGCAGCGTCACTTTGGTGGATGCAGACGATATCAACCTCGGCACGATGCTGCTGACTGGCAATCTAGGTGTTACCGCTGGCGGCGCAGTCACCAACTCTGGCGTGCTCACTGTTCCTGGCACGACGAATATCTCAGCCACGACCTTTGATGTCACGCTGACCCAAGCCAACGTGCTGACCGGCGCGATCACCACCACCGCAGACGATCTCACGATTAACAACACGGTGGGCACGGTGCTCGGCGCGACGACGTTGACGGGTGCCTTGGATGTCACATCCAAAGGGCACGTCACGCAAACCGGTTTGCTCGATGTGGATGGCATCACCAAAGTGACCATTGAAACCACCGCAGCACAAGATGTGTTGCTCGGCACAGCCTTTGCCAATGATTTGACAGGGGCAGTCACGATCACCACTGCTGGCGGCGGCTCTGTGCAAGATATCGCTCTGCGTAACGTCAGCACCTCTGCTTCCTTGGCTTCGATCCCCACCACAGGCACTGTGCGCGATTTAACCGTCATATTCAATAACAAAGAGGTGGTATTGCCTGATACCAATATCTCCCGCGACTTGGTCGTTGTATCGGGTGCTGGTGACATCACCGATGCAGCAAATGTTGTCGTCGTCGGTACAACTTCACTGACAACGCTGACGACCAAAGACATTGTCTTAAATGGCGGTAGCAATAACTTCACGGGTGCAGTCAGCGTCGTCAGCGCCAATAACGCAACGCTCAACGATGTCAGCGGCATCATCCTAGGCAGCAGCACAGTCACCGGCGACTTAAGCATCACTGCCAGCGGCACGATCACCGATGCCGCCTTGGCGGCCATCACCATCACCGGCAAAACCAACCTCACCGCTGGCGTGGCCAACGACATTACGCTAGACAACACCACCAACGATTTCGTGGGCGCAGTGGGCGTGGCCAGCGGCTTGAATGTGCAATTGGTCGATAAAAACGCGATTCTTCTGGGCGACGTGACCACCGCAGGCAGCTTGAATGTGAAAGCTCAAGGCAACATCACGCAAACCGCTGGCCCAGACAACATCATCGTCGGGACCACCACCACGCTCAATTCGGGCGCGACTGGTAGCATCACACTGGCGAATGCCGTGGCCAACCTCGGCCTGAATGATTTCACCGGTAACGTCACGCTCACGGCAGCAGGCGGCGCGATCAATGTGCAAGATGTCAACAGCCTCACGGTAGATGCCTTCACCAGCGGCACAAATCAGGCCGTGCGCTTGGTAGCCGGCACAACGCTGACGATTCCTAACGTGGCGATTAACACTGGCACTGCCAACCTAGAGCTGCGCGCACAGGGTGGCCCACTCACCGTTACTCAGACGCTTGCAGGCGCGAATGTGATTTTGGAGGGCGATACCTCCCTAGACATCAACAACACCGTTAAATCCACCGCAAACACCACGCTGCTCTCAGGCGAGGGCGCAATCAACCAAGATGCATCAGGCGTATTAACTGTTGGCGGCACACTCAGCTCCGCCAGCAACACCGGCACGACGTTGACCAACACGGCGAACGCGATTGCTAATTTGATTGCGACCAACGGTGTAGATGCTTTAGCCACCGCGGCCAAGGCGGGCGCAATTAACATTAGCTCCGTAGGAAGCGCTGCAAGCAAAACATTGACAATTCGCGGCGTGACGAATGCCGTTGCAGGCGGTGCGATCAACATCACCAACAGCGCAACATCGCCGGTTGGCACAATCGCCACGGCAGCTGGCAGCACGATTTCTGCCAATGGCGGCAACACAGTGTTGACCGCTGACCGCATGGCATTCAGTGCAGTCGCCGGTACGACGGTTCTCACTGGCGGTGGTAATTTGGATTTGAATACCTTCACGGCTACACGTCAAATTCAAATTGGCGGCGCGGACAACGTCGGTCGTTTATTCATCGATCCTGCTGGCTTCGCTCAATTCAACACCGGCGCGGGCACGCTGGGCATCGGCAATGCCGTTGGCTCAGGCAACATCACTGTAGCCGGCAACGTGGCTTTGCCAGCCGCTGTTAAAACATTCCAACTCTACAACGATGCTGCCAATGTTATTTTGTCGAGCAACATTACGGCAAACACTACGGATGGCAAAGTCATCCTGAACACGGGTGGAAATGTTTCTGGCAACGGCATCATTACCGGCCGCGACCTCGTTGCCAACGCCGCAAGTGGTATATCTCTCACGGGTGGTGGCGCGATCGGCACCGCGGGCGGTGGCCACAATGTGCAAACGGTAGCACTGTCCAATTCAAGCACTGGCGACATTACTTTCTACAACACCAACAAGACCAACTTCACCACGACCTACACTGCTTCGAATGCGGCCAACGGTGGCAATTTGACCTTGGCTGAGAATGCTTACAACCCGGGGCCATTGGGGGCAGACATGGTATTGAACGATATCGTCAGTACGGGCGGGCAAATTTCGATCAATGGTGCATCCGGCAGATCCGTGACTTTGAGTGCAACCAAAGTGATTGACTCCACCAACGGCGCAACGAACGCCGGCGGCGGTATCTCCATCAGAGCAGATGCTTTGGTATTGACTGGCAATGTGTTTGCTGGCGCTGATACCGACAGCATTGTGACGATCACATCCGCAACCAATACCCGTGTGATTGACATTGGCGATACAGAGACGGATGCAAGTTATGTCAATTACAACGGCAGCAATAAATTTGGCGCACAACTCAATCTATCGAATGCATCATTGACGAACATCAAGAGCGCGACAGGTTTGATTATTGGCAGCGCGACGCACACGGGCGACATCATTGTGTCGAACGCTTTTTCTCAATCCGATCGTAATTTGACCGTGCTAAACAACGGGTTGATTGATATCGGATCAGAAGCGGGTGCCACTTTGACCGTGACTGATACAAACGGGGTAGCTGCAGACTTGTTTGGACTGACCATTAATTCCGGCACAGGCGGCATCTTCAACGGCAATCAGGGATCTTTATCTTCTACGGGCAATGTGTCTTTAACTAGCCAGAACGGCATGGGGCAAATCGATGCAACGCTGACAAAAGCCATTACGATCACATCAGCTTCCCAAGGCTTGACTGCTCAGAATACCGTCTCTAAAGATTTGTATATTCGCTCGACCGATGCAGCGCCTCTCACATTGGGTGGGGCGGGTGCCTTGATTCAAGGTGCGCAAAACAACATCATGCGCATTGATGCCAACGGCAGCTTGATCATTGATGACAATATCCAAGCTTTCTCTGGAACAGCATCATTAGTCGATCTGCGCTCGCGTGATGGCTCAATCACCCGAGTCAATGGCGGTGCGCGTGCGGTGATTGGTGCGGCAGTGAACCTGCAAGCCAATCAAGGTATTGGTCTAACAGGTGCTGACAACGCAATTGATGTCAATGCCAATCAGCTGCGCTTCCGCAACACGGGCGCGGGCGTGGCTAATGGGGTGTATATCCACAATCTGAATGGCTCGGGCATTAATATTGCCAACATTGCCGCAGCCTTGCCTGCCGACACGCTGGGCAGCACCAATGCTTCTGCTACTGGCGACGGCTTAGTCACTATCACCAGTATTGGCGGCATCACAGTTAGCTCTAGGGTGGTGAACGCGAGTGGCGTGATGGTCATGACGGCTGAAGGCGGCATCGATGTGACCAGCGCTGGCCGTGTGCAAGCCAATGCTGGTGTGATCACGCTGACAACTGGCTTGCTGTCAACCTTCAACAACAGCGGTATCGTGGCGAATAACGAAACCAATAATGCGATCAATATCATTGCGGATGATTTCGTAGGCGCTGCAAACTCCCGCATCTTCGGCGGGAATGGCACGACAGTGACGATTCGCCCACGTAGCGCGACGCGCGATATGGAGCTGGGCGGTGGTGCATTGTCCAGTTCATTGAACTTGAGCAATGCCGAGCTCAACACAGTGCGTTTCGGTGTGAATATGGAAACCGCCACGCCGACCGCAGGCCCCGGCACACTGGTGGTGGGTGCAAATACGGGCTTGCAGGTTGGGGATCGCGTGCAAATTGGTGCTGGCGAAAATATCTTGCTAGATAACCAAGTGGATCTCCGCGTCTTATCAGTGGGTGGTGTGGTGGTGGGTAACGATGGTAGCCCGGTTGACAGCTATTCGCTTACTGCGGGAAATGTGTTGATCGAGACCAAGAGCACAGGCACAGCCAATGTGCCTGGCAACACAGGCGTGACCTTTATTGCGGATGGTTTGGGTAAGTTTGCCTCCATTAACGCAGTCAACAGCGCCACAATTTCTGCTGGCACCACAGGTTCGCTGGTGAGCGGCTCAGGCAGCGCAGCGCCGGAAGTGGTGGCGGCAAAAGGCCAAGTGGTATTGCTCGCTGGCGGCGGCATCGGTGCTTCTGGTAACCAAATGGAGACTGAAGGCAACAGTCTGAGCGCTACTAACACCACGGCAAATGGGCTGTTTGTGCGCAATCGCGGCTCTGTATTGCTGGCCACGGGTGTGTTCCCTGGCCTTACGCCATCCACGGTGGTCAACACTGCGGTTGGTGGAGAAATTTATCTTGAATCCTATGCTCGCACAGCGAATACGCTGGTCGGTAAATCAGACGTGAATCGCGGCACCTTGCAGCCTAACTCTGGCGATATTATTTTTGCAGGGCAGGGCGTTGGCGGCACAGTGCTCAGCGGCTCGGGTGACATCACAGTCAAGGCTGCGCGCGATGTGATTTTTGCGCAAGGCCACCAGACGGATGTCGTAGGCGACGTGACGGCTATTTCCAGCACGGGCACTGGCTTGATCGGCAAAGTAACTGTCGATGCTGGTCGCAATTTGGTGGGCAATGCTGGCAACCGCGTCGCTCTGCCAACCGTGAACGCTGTGACTTTCGCTGTAACGAACCCTGTAGCCGCTGCAGCGGATCTCAATTCCATGACGGATATTAAGAGCAGCCGCATCGGTGCTGACGCGATCTTCATCCGCGCGGGCGGCATTGTGGGCTCAACGCCAGACAATTGCACCGTCACTTGCATGCCGATTGAGATTGATGTCGTGGCCAGCGCCACCAAAGCCTCTGCCGGCTGGGTTAACGTTTCGACTGGCACAGCCGCTTCGCCGAGTGGCAATATTTACATTGCCGCTGTTGGCAGTCTGTTCACTTCGCAATTCAGCTTGCTCGGCACCAAGGCAGCCGATGTGCAAAACGTGCTGATCGGCGCGGGCACCAGCGGCACAGGCTCTTTGGTGATTGATGATGTGTCGGTCTTCTTAGGCGGCTCAGCGTTGTTGCCCAACATCAATGGCGATAATGTGGTCTTTACTTCCGGCAACGACATCGTTATTGCCACAACGCTCAGCAATGCCAGCGGCGGCTTGTATTTCCAAGCCAAGCGCGATGTAGTGCAAGTGGATAACGGCGGCGGCGCGGGCAAGCAAGGCTTGCTCATATCCGAAACACTCGGCGTGCGCGCTGGTCGTCATATTACGTTGGATCAGTTCAACAACCAAGCGAAAACCGTGGCCATGGCCGGCGGCACGATCACTGCCACTGGCGAAGTCAGCTTCCTCAATACCCAAGGCGATTGGGCCATTGGCAATGCAGCATCCTTCTGCGGCTTTGACTGGACGACCGGCATCACCGCTGGCAGCGGCACGATCACGCTGAACTCAACTACAGCAGGCACAGTGAGCCAGCTCACCACCAACACGCCTGCCACAGGCCTCGTAAGCCCATTCATCATCACCGGCAACACCGGTGGCGCGTTTACCGATCTTTCTGCCGTGGGCACAGCCCGCTTCGCCTCCGTCAGCACCTCCGGCGGCCTGCGTTTGCTTGGCGCTGCTGGCGTGAATTACGACCTGAGCCTCTCTGCTGACAAATACCAGCCCGTGTTCACAGCCAACGTGAACGGCGGCGTGTGGGCACCCGGCACGATTGCGAATGCGCCCGTCGGCAACAGCGTTAACAATTTGGCAGCCAACACCGGCGGCTACGTCACTTACCGCAATGCATCGCTAGCCTCAGGCAGCACATCGGGTTCGTTCACAGTCAATGATGTGGCGAATTCAGCGGGTACGTATGGAATTGTCTATGCTCTCGGAACCATAGCAGACAAATCAGGTACTACGTCGGGTATCACCGCTTCTGACGATGTAACTCTGTATGCAGACCGCAATGCATCTGCTGACATCACAGTCGCTAAAAACATCACCAACAACAACGCCACAGCGCAATCTGGTGCAGATGGCATCCGCTTGGAAGCCAATCGCGATATCAATGTAAACAATGGTGCGTTGGTGCAAGCCACGGGTAGCGCACAAAACATCAGCTTCTACTCTGACCGCGATGTAACCAGCGGCGGGCGTATCCGTGTGGGCAATGGCGGCGCTACAGCCAGCGTCAACAGCAATGGCGGCGCGATCACGCTGGCTGGCGGCAGCCCGGCAGGTACGGCATCCGCCATCGGTTATGCAGGCGCTATCGAAGGCGTGTTGTTGAATGTGGCTTCCGTCTCTAGCGGCGCGGGCAGCATCACGGTTCGCGGCCAGGGCTTCTCAGATTTTCCGACGATTGACACTGTGGGTATTCGCATGACGGGTGTGAGCCAAGTGCAATCCACCAGCGGCAATATTTCAATGACCGGTGTTGGCGGTTTCGGCGGCGCAGGCACCACCTCAGGCAATATGGGTATCCGTATACAGACTGGCAGCGTCATAACAACCGCGATAGGCAACACCGTGTTGACGGGTATTGGCGGCGGTACAGATATCGCTGGTGATTCTCAATACAACTATGGTGTAGAAGTGCTCGGCAAGGTGGCTTCCACTGGCGCTTCTGGCTCGGTGAGCATCACCGGCACGGGCGGCGGCAATGGCGTGGGAGTAGATACCAACTCTGGCGTGGTGATTGATGGCGGGCGTGTGGATGTGGTGGGCGCTACCCTGCTCATCACGGGTCAAGGCGGGGCAGGTCTTCGCGCAGCGGGTATCACTATCGGTATGAACGTGGCAGCTACGGTGGCCAGCAGCGGAGCTGGCTCAATCAGCCTCACGGGTGTGGGTGGCGGTGCTGGAGATGGCGCAAGCGGCAGCGGCTCAGGTGTTTATCTGGGGCGTGGCGTTGCAGGCGTGGTTGAATCTAGCGGCACGGGCGATATCAATATTCGCGGCACGGGCACTACAGCCGGCACTGGCAATGACGGTATCGTGCTATCTGATACCGGCGTGGTACGCCAGACCAATGCAGCTATTGCAGCGGCGGGCGATGGCGAAGTCAACCTCACTGGTTTCGGCGGTGCGGGCGATAGCTCCAACGGTGTGCGGATTGAAGGCGCTGTGAGCAGCGCGAATGCGACGGCCAATGGTGGCGGCAACCTCACGATCACTGGCTCCGGCGGGCAAACGACATCTGCCGATAATTCAAACGGCGTATTGGTCACCAGCGCTACGGGCAAGGTCAGCAGTGTTGCATCAGATATTTTGATAACGGGCTCTGGCAACTCTGCGTCAACCGGGCGAAATATTGGTGTAAATATCAACACAGCAGCGCAAGTAACAAGCGCCAGTGGCGATATCGCTATCACGGGCACTGGCGGAGGCATGACTGCGGCAGCGCCAAGCGTCAACAGCATAGACGGTGTTCTGATTTCGAAGGCCTTCGTGACCGTCACGGACTCTGGAACTGCCAATCCAGGCAACATCAGAATAGTGGGTCAACGAGGTGGAAATGATTCGCAAGACCACATGGGCGTGCGTATTTTTCAAGCTCAAGTGACCAATGCTTCTACCAATACCGCCGTGGGAACGGGTGGGGTAGACATCACAGGCTTGGCAACAGGCGGTGCTAACCTGACGATCGGCAATCGAGGTGTGGTGATTGACGGAGATGGGGTTGCTAGCAAGGCGATTGTTTCGACGGCGAACGGTGTGCTCACTATTGATGGAACCGGTGCTGGAACGGGCGGAGTCAACCATGGCATCGGCATCTACAATGCTGCGACTGTTTTGTCTACCGCCGGTAATTTGCAAATGACGGGCAAGGGCGTGTCTTCCTCTGCTACGGGCAAAGACAGCAGTGGCATTGAAATTGCGGGCGCAAATACCTTGGTTCGGGTGCAGGGTGCAAATGCAACGGCTAGCACTATTGCTGGCGTAGGCGCGGCGGGCTCAGGCAACAACATTGGTGTGCTCGTCTCAGGCGGTGCGGATATCTTGACGGACAACGGCGGCTTGGCCGGCAACACCTTAACGATCAGCGGCGTGGGCGGTGGCACCGGCGATAACAACAACGGCGTGCAATTCACGGGCAATGGATCCACAGGTATCTTTGCTGGTGTCACCACCATCAAAGGCCAAGGCAGCACGGCTGGCACGAGCTTCAACATGGGCGTGCGCGTGAGCGATCAAGCGGCAATCACGCTCAATCACCGCGATTCCACCATCACGGGTGTGGGCGGTGGCGATCCACTTTTGGCAGGCAAAGAGAACCATGGCGTGTTGTTTGACGATCGAGCCACGGTGACGTTGAACAACAAGTTAGGTGCAGACACCATTACTTCAAAAATCATCGGCCAAGGCGGCTCAGGCACTCTAGGTAATAACGATGGTGTACGAATTGGCGGGTTAGCCGGCGATATATCTAGTGTGGGTGCTACAGTTACGATAGCAGGATCGGACGGCACACCAGCGCTCTCTGCATCTCCACTCACGGTGATCTCCGGCATCGGCGGTGCAGGCGGTTCAAGCGATGGTGTGCAGATCAGCGGCGAAACCACTTTGCTCAGCACGGTCACCAGCACATCGGCTGACGGCCGTTTGTTGATCACTGGCGTGGGCGGCGCAAATGGCGCTTTCAACAACGGTGTCAATATCAATGGCACAGGCTTGGGCGCTCTGATTAGCGCCAGTAACAGCAGCGCAACTGGTGGCTTGGATATTTATGGCAAAGGAAGCTCAGCTACTGCGCAGGACAACAACAACGGCGTATTGATCACTCAAGCCAACGCGATTGTTGAAACCGTTGACAAGGGTTCGGTCTTCATCATCGGCACGGGCGTGAGCACCGGCTCCGTCAATATCGGTGTCGTGATGCTTGACGGCGCACGCATCCGCTCTACCGACACCGAAGCCACTGCCACGATCAACATCTCTGGCAACAGCACAGGCCAAGGCTCTTCTAATCACGGCGTAGCGCTGTATGGCGCATCGATTACCTCTGTAGCAGGCGACATCACGATTTCTGGCGCTGGCTCGTCCGGTACGGGCGCAACAACCGGCTACGGTGTGCAACTGTCTGACAACAACGGCGCAATATCTGGCTTGGTGCAATCCACCGGCGCTGCCAATATCAACATCACTGGCCAAGGCGGCGCAGGCGCTGGCAGCTCTGGCGTGTATGTGGCAGATTTGAACGACGCTGCGGGCATCATCACGATCAGCAGCACCAGCACGGGCTATATTAATATTGTCGGCACCGGCGGCGCAAGCGCCACTGGCTACGGCGTGGAAATGTTTGGCAACACGGCTTTGGCCGCCACTCGCACACAAAGCATTGCATCTGCAACAGGCAATATCTTCATGACTGGCGTGGGCGGAGCGGATGGCGCACACGGCGTGTATCTGCACGGCGGCACGGGTAGCATCAACCGCATCACCAGCTCCGCTGGCAACATCTGCATCGTCGGCGATGATGGCAACGCCACCCTCGGCGCGGCGCGCGATATCTTTATCGGCGGCGGTACTAATCTGGTGCAAGCCAAAATCACTGCTACAGGTTTGCTAGCACTCCGCGCAATAGGCACGGGGGGAATCCAGCTAGGTGTTGATGTTTTGGCAGAGCAAACAACGCTCAGCGCTTACAACATCTCGATCTCTTCCAATGCTGGTGTGAATGAAACCAAGGGCGCAACGATTACCAGCAATACAGCAGGCGGCTTGGTGCTGACAGGTTTGGGTGAGTTTGACCTCGATCAAGCGTCTAATAATGTGGGCTTACTGGCGGCGAATATCGCAGCAGGCCCTTCCTTGATCACGGGCGATGCCAACTCGGCACGCCTGGCCTATCAAGATGCTGATGGCTTCACTATTGCCAATGCGGATTGGTCTTGCACAGCTTGTGCGCCCAATACCTTCACAACGGTAGGCGTTTTGACCCCTGTGGTTGGTCTACAAGTCGGCACATCAGACAGCGCAAATGCCAACCGCTATCTTTCCACCATCACGCTGCGCGCCAATGGCGTGGTCAACCAGCAAGCTGGGGCCAAGGTCAATACCAGCATTCTGGAACTACTGAGCAGCCCAGGCAGCACAGCAGCAGCCTTCTATCTGGCCAATGCTTTGTCAGATGGCGGTGGCATTGATGCCAATACCGTCACGACGAACAACGTCGATGTGCTGGTGGGTAATGTGAACACCACCAAGGCAACAGGCGTGGTGCATTTCCGCGATGCCAACGGCTTTACAGTCAGCGCTGCTCCGAGCGGCGCAACGCTGACGACCAGCTCCAAAGGCTTGACAGACTCTACGATTGGCCTGTCTGCCAGCGGCAATATTGCATTGTTGGCCGATGTCGGGGCTGACAGCGCTACATCTGCACCAGACATCATCGTCACCACCAATATCAGCCGCGCAACAACGGATGCCAACACCAATCTGCTGCTCCGCGCAAACCGCGATATCCAGATTCTCAATGGCGCGGATGTTACAGTAGCCGCCGGCACCAACAGCATGGGCATCACATTCCAAGCCGATGCCAACCAAGCAGGCACATTGGGTGGCCGTGTGTTAGTCGAAGGCACGAGCAGCGATGCAGCGAATATCACCACCAAAGGCGGCACGTTCTTCGTTGGCGGCGGTAATTTCACTGCTGGCTCTAGTAAAGATGCTTGGACAGTGACATTGGGCAGCATGGCCAATGCGCAAGGTCGCGACAACACTGGCACCACGGCTGCCACGATTGACGATGGCGTTTCGATGACTTATGCAGCAGTTAACAGTATTACGTCTGCCGGCACAGCGGCTGGTGCAATCGTGATCCGCGGTGCAGGTGATGCCACGGGCAGCACTGCAGCTGAACACTATGGCGTCAACATCGCCAACAGCAGCATATTGAGCAACGGCTCAACGACGGGCGGCGCAGTCAACATCACCGGCACAGGCGGCAGTGGCGCGGCAAGCACGCAAGGCAGCAACCAAGGCGTTCGCGTTACCGATAGCACGATTTCCAGCAGCACAACCGCGCAAACCATCATCGGCACGGGCGGCGTGTCTTCAGGTGCGAGCAACACCGGTGTTTACATGGGCACCAGCACCTTGACCGCCACCATCGGCGCGATCAACATCACCGGCTCTGGCGCAGGCACGGGCAGCGGTGAGCGGGGCGTGGATATCCTCAATTCCAGCGTATCAACGACCAAGGGCGCTATCTTGGTGACAGGTTTGGCGGCAGATGGTGCGGGCGATAACGCAGGTGTCACCATCACCAATTCCCCCATCGTGGCCTCTTTGACGGGTAACGTCAGCATCATCGGTACAGGTAATGGTACGGGAGCTAACAACCACGGTGTCAACATCGTCGACACCAACAGCGTGGCTTCTGGCGGCGGCAACATCACCATCACGGGTGTAGCCAGCCAAGATGCGAGCACCACGAACAACAACAGCGGTGTGTTCTTTGAGAACAGCCGTGTGGTGTCGGGCGCAGCAGCGGCAATCATTGGTGGCAAAACAGTCACCATTACCGGCACGGGTGCAAGTCAGTCCAGCGGTACGGCCAACCATGGCGTGGCATTGGCGCAATCGACGCTTTCCGTAGTGGGCGCTACCACCACCGTGATCGGCACAGGCGGCAACGGCGCAGGCAGCTCTACGGATGCCACCAAGGGCAACTCGGGCGTGATTCTCTACAACGTGGGCACGAATGCTTCGGCAATTCAAAGTTCCATGACTGGAGCGCTCGCTCTTCTGACTTCCGCTGTGAACGTGCGCGGCCAAGCATTGGGCACGACAACGGGTAACAACAACCTCGGCGTGGGCGTGTTGGGCTCCAACATCGGCACCAGCGAGGCCAACCTCAACATCACCGGCACAGGCGGCACAGGCACAGACTTCAACGATGGTGTGCGTATCGTTCGCAACTCGGATGGTGCAAGCGGCTTTGTGATCTCCAAAGTCTCCACCACCAATGGCGCTACGCTCCTGTACGGCAAGCTCAACATCACGGGCACAGGCCGTGGTGCAGGTGAGCACAACAATGGTGTCTTCATCGGCAATTCAGGCACAGCCTCTGTGCAAAACGGCAATATGCTAGTCACTGGCTTAGCTACTTCCGGCACGAACCGCAATATGGGCGTGGAAGTGTCTGGAGCAAATAGCTTGGTGCAATCCAACGGCAATGGTTCTGTCAACATTTCTGGCACGAGCAATGCAGATGGCGCTTACGATGCTGGCGTATTCATCGCCTCGGGTGCTATCGTGCGCGCAACGGCAACGGCTGACAACGCCTTGGGCGTGGCCAATATCGTGATCAGCGGCCAAGGCGGCACACCTGCCAAAGCAGGCGATCATGCTTATGGCGTGTATGTGGGCAACGATGGCACAACCGATGTTGCCGCAGTGCAATCCGCTGGCTTTGGCGTGATCGCCGTGCGCGGCACGGGCGGCAATGGCTCGGGCGGCAATAACACCGGTGTCTTGGTGGATGCGGGTGGCACGATCACCACCACCAATACCAAAGCAGGCACGAATCTGCTATCAGCAGTAGTTAACGCCAGCCCATTGAGCATTACCGGCCTTGGCGCTGGCGCGGGTGATAACAACGCCGGTGTGATGATTCGCGGCTTGGTGAATTCTGATGGCACGAATGTCGGCACGGCTGCATTGCCTGAAATCCTGCAAATTAGCGGCACAGGCAGCCAAGGTGCTCCAGCGGGCTCATCTGGCAACTCGGGTGTCGTCATCTCTGGCGGCAAGCTCAGCGTTGCCGATCAGTTCATTCATGTGGTGGGCACTGGCCGCACACAAGGTAATGGCGGCAACAACTACGGCGTGGCCGTGGTCACGGATGCTGGCGGCGATTTTGGCGCCGGCACGATCAGCAGCAGCACCTCTGTGTTGCATGCGCTCACCAATGTCAATATCGACATCACTGGCTTGAGCCAAGGCGCGAATGGCACGGGCGCTAACAACATTGGCGTGTTTGTGGATGACGTACAGGGCGGCAACGCATCTACGATTTCTGCGACCAACACGTTCACAGGTGACAACATCCTGGGTCGAACACCCACCAGTCGCGCAGCAGATATCCGTATCTCTGGCGTGTCTTCCGGCACGGGCGCTACTGGCGCGCTGGCCAACGATGGCATCCGCATGAGCAATGGCGCGACCACCACTAGCGTGGATGGCAACATCACGCTCCTGGGCACGGGTGCATTGGGCGCGCAGGGCGATAGCCGAGGCATCGCTTTGCTCACAGCAAACACGACCGACCTGACACGGGTCACGACCAGTGGCTTTGGCAACATCCTGATGACGGGCTTAGGCGCGAAATCCGATGGCGTTGTGGATATTGCTACTGGAAACAGTGGTGTATTGGTTTCCGGCGGCACGCGCGTTGAAGCAGCAGGCGGCTTGGATACTGTCTTAGCAGTTAACAAAGGCGGCGATCTCACCGTGCTCGGCATTGCAGATCAAACAGCAGCATTCAAAGCCGCTGGCAATGGCAACACCGGTGTGACGATCACAGACAACGGCATTGCTGGCAGCACCCTGAGCAGCAATTACGGCAGCGTCACGGTCACTGGCACAGGCGCAATCGCGGGTGTGGACAACAACTACGGCGTTTACGTTCGCAACTCCACGGTTTACAACAATGGCGATAACACTAAAGTCGTGCAAATCACTGGCACAGGCAACGGCTCTGGCGCCAGCAACATGGGTGTGCGCATCAGCGATACCGCCGATTCCACCAGCCCAGCACAAGTATTGGCCACGGGTGCCACCACAGGTTCGCCAGTCGTCGTCACATCTTCCGCCATCACCATCACGGGCACGGGCGGCTCTGGCACCAGCAATAACGCCGGTGTGCAGATTGACGGAGTGCTGGCGGCTGATGCCTTAGTCAAATCCAACCGCAACACCGTGAGCATCACTGGCAATGGCGGCGGCACGCTGTATACCAACGGCGGTGTGGTGATTAACAAAGCCACCGTCAGCGGGCGCGAAATTCTGATTACAGGTATTGCAGCAAATGGCACAGACGCATCAAGTGAAGGCCATACGGGTGTGTCGATCACA
>JANMHJ010000027.1:0-49841 GCA_031375105.1 Variovorax sp.
CTGAGCGTGACGAATCTGAGCGGCACAGCAGCGACCTTCACGGGTACAGTCTCTGCAGCCACAGTTAGTGGCACAACCGGTGCTTTCAGCTCGGTGACCGCTGGGAATGGCAACATCACCAACCTGAGCGCGACGAATCTGAGCGGTACGGCTGCTACCTTCACGGGTACAGTCTCTGCAGCCACAGTTAGTGGCACAACCGGTGCTTTCAGCTCGGTGACCGCTGGGAATGGCAACATCACCAACCTGAGCGCGACGAATCTGAGCGGCACGGCAGCTACCTTCACCGGTAACGTCAGCGCAGCTAACCTGACGACTGCTGGTACCGTTACTGGCGCAACAATCGTTGGTACAGTGGTGAACGCAGGCACACTGAACACCACTGGTGCTGTGAACGCAGGCTCTATTTCTGCTACTGGTGCAGTGGTTGTTCGTCGCGCTCAAGCGCTGAACGAAGCTGTCAACTTGGGTCAGTTGCGTGATGAGTTGGCTGCGCAAGACAAGCGTCTGTCTGGTGGCATTGCAGCCTCCATGGCAGCCAATTCGATTCCTGGTGTCGAGGCTGGCAAAGCTGTGAACTTCGGTATTGGTATCGGTACTTATGGCGGCCAGACGGCGTTTGCAGTCGGTGGCGCAATGCGCATCTCTGGCAACGGCGTGATCAAGGGCTCTATTGCCGGCGGCAGCGGTTCTAAGACTGCTGTCGGTGTCGGTGCTGGTTGGTCTTGGTAATTTGAACCGCTCCATCACAGATTTGAAGCTGTGATGGAGAGTTCAGATAAGTTGTTTTTCTCTCTCGAAAAAACTTGATAAACGCCCTTCGGGGCGTTTTTTTATGATGAAAATTGGTATCAGTTTTTCGCAACGTAGCGCAGATGTTGGCATTTGGGAAAACGGCGCCAATCAAAATATTTATTTCTTGCACCAACTTCTCAAAGCTGTGCCAGATGTAGAGCGCGTTTTTTTGCTGAATTTCAGTCCCTTTGAGCAGGTTTCTGGGGGGTTAGGTTGGGCGCAAACCAACTCAGATATTGTGCGGCTGGAAGATGTAAAAGATGACTTGGATGTTCTGATTGAGGCGGGCTACCAACTTCACCGAGATGAAATCAGCTACCTTCGTTCAAAAAATACGCGTATTGTGGGTTACCGCATGGCAAGTGATGCCTTGTTTGAGCGGGAGAGGATGTTGTTTGGTTTGGAAAACTGGGGCTACTTCCCTGATCAATGGGTGAAGTATGATGAAATCTGGACGCATCAACACCACATGAAAACCTCGCATGATTATTGGCGGCTATGCCTGAATGCGCCGGTATATGTGGTGCCACATATTTGGTCACCTTTCTTTAAAGAGGCCGCTGAACTAGATATTCATCGTACAGAGGGTATTAATTTTGGCTATTGCGCAGGGAAAAATAGCGGGCGCATCGCGGTCTTCGAGCCAAACTTTAACATTGTGAAAACCTGCATCACTCCCGCGTTAATTGCCGAACAAGCTTATAGATTTCGCCCTGAGTTGATCGAGAAGCTCCACATCACCAATGGTTTGAAAATTGCTGAAACTCAGACGTGGATTCATTTTGTCAACACAATGCAGCTTTTCCATGCTGGCAAAATCACCACCGAGGCTAGATTTTCCACTTTTTATGTGATGGCCAAATGGGCGAGTGTAGTGATCACGCATCAATGGGAAAATGCCCTGAATTATCTCTACTACGATGTGCTCTCTGGGAATTACCCTTTGATTCACAACTCACCCTTGATTAAAGACTATGGCTACTATTATGAAGAGTTTGATGCGCAAGCAGGCGCAAAGCAGTTAATCCACGCATTGACTGAGCATGACCATCACCTGAAATGGCACGCGAAAAACAACAAGAAGTTGTTGGCTCGCGTCGATAGTCTGAATCCTGTCAACATCGCTGCGCATGCAGAGCGCTTGCATGCCTTGCTTGCCACCCCTGCATAACAGTAAACTTCTCCTTTAAAGCCATCGAAACACCTCATGATTGCAAGACTACGCTATGACTGAACGCGCAAACTCGAATGAATCCAAGCCGGAGAAGGTTTCAGGCGAGGCATCCACAAGTTTCAAACTTACTTCTAGAGTCAATCCCAGTGTGAGTTTTGAAAAGAGTTTATTTGGGACAGCCAAGCCGCCAAAAGACTTATTGTTTGGTCGTTTATCTCAGTCTGACAGTTTCCAATATGAACCTACGGCGAATCCTCTTGGAGAAACCCAAAACCCAAAGGCAAATGCCCCTCATCCACGCGTAGCGGAAGTAAATGCGTCATCGCCATGGGTTCCTTCCGAGCAGTTTGCAGAGCCCAACAAGGGGATGGGGGTTTCTTGGATATTAGCGATCATGCTGTTCCTTGTGGGGGCCGTAGGTGCTCCAGGAGTTACTCCGCTGGCAGACACAGCGAAATCGGCTGTTGTCGCAATTCTGGCATTCGCAGCCTTAGCTGTTTATTTTTGGCAGCATCGCAACTCTTTACATTCAGCGGCCATGCCAGCAATTGTGGCTCTGCCCATCGCGCTTTGTTTGTATGCCGTCGGCAGTACGATTTGGTCTCATTCGTATTTGGGTACAGTTGAGGCAATTCGTTATCTGATCTGGTCTGTTTTGATCTTTTTGGCGTGTTATGTTGCTAGATACCGGCGCGGCGATCTCGTGCTGGTGCTTTGGGGAGCTCATTTGGGCGCCCTCGCGGTTTCTTTCATCGGTGCGATGCAGTTTTGGCAAGATGTGCAGTGGTTTGCGCAAGGCCCTAATCCCGCCTCAAATTTTGTCAATCGGAATTTTGCTGCCGAATATGTGGTCATGACCTTACCACTCAGCGCCTTCTTAATATGGCGAGAAAATAAACTTTGGCGTTTGATGTTGCTAACACTGAGCAGTGCGCTATGCGTTGTTTTTCTGATGCAAACAGGAACTCGCTCGGCACTGCTTGCATTAGCGTTGATTCTGCCACTATTGGGACTGTCCTCCGTATTTTTGCAAGTACCAAGCTACTCACGCATCAGCACAAAACTTGGGGGGTTCTTTACAGTTACCCTGTTCTGTGCATCAATCGCCTTACTGGGAATGATGCCTACGGGAAATAAATCGCTACTCGCAGAGTTTGATGCGTCGAAGCACGCACCATCGGCATTTGCTCGTGCATTTTTTCGCTATGGTTCGATCCAAGCTAGCGATGGATCGTTGAGTATTCGTCGCAGGATGTGGGAGCAAACATACAGGATGTTTAATGACAAACCTATCTTTGGGGTCGGTGCTGGAGCGTGGGAGGTTGCAGTACCTAAATACCAACCCCAAGAAGAACTCAGAGAGCTGGATTATTACGCGCACAACGAATATCTGCAATTAATGGCGGAATACGGCCTGCTTGGCTTACTGTGCCTTATGTCTTTGCTGATTTATCTCAGCTATCTAGCTTGGCGCATCGGATTGCAAGTTTATCGACAACGACACCGGACATCAGACTTAAAAGTGTCTGAATCGCCTACTTTAGAATCCGATGCGTTTGTTAAGGAGCGATCAGAAAATATCTACCTCATCATCTGCCTCTTGGCAAGTATCGCCGCCTTGGGGGTTACCTCGTTGGCTGGTTTCCCCTTGAGATTAGCAGCAACCGGCAGCACGTTTGCGGTAGTTATTGGTTGTCTTGCAGGTCTTTGCGTGTATCCCATCTGGGGTAAATCAACGATCAAATTGATCCATGTTCCTGCTATTGCAAGTAAGATGATGGTGACACTATCTATTTTGGCTACCATATTGGCCATGCATGTGAGTAACGAGGCGCGCTTAGCAGAAGCCTACATTTCGCGTGCTATATCGTTGTCAATGAGTGTCAACTATAAGGCGCCGCCTGAGATGCAAGCAACAATGAGAGCAACCCATCAGGAAGCCGTTAATCAAATCAAACTGGGAATTGCTAAAAATTCCCATTACAGGAAAATGACGTATCTCGTCAGCGATAAGCTCGCTTCTATCGAGGATTGGAACAACGCTGCCATTGTCTATGATTCGATCATTGATTCTAGACCCTTCATTCCAATCATATTGCACAGTGCTGCTATCGTCCATGAACGTTTGCGCAATTATGCGAAGCAGCTCGATTATGCAGAAAGAGCCCTGAAATTGAGACCTGCATATGCCACGGCTCGCAGCCTGGAGCTTCATGCCTTACTAGGTCTAAATCGTCACTTAGATGCGCTTGGTAGAGGAAGAACATACATGGCTGATGGCTTGCTAGATGATGTAGGCGTTGTTGCAGTATTTAGAGCTGCCATTGCGACTCAAGATTTCAACTATGCATTGCAAGTTTTGAGCCTACGCTCCGAACGGTTCCCCAACACCAAGGTAGACAGTTTGCTTTCTACCGGCAATATTCAATTTAAGAATCTCAACAAACCCGAAGAAGCGCTGGAGACTTTTAAGCAAGCATGGGCTTTGTCGGACAAAGGCACTGCCGTCGTTGCTGCCATCCCTCCACAAATACTGGCGAAGATCAGACCTTAGTCAAGATCGTGGTCAAAACTGCGAGTTAAAACGCGTCAGATTTATAGTTGTCGTTAAGCGTCTATCGGCTTGATTGATCAAGGCGCGGCCTACAAAAGAAAGCGATGGGCTACCGACAACCACGACTGTCTCAATGGCATAGTCTTTTTTTGTCGTCGGGCAGTTAAGTTTGAGGCGCATGAGGTTCGCGATCTCATAATTTTCCGTGTTACCGCCTGCGCTGTAAGCGACTCGACTGTTATATGTCCAGTTGCCAGATGCTGCGCAGGTGTTGTAGCCATCTTGCGAATATTGCCCTTCAAACAACACCTGATTCTCTGAGGCTCCAATGGCCGTGATGTGGAGCACCCCCACTTGAACATCATCTGCGCCCCATTGAACACGCCAATAGCCTGCCAAAACGCGAACGGCATCGGTTTGGCTGAGGAGTTGCCCTGCAGTTGCAGGCTGAGGTGCACGAGCGGCAGCCGCAGCCGCAGCCGCAGCAGCTGCGCTCTGCCTAGCAGGAGTTTGTGCAAATCCTAATGAACAAATAAGCATTGATGCGCACAAAACCATGTTGCGCGCGGTGGGTTGGAAGGCAGTAAGGTACATGGATTGCAAACAGTGGGTGTGTAAAAAAGATAAGGCGAATTTTCTAGAATCTTACGCGATTTGCATTTTTCGGAAATTGATTTGTAGAAACTCCACAGCGCGCGGGGTTCTGGCAATGTCCTGAATCGCCATTTTCTTCTTTTGAAGCGCGTCGCCAAATGAATTTAAGGTGTACGTCATTTTCATGATGGTAAATCGATGCTCGGTCCAACCGATATTGCGATGCCCTTCACAAAAATCCTCAAAGCTGACCTCATTAAAGGCACGGATATTGGCGCTGCTTTGCCAAGCCGCTAAAGATAAATCATAAGGAACCATCACATCAAGATCGCCACCATCGCATAGCAAATCCAGGCAATTTTTCATGAAAAACGTGATGTCCGTGACACTAGACAATACCTTGTGTACACGAATATGCGTGAGACTGCCAGCACTGATTTTTTGACGACCATAGGGTCCCATGGGAATGTCTTCATTCATAAAGGGCAACGGACGGGAAAAATCAACATGCCAATCTGGATCACATCGCGCATCCAAATCCGCGTTGAGCCAGCCGGGAACATGTGTGAGACCACAACCGACATTTAAGCGCAATGGGTGACTCCAAAATTCCGGCTTAGCGCGTTGTTTATCATTCATCTCAGTGGGCACTGGCGATGAAATGTTCCAGTTGGTCTGCTGATTTAAGGATTCAAGTGCAACCTCAAGATGCTTGGCCATAGCGCGTTCGGGCGATTTGAAATAGTCTGCGCAAGCTTGAATTCTCTGCTGCCGGACTGTCTCGTCTCGCACCAAGCGAACGCATTCTTGCACGAGTTGATCATAGGCCACAGGCTGAAGAGCTGAGCGCAAGCCTTCATCAATGATGCTGTTTTCACTAATTTCCGAAACTACTGCAACATCGTTATTTAATAAATACGATAACCTAACCATCTCCAACAGGGACTGGTCGTCATGACCGATGTTGACAACCACTTTAGACTGGGAAATAAGCAAATCACGGTAGCGACCATAAACTCCAGAAATGACTTTCACATGGATGCCAGCAGCCTCCAACTCTGAGATTAATTTTTGTCGGCGCGGTGAGGCGGAAACGTTGCCATAAAAAAGCACATCGTAAACGGGGGTTGCAGGATACTTTTCGATCCGACACATCTCTGGCGCGTAACCAAACTCAATTCGTCTAGCGGCAATACCAAATGAAGCCAATGCTTCGACATTATTAAAAGAATAATCCCAAACCGGGAATTTTCTGAGCAAGTCAAAATACTCAGGCTTGATAACGGGGGCGCGACCCGCAATACCGATTTGTTCGAGATTGATAATCACGATGCAGTGATGATCCAAGGCGGGATGATGCGCGGGATCGTATCTGTTCATGCCAAGGACGATGTTGATGCGGTCTGCATAGAGACAGTTGTCTCGCATCACGACATCGTGACCCAGAGCCTTTAAGCCGTAAAAGACCACCATGGCAGTCTCATCAAAAACAGGAAAGATCAGTTCACTTTTGACCTGAAAAATAGAAATATTGAATTTGCTCATGATGTCGCTGATTTTTATCAAAATCTAGATTGTGCTTTGAAATAGCTTCACAACCGCACCGGAATGCCCCGCCCCGCCATGAATTGCTTGGCTTGCTGCACCGTGTATTCGCCGTAGTGAAAAATACTGGCTGCCAGCACGGCATCGGCGCCGCCGGTTTGAATGCCGTCGGCCAGATGCTCTAAAGTGCCGACGCCGCCCGAGGCGATCACGGGCACGCTCACGGCATCGCTGACAGCGCGGGTCAAGGCCAGATCGAAACCGGATTTGGTGCCGTCGCGGTCCATGCTGGTGAGCAGGATTTCGCCTGCGCCGAGCTGCGCCATTTTTGCGGCCCACTTGACAGCATCAAGCCCGGTATTTTTGCGGCCGCCGTGGCTGTACACGTCCCATCCAGCGCCTGCGGCCTGGCCATTTGAATCTAATCGAGCCTCTTCTTGCGCGCTGCGTTTTTTTGCGTCAATCGCTACCACGATGCATTGGGAGCCGTATTTCTGCGAGGCTTCAAAAATCACCTGCGGATTGGCAATGGCGGCGGAGTTGAATGAGGTTTTGTCTGCGCCTGCATTGAGCAAGCGGCGCACATCATCCACCGTGCGCACGCCGCCGCCCACGGTGAGCGGGATGAATACTTGGGCAGCCACGGCTTCGATGATGGGCAAGATCAAATCGCGGCCATCGCTGGTGGCGGTGATGTCTAAAAACGTGAGCTCGTCTGCGCCTTGCTCGTTGTAACGGGCGGCGATTTCCACCGGGTCGCCGGCATCACGCAGTTCCACGAAGTTCACGCCTTTGACGACGCGGCCTCCGGTGACGTCAAGGCAGGGGATGATGCGTTTGGCGAGCATAATTGACAGATTTTGATAAATTGACAGAACTGTAGAATTTGGGTTATTCTAGCGTATGTGCCAAATTTCGGCACAAGCTTCAATGTGAAAGGGCAACATCATGATTTCTTTGACCATGTCAGACAACGGACGGGTGTTGATCCCTGCGGAATTGCGTGAAAAATTAGGGTTCACGCCCAAGTCTCCGATTCTTATAGAAGTGAAAGACGGGAGTTTGATTTTGACATCTCGCAAGCAGCGTTTGGCGAATATGCGGCAGTTTTTCGACACGCATTTGCCAAAAAGTGTACCGAATGCGCTGGGACAAGATTCCGTTGACGAGTTCATCGCCGAGCGTCGTGCCGAGGCCTTGCGCGAGGATGCCAAATGATTCATGTGATGGATTCATCTGCTTTGCTGGCTGTGAGCAAAGGGGAGATCGGTGCGGATCGCGTGATTGAGATTTTGGAAACGCAAGATTGTGTGATCAGCAGCGTCAATATGGCCGAAGTGGCCACGCGGCTGCTGGATTTGGGGTTGCCCGCGCATCAGCTTTCGCGGGCTTGCGCCCAATTTTGCATGGATGTGATCGATTTCAACCAAGAGCAGGCGCTGGCCTGCGCTAGCTTGCGCCAATCCACCAAATCCGCCGGGCTGTCCCTAGGCGACCGCGCCTGCTTGGCGCTTGCGCAACTGATGCAAGGCTGCGCCGTGACAGCGGATCATGCTTGGGATGATGTGAAAAACGCGGTCAATGTGAAGATTTTGCAGATTCGGTGAAGCGCCAGAGGGCGATAAATTGCACAGCGTATGCTATTGAATAGTGAGCGTACATCGCATATTTTATAGGGGCGAGAAGCCTAAAACCCTCCAGAATTTACATCTTCTTGATGCGCTCGACCATCTCGGCAGCAAACTCCACAAAAGCAATGCTGCCTTTAGCCGATGGGTCAAACACCACGCCGGGCAGGCCGTAGCTGGGCGCTTCGGCCAGGCGCACATTGCGGGGGATCACGGTGTTGAATACTTTGTCAGCAAAGTGTGCTTTGAGCTGGTCGCTGACCTGCTGCTGCAAGGTGATGCGCGGGTCAAACATCACGCGCAGCAGGCCGATGATTTGCAAATCTTTGTTGAGATTGGCATGCACCTGCTTGATGGTGTTGACCAAATCGGTGAGGCCTTCTAGGGCGAAATACTCGCATTGCATCGGCACGACCACACCATGCGCACTGCACAGGCCGTTCAAAGTCAGCATGGAAAGTGAGGGCGGGCAGTCGATCAACACAAAATCGTAGTCTTTACTCACTTCTTTCAAAGCCGTGCGCAGGCGCTGATCTCGGTGTTCTAAAGCCACCAGTTCCACCTCTGCACCGGCCAAATCGCGGTTGGCACCGAGCACGTGGTAGCCCACTTTGTCACTGAATACCGCCGCCTCAGCAATGCTGGCGGATTCAAGCAACACGTCATACACAGAGAGGTCAAGCTTTCGCTTGTCCACACCCGAGCCCATGGTGGCATTGCCTTGGGGGTCGAGATCAACCATCAGCACGCGCTGGCCGATTTTTGCCAGACCCGCAGATAAATTGACGCAGGTGGTGGTCTTGCCGACACCGCCTTTTTGGTTGGCAACGCAGAAGATCTTCATTTATTTACCAGCGGCTAATTTCAGGCCGAATGCCACCAGCATGGTGCCAGCGATTTTATTGAGCCAGCCGGTCATGCTGGGATTGCTGCGCATGCGATCAAAGGCGAAATGCGTGATCAACGTGACGGAAAAGCAATAAATCAACGTGAGCACAGCAATCGTGACGGCCATCACACCGAAAGTGAGCATGCCCTGATGCTTAGCCGGATCGACAAACAGCGGGAAAAACGCCATATAAAACACAATTGCCTTGGGATTGAGCAGGGTGATCAACACACTTTGCTTGAAAAAATGGTGCGGTTCCATGTGCAGAATAGGTGCGTCGCCCGCTTTGGCCAGAATCATTTTCACGCCAAGGTAAGCCAAATAAGCCGCTCCTGCATATTGAACGGCGGCAAACACCGAAGGATGCGCCGCCAGCAGCGCCGCCACGCCCGCCACCGCTAACCACATCAGCACCTGATCACCCGCAATCACGCCAAACGTAGCTGCCAGCCCACCCAAGATACCGCCCTTGCTGGTGGACGTGATGATGGCCAAGTTGCCCGGCCCGGGGATCGCCAAAAACACGATCACCGCCATAACAAATGCCCAGTAATCTTGGATGCCGAACATGTGAAATCTCCTATTCGTAGCGCAAGCGGCAAAAGCCTTATGTATGACGCGGCGCTTAAGCTGCTGAGTTTAACCTGCGTCTGTCACCCGGCTAGAATGGCGGGTTGCCCTGTGCTGCTTGTCTGGCCGGGGATGGTTTCACTTTATTTCGGAGTTCTCCCTGTGTTGATTTCTTCTGCTTTCGCCCAAACCGCTCCCGCTGCCGCTGGCGGTGGTGACTCTGCTCTTTTGAGCATGCTGCCCCTCGTTTTGATGTTTGTGGTCCTTTATTTCTTGATGATCCGCCCCCAGATGAAGCGCCAAAAGGAGCAACGCGCGATGATTGATGCGATTCAAAAAGGCGACGAAGTGGTCACCATCGGTGGCGTGCTGGGCAAGATCACAGCCATGAGCGACACCTATATGACCTTAGATGTAGCGCAAGGCCAGATGCAGATCGAGCGCTCGGCCGTGGCCCGCGTGCTGCCAAAAGGCACCATCAAGTAAGCTGCTTTTTTAGGCCAAATAGGCCACTCGCCCTTATAAAACCTGCGTAGGGCGCTATTGTTTTCAGAGTAATTACCATGAACCGTTACCCTCTGTGGAAATACCTGATCATCGCCTTCGTGGTGGTGATCTCCACGTTGTATACCCTGCCTAATTTTTTTGGAGAAGCGCCAGCGGTGCAAGTCTCCGCTGGCAAAGCCACGATCAAGGTCGATGCCGTCACGCGCACCCGCGTGGAGGAGGCGTTGGTTGCTGGCAAGGTGGCCACCGACGGCAAGGTTGAGCTCGAGGGTAATTCCGTGCGCGTGCGTTTTGCCACAACGGAAGTGCAAAAGCTCGGTCAATTGGCTATTTCTGGCGCTTTGAACCCTGACAAAACCGATCCGGCCTATGTGGTGGCGCTTAATTTGGTGCCGCAAACGCCTCAGTGGCTGCGCAGCCTGCACGCCGCGCCGATGTATCTCGGCCTGGACTTGCGCGGCGGCATCCATTTGATGTTGCAAGTGGATATGGCCGGCGCGATTGACAAGCGCATTGACACGCTTGCCAGCGATATTCGCACCGCACTGCGCGGCAAAGATATCCGTGGTCGCACCGCTCGCGAAGGCAACAATGTGGTGATGCGTTTTTCCTCGGCGCAGGCGCAACAAGCCGCCAAAGCGCTGATACAAGATCAGTTTGCCAACGATCTGCAATCCGCAGAAAGCACCCAAGGCACGGACTACTTGCTCACAGCCAGCATCAAGCAAGATGCCGTCAAACGCATTCAAGATTCTGCGCTCAAGCAAAACATCTCGACGCTGAACAACCGCGTCAACGAGCTGGGCGTTGCCGAGCCAGTGATCCAGCAGCAGGGCGCTGACCGCATCGTGGTGCAGCTGCCCGGCGTGCAAGACACCGCCACGGTGAAGAAAATCATTGGCCGCATTGCTACGTTGCAAGTGCGCCTGGTCGATGAAGGCAGCGAAGGCTTGGCCGCAGAGCGCGGCCAAGGCGCAGTGCCCTTTGGCAGCGAGCGCTATCTGGATCGCAATGGCCAAGCCGTGATTGTGAAAAAAGAAGTGATTTTGTCGGGTGAAAACTTGACCGATGCGCAGGCCGGTATTGATGGCCAGACGCAAGAAGCCACGGTCAATCTCTCGCTGGATGCCAAAGGGGCGCGTATCTTCAAGGACGTGACACGTGAGAACGTGAACAAACGCATGGCGATTTTGCTGTTTGAAAAAGGCAAAGGCGAGGTGGTTACGGCGCCAGTCATTCGGGGTGAAATTGGCGGCGGCCGGGTGCAGATTTCAGGCCGCATGAGCACCACAGAAGCCAACGACACGGCGCTGCTGCTGCGCGCCGGCTCTTTGGCTGCGCCGATGGAAATCATCGAAGAGCGCACGATTGGCCCCACTTTGGGCGCAGACAACATCGCCAAAGGCTTCAACAGCGTGATTTACGGCTTCTTGGTGATCGTGGTCTTCATGTGTATCTATTACGCATTCTTTGGCGTGATCTCTTCGATTGCGCTGTCGGTCAACTTACTGATGTTGGTGTCGATTTTGTCGATGATTCAAGCCACACTCACCTTGCCCGGCATGGCGGCTATCGCATTGGCGCTGGGCATGGCGATTGATTCCAACGTGCTGATCAACGAGCGGGTGCGCGAAGAGTTGCGCAGCGGAAAATCGCCTCAGCAGGCCATTGCGGCGGGTTACGACAACGCCTGGGCCACGATTTTGGACTCCAACATCACCACGCTGATTGCGGGTATCGCGCTGCTGATCTTCGGCTCAGGCCCGGTGCGCGGTTTTGCCGTGGTGCATTGCTTAGGCATTTTGACCAGCATGTTTTCGGCGGTGTTTTTCTCGCGCGGCTTGGTCAATCTTTGGTATGGCGGCAAGAAGAAGTTGAAGAGCGTGAGCATTGGACAGATCTGGCGGCCGGATGGTGCTGTCAAGCCTTATGAAGCCGATAATTTAGATGAAAAACTGCCTTCCCCCGTTATAAAACCTGCGCTGAATGCTACTAAAACCATAGCATCTTCACTCAAAAAATAAGGGAGAACCATCATGGAATTCTTTAGGATCAAACGCGACATCCCGTTCATGAAGCACGCCATCGTGCTGAATGCGATTTCCTTCATTACATTTGCCTTGGCGGTGTTTTTCCTCGTCACGCGCGGCCTGCATTTGTCGATTGAGTTCACCGGCGGCACGCTGGTGGAGGTGAAATATCCGCAGGCTGCGCAGATTGCCAAAACCCGCGAGGCGGTCGAAAAGCTGGGCTATGGCGAAGTGCAGGTGCAGTTGTTTGGCTCGGCCAGCGACGTGCTGATCCGCGTACCCAACAAAACCATTGCGCAAAATGCTTCCACAGATGCCGCGCCCAAGTTGTCCGACACCGTGCTCAAAATATTTGAGGCCGTTTGTCAAGCTGATAGCGGTCAAGTGCAGTCAACCACGGTGGTCACGCAGCAAGGAGAAACCTTGCAAAAACTTCTGTGTAAAACAGCCGACGGTCAACAACCCGTCAATCTGCAGCGCAGCGAATTTGTCGGCCCTTCTGTGGGCGCAGAGCTGGTGAGCAATGGCCTGATCGCCTTGGGGATGACGGTCTTAGGCATCATGATGTATTTGGCTTTTCGCTTTGAATGGAAATTCGCGGTGGCTGGCATCATCGCCAACTTGCACGATATTGTGATTATTCTGGGCTTTTTCGCCTTCTTCCAGTGGGAGTTCTCGCTGGCCGTTTTGGCAGCGATTTTGGCGGTGCTGGGCTATTCGGTGAACGAATCGGTGGTGATTTTTGACCGAATCCGCGAATCTTTCCGCAAATACCGCAAGATGACCACGCGCGAGGTGATTGATCATGCGATCACCTCCACCATCAGCCGCACCATGATCACCCACGGCTCGACCGAGGTCATGGTGCTCTCCATGCTGATTTTTGGCGGCCCTACGCTGTTTTACTTCGCTTTGGCGCTGACGATTGGCATTTTGTTTGGTATTTATTCCTCCGTTTTCGTGGCTGCTGCGATTGCCATGTGGCTGGGCGTGAAGCGGGAAGACCTGATCAAAGCTGTTCCAAAGAAAGACGGCGAAGGCCCGGCTGACCCCAACGACCCGAACTCCGGTGCGGTGGTTTGACCCAGCGTTGACATGACCCGAATCGCCGCATAAAAACTGTGGCGCAATCGATACAAGTGTGTGCATTCCGGTTCAGAGATAACAGCTTGTCACCGCAGAGCTGAGTTCGTTGACCTGTTGGACGGGCTTTCCTAGTAATATGTATCTGAATTGGCACTCATTTTGAGCGCCGTGAATTAACTCGCCCTCATTGCCCGTGAGCAGTCCGCCTATCCAACGTCCCGCCAACCATGCTGCAATCGCGCGGCAGGCGCGAGCCGTGTTTGTCGAACAATCGATCAAGCTACTGACCGAGCTGGCAGCAGCCATTTCCACGCGTTTGTCCACACTGTTTGAGCAATCGACCAATGCCCGCGAGGCGCAAGACCGGCGCGACGCGATGATTGCATACCAGCAAGGCCAGATCAAATGGCTCGAAGGCACAGATCGCGCTTGGAAGACCGTCTCTCAAACCGATCTGGCCACCTCCAGCACCCGGCTGCCCGCCCTGAGCATGGAGCTGATCGGCAACGAGGTGGTGGAAAGCAAAATCCTCTCGTCTCGCTTGGCCATGCGCATGCTGGATAAATCGGGCTGGGAATTCAACGACCTGCAAGTGCGCATCCGCATGCTGGACGGCAAGGAAGAGCTAGACAAAACCGATGTGCTGCGGCCCGAAACCAGTGCGCAAACATTGCTGGAGCAGTGGCTTTCTGCGGGTCTGTCGCAAGAGTCGTGGCTGGCGGTGCAGGATGTGATCCAGCAGTCGTTTGGCGACAAGATCATCAAAGCCTATAAAGCCACCAATGAATTCCTCATCGCGCAAGGCGTGATGAAAGAAATCGATCTGCGCTCCAATCTCAAGCGCTCGCCGAATGCCAAGGGGACAGCAGCGGGTGCGACGGCGGATGTGGCCGCCAGCCAGCCAGGCGGTTTACCGACGACAAATGGCGCACCTCTGGGCAACAACAACGCCTATGGCCCCACCAGTTATAGCCACACGAATTTTGGCCAAGACGGGCGGCCCCAACCCAGCACGATGGGCGCGATGAGCCGTGCCGGCAATGCCTCCAGCCAGATCGCACAGCATGTGGCCAAGCTTCGCGCCCAAGCGGCGCAGTATGCGGAGCAACAAGCCGCCGCGCAACAAGCAGCCATGCAAAACATGGGCAGCGGATTCAGTGGCTTTACCTCGGGCGGCATGCCGGTGGGTGGCATGAACTCAGGCATGAACTCGGGTATGAGCGGCGGTGGCGGGCAAGCCTACGCAGACAACTCGGCGGCTGCGGGCAGGCAACGCGGTGGTGGCAATGGTGGCGCTGGTGGCCAGCAAGCTCGCCCAGGCCGCAGTGCCGTAGCTGACTACATCGCTCAAGCCGAAGCCGAAGAAACCCGCATGCAAACCGCCACCACGCCGCTTGCGCGTGCGCGCATGCGCGCCCAAGGCGTGATGGGCCAGCTCAAAAACATGCTGGTGCAGCGTGTGGCCGGTTTTGAAGACACGCGTGGGCCACACATGTCGCCCCAGTTGGCCGCCGCCATGGCACCGCGCGCTGCGGTGCGCACGCCCGGTTACCAGCGCACGCAGCAAGGCGGCGGTGGCCAAACGCTTCAAGGCCAGGCTGGCGGCATCGTCCAAGGGCAGATGTATGCCGGGGTGAACGCCCAGATCGTCGAGGGCATGCAGCCCGCCCAAGTCAACAACGCGCTACGCGAGCAAACCAAAGAGCTGAAAAAAGTCGCCGACAGCGACAGCGAAAAGGCCACCATTGAAATTGTGGCCCTGATGTTTCAAAGCATTCTGGCCGAAGAGCGCATTCCAACCGGTGTGCGCGTGTGGTTTGCGCGGCTGCAAATGCCGGTGTTGCGGTTGGCGCTGTCTGAGCCTGAGTTTTTTGGCACGATGCAGCACCCCGCGCGTCGCCTGATTGACCGCATGGGCTCGTGCGTGCTTGGCTTTGATGCCAATGTCGGTAGCATCGAGCTGGAAACTGAGATCAAGCGCATTGTGCAAACGATTGAGCAGTATCCCGAAACTGGCAGGCGGGTGTTTCAGCTTGTGTTTGACGAGTTCGAGAAATTCCTCGCCAAATTCCTCACCGAGAGCAAGGCAACTGCCAAGGTTGTCTCTCTGGCGCAGCAGGTGGAGCAGAAAGAGACCGCTGCGATTCAGTTCACGATTGAGCTGCGCAAGATGCTGGGCAATTTGCCGATGCGTGATGAGATTCGTGAGTTTCTCTTCAAGGTGTGGGCAGAAGTCTTGGCTTTGGGCGCGATGAAAAATGGCCCGCAGCATGCGCTCACACTTGCGCTCAAGCAAGTGGCAGCAGATTTGCTTTGGGCAGCCAGCGCAAAGCCCAGCCGCGCGGATCGCGCCAAGGTGATTGCTGATTTGCCCGATTTGCTCAAGCGCCTGCGCGGCGGCATGAGCCTGCTGGGGCTGAGCGCGGCGGTGCAAGAGGGTCATATTAAGCTGCTGAGCGATACGCTGGCTGATGCTTTTATGAGCAAGGGCGCTGCCATGGATCAAGGCCAAGTGGCAGAAGTCGCGCAGCGCATCAAGCATTTGGAAGATTTCGTTTCCGAAGAAGATGTGGGCGATTTGCCGCTGGATGCCGAGAGCATTGAGCTGATGCTGGGCATCGACATGACGGGTGTGGAAATCATCAATGAAGGTGGCAGCGAGCCCACGCAGGCGATGCGCGCTTGGGCCATGGAACTGGAGCGCGGCAGCTGGTTCCATCTGGATCACAAAGGCAAGATGGTGCGGGTGCAGTATTCGTGGCGCAGCAAGCGCGGCCAGCTCTTTTTGTTTGCTGATGCAGCGGGCCTGACCTATTTGTTCCAGCTCAAGCGCTTGGCTGCGTATTTGCAAGCCGGTCTCATGGCGCCCGTGGAAGACGAAACCCTCACCGTGCGCGCCACTCGCGCTGCGCTGACCAAACTCGATGCCAACCCAGATCGTTTGTTGACTGTGAATTGAATGCAAAGCATGCTACAAAAATAGTAGCAAACTATGTAGATTCTATAACGGCAATCAGCCTAAAACGCTTCGAATTTACTTCGGAAGCTTGTCCTGAGCATCGGATGCTTTCGGCTCAGGCAATTCGCCCCTTTTGCGCCCCGAGAACATCGTCCACCAGACGATCAACACCAAAAGTAACAACGCGCCCAGCGCTTCAAGCAAAATAAGGCCCATGCGATCTCTCCATTTGCCAAAGCACCACAACGGTGTGTTGTGGTGCAAGGCGGCTGCGCTGTGCATTGTAGGAATGCTGGCCTCCTGCGGCACGCCGCCGCCTGCAAAACCACAAGCCGAACAAGGCCTGCCGCCGATCACTCAGCCTGCGCCCGAGCCGCCGCAACCATCTGCGCAGCCTAGCGCAAGCAACGAAGCCATGCCCAACGCGCCTGCCATCATGCAGGCCAAGAGCCGCTGGCAGAGCGTGCGCTGGGCGGATGTGCCCGGCTTTGAAAGCGATGCTTTGCACGAAGCCTGGAACGCCTGGATTCGCTCCTGCGAGCGCCCCGCAGCGCCATGGCTTGCGCTTTGCGCCGATGTGCGCAAACTCTCCATTGCTGACGGCGCACAACAACGCGAGTGGATGCGCGCTCGTTTGCAGCCCTATCGCGTGGATCCTCTTACGGGAACGACCGAAGGCCTGCTCACCAGCTATTACGAGCCCGT
This sequence comes from Variovorax sp., assembly GCA_031375105.1. Lineage (GTDB taxonomy): Bacteria > Pseudomonadota > Gammaproteobacteria > Burkholderiales > Burkholderiaceae_C > JANMDU01. The sequence goes on from JANMHJ010000027.1 coordinate 17,037, forward strand.
GATGCAAGCCAGTCGCCGCGCCAACACGCGCCAACAAGTGCCGCTGTGGCAAGCGCCTGCCCAGCTCGCGCAACGCAAACCGTGGTTCAGCCGTCAAGAGATCGACACCCTGCCCGAAGCGCAGGCCGCGCTGCGTGGGCGAGAGATCGCGTATTTGGCCGATCCGATTGATGCGCTGATCTTGCAAATTCAAGGCTCAGGCCGCCTGCGCATCACCGAGCCCGATGGCACAGAGCGCTTGGTGCGCTTGGCTTTTGCCGCCACCAACGATCAACCCTATCGCTCAGTGGGCCGCTGGCTACTCGATCAAGGCCTGATCCGCGATGCTTCGTGGCCTGGCATCAAGGCTTGGATTGCGGCCAATCCGGCTCGCGTGCAAGAGATGCTCTGGAGCAACCCGCGCATGGTGTTTTTCAAGGAAGAGGCGCTCGATCCCGCTTCGCTAGCGCAAGGCCCGCGTGGAGCGCAAGGCGTGCCGCTCACCGCTGGCCGCTCGATTGCTGTGGATCGAGAGAGCATTCCGCTGGGCACGCCCGTTTGGCTGCAAACACGCGGCGACGCACTCAACACGCAGCGCTTGGTGATCGCGCAAGATGTGGGCAGCGCGATTTTGGGTGCGGTGCGAGCAGACTATTACGCAGGCTCGGGCGATGCGGCAGGCGAGCTGGCAGGGCGGCTCAAGCAAGGCTTGCAGCTCTGGGTTTTTTGGCCAAAATAAGCGAATTGCCCTTATAAATAATGCGGTATGCGCTCATTGTTTCATAGCAAGTTAGTTATCTTGCTCAGCACCAGCGCGTTGTTGGCTGCCTGCGCAAGCGCACCCACCAACGAGCCGCCAGCGCAGCGTTACCACTGTGAGCTGGGCATCGAATTCAGCGCCCGCTTCTCAGGTGAATCCGTCTCGCTCGACACCACGCGCGGCTACGAACTGCTGTTCCGTGATGCCAAGCCCTTGCCCGATCCACCCAAACCCAATGAATACCGTAACCTGCGCATGAGCGCGGAATTTCAGCTGGGTGTCAATGGCCGCGAAGCTTTGTTGCGCTATCTGTTGCTGCCTATGGCGGTGCGTTGCGTGCGCGAGCGTTGAGGCCTGACCGTCGTCACACTCCTGCAACATAAGTTCGTCAACATCCACTCCACTTAACTCATGTTCATGATGGTCATGAACAGACTTATGGAGCCATGATGCAAGCAATCACACAAGCCAATCAAGAAACAACGTCCGAAGATGCCATCACCAATCCAAATGGTGGCCCTGAATTCATGGATATCGTCAAAGCCCGGCTAGATCGTCGTGGCTTTTTGCGTGGCACCGGCGCTACGGCTGCTATGTCAGCCATCGGGGTCGCAGGTCTTGCGGCTTGCGGCGGCGGTAGCGATACGCCCGTTTCGACGACAGCCACGCCTCTGACCGGCGCAGCAGCCAACAAGCCATCCGCATTGACTTTTGCTGCGGTCGATAAAAGCCGCGAAGACCGCCTCACAGTACCCGCAGGTTACACAGCGCGTCCGTTTTACCGCACGGGCGACCCGATTGCAGCAGGTGTTGCAGCTTATGCCAACAACGGCACCGATACCCCTTCCACCTACAGCCAGCGCTCGGGCGACAACCACGATGGCATTGAGTTTTTCCCCTTGAACGATGCTGGCTCAGCACGCGATCTCGGTGGTAATAACCGCGGTATCTTGGGTATGAATCACGAGTATGTTGGACAGCAGTTTTTGCATGCAGCTGGCCCGACAAATATGACCTCGGGTTCCGATACCGCGCGGCCACAGGATGAAGTCACTCGCGAGGTAGCGATGCATGGTGTATCAATTATCGAAGTGATGAAGCAAACGGCTGGCGTATTTTCAGCAACCGGTGCTTGGAACTATGTGCAGTCCTCAAGCTACAACCGAAGAGTGACGGGAGCCACTCGCATTGAAATGTCTGGCCCAGTTCGCGGCGATTCGCAACTGATCACCAAGTATTCCCCCACTGGCACGGCAACCCGCGGCACGCTAAACAACTGCGGCACTGGCTACAGCTTGTGGGGCACATTGCTCACTTGTGAGGAAAACTGGGCAGGCTACGCTTGGCGCGACAGCGGCGACAACGATCGACGCGGTGGCTCAACAGCAAAGGACGTGATTTCGGCGACGCGATATGGTGTCGGCACTGGAACGCGGAAAGGCTTTAACAATGACCGCTACGGTTGGGGAACTCTGGCTGCCACAACGGCGCCAAGCATGGCTGCGAATGCGGTAGATTCCATCGCTGATCTCAATGATCGTTGGAATGCCAATTTACTAGCCGCCAATCCCGCGTTGGACTACCGAAATGTGGCCAACACCTTTGGCTGGGTCGTTGAAATTGATCCTTACAGCCCATCTGTAACGCCGAAAAAACGCACCGCTCTTGGCCGCTTTGCGCACGAAGCGGCAGTATCGCCAAAGCCGACCGTCGGCCAACCGATTGCGGTTTACATGGGCGACGATTCGCGCGGCGATTACATCTACAAGTTTGTGTCGACCGCTACTTGGGCTGACAGCGATGCGACGTCAGCCAACCGCATGGCGACAGGCGACAAATTCTTGGATGCCGGTGTTTTGTATGTGGCTAAATTCAATGCCGATGGCAGCGGCACTTGGATTCCGTTGACGATCAGCAACAGCACGATCGCAACCGCGACCAATTTTCCATTTGGTAACCAAGCTGACGTGTGCTTAAACACGCGTTTAGCTGCGGATGCAGTGGGCGCAACGCGAATGGATCGTCCGGAATGGGGCGCGATCAATCCGCTAAATAACGAGGTGTACTTCACTCTCACGGAAAACAATTCGGGAAATCGCCCGATAGGCAATATCGACGCTGCGAACCCCAGGTTCCACTCAGATGCCCGCGATGCAACAAGCTCGACTAGCGCCGGCACCAATACTGGCAACCCGTTTGGCCATATTTTGCGATTCCGCGATGCGACTGCCTCAGCAACCACGTTTACTTGGGACGTTTATCTGTTCGGTGCTCAGGCCGATGCAGACCCGACTCGCGTCAACTTGTCAGGCCTGAGTACGGCTAACGACTTTGCCCGCGCTGATGGCTTGTGGTTCAGTCAAGCCACAGGCATTTGCTGGCTTCAAACGGATGATTCAGGTGCGTTCCTCGATCAAAGCAATTGCATGATGTTAGCCGCCTTGCCCGGCCAAGTGGGTGATGGCGCGGCGTTGGCCGCCCAAGCTGCCAGCACGGCTGTTGTGGGCAGCACACCAGTTGGCGCAGCATTGGCCGCCACGCGCCGAGGAGCACAAGTGACCAGCAGCACGTTGCGCCGCTTCTTGGTGGGCCCACGCGATCAAGAGATCACGGGTGTGACGGAGACACCCGATGGGCGCACGATGTTTGTCAACGTGCAGCATCCCGGCGAAGACACACCAGCTGCAAACGTCGCAGCCAACGCGGGTGATTTCAACAGCTACTGGCCACGCGGCGAGCGCGCCCCTGGCTCGGCAGCCGTGACCACAGGTGCACGCCCAACGTCTGCAACGGTGGTGATCACCAAGAACGACGGTGGCCGTATCGGTACTTGATTGTTTCTCCCGGCACGGTGCTGACTCCTCGCGCACCTTGTTGATTGATGGCCACCCAGCGATGCTCGGGTGGCCTTTTTCTTTCCTCTAGAGTCTGGAAAAAGCCATCAAATATCTAAAACTGCATTTTTATAGCAATAAAAAATTAAATAATAAAAATTTAAAGCAATAAATCGCTCGCAATGCTTTGATTTTTTGAAAAAAGAGCAAACACCTATCCAGCGCTCTGGCCTACACTTGCCTGCAACATCAATCCATGCCGAAGCGGCATGAACCAGAGACATAAGGAAGTTTGCCGCCATGAACGCACCACTGCCAGAGCACATCCGCAAAGCACTAGAAACCGTCACGCTTGACGATAAATACTCCCTAGACTACGGCCGCGCCTTCATGAGTGGCGTGCAAGCGCTGGTCAAGTTGCCGATGTTGCAGCGTTTGCGTGATCAGCAAATTGGTAAAAACACAGCTGGCTTCATCAGCGGCTATCGTGGCTCACCACTCGGCGGCTATGACCAAGCTTTGTGGAAGGCCAAAAAATACCTGCAAGAAAAGCATGTCGTCTTCCAACCCGGCGTGAACGAAGAATTGGCAGCCACCGCCATCTGGGGCACGCAGCAGCTCGGCTTTGCCCCCAAGGGCACGAACAAATACGATGGCGTGTTTGGCATTTGGTATGGCAAAGGCCCCGGTGTGGATCGTTGCTCCGATGTGTTCAAGCATGCCAACATGGCCGGCACCACGCCGCTGGGCGGCGTGATCGCCGTGGCGGGTGACGACCACGTTGCCAAAAGCTCCACCGCCGCGCATCAAAGCGACCACATCTTCAAAGCCTGCGGCCTGCCGGTTTTCTTCCCCACCGATGTGCAAGATATCCTCGATCTCGGTTTGCATGCTTTTGCCATGAGCCGCTATGCGGGTGTGTGGACGGGTATGAAGACGATTCAGGAGATTGTGGAATCTTCCATGAGCACGCAGGTTGATCCAGATCGCGTCAACATTGTCATCCCGACCGATTTTGAAATGCCGCGCGGTGGCCTGCATATTCGCTGGCCCGATGCCGCGCTGGAGCAAGAGCAGCGTTTGTTTGATTTCAAATGGTATGCGGCGCTCGCGTATGTAAGAGCGAATCGCTTAAACCACAATGTGATTGAAGGCAAGAATGACCGCCTCGGCTTGATCGCCAGCGGCAAGGCTTACAACGATTTGCGCCAAGCTTTGGTTGATTTGGGTTTAGATACTGAGACTTGCCAGCGCCTAGGCATTCGCGTTCACAAAGTCGCAGTCGTCTGGCCGCTGGAAGCGCAGATCACGCGGGAATTTGCCACCGGGCTCAAAGAGATTTTGGTCGTTGAAGAAAAGCGCCAAGTGATTGAGTATCAGCTCAAGGAAGAGCTGTACAACTGGCGCTCGGATGTGCGCCCAGTGGTGCTCGGTAAGTTTGACGATACCGGCGAAGGTGGCGAGTGGAGCATGCCCAACCCCACCGCCAACACCTTGCTACGCGCCAACGCAGATTTGTCTCCTGCGCTGATCGCCAAAGCGGTGGCCGCGCGCGTGAAAAAGCTTGGTGTCGATAGCGACACGCTTGCTCGCATCGAATCGCGCTTGGCCATCATTGAAGCCAAAGAGCGCTCTTTGCTCACCATCGATTTGAAAGCCGACCGCACACCGTGGTTTTGCTCGGGCTGCCCCCACAACACCTCCACCAAAGTGCCCGAAGGCTCGCGCGCGATGGCGGGCATTGGCTGCCACTACATGGCGCTCTGGATGGATCGCGCCACCACCGGCTTCACCCAAATGGGCGGCGAAGGCGTGCCTTGGGTTGGCCAGCAGCCGTTCACGAACGAATCGCATATCTTTGCCAATCTTGGCGATGGCACTTATTTTCACAGCGGTTTGCTGGCCATCCGGCAGTCAATAGCCGCAGGTGTGAATATCACCTACAAAGTGCTTTATAACGATGCCGTAGCCATGACGGGCGGGCAGCAAATTGGCGAGCGACCTGAGGGGCATAGCGTGATTCAAATCGCGCTTTCGCTCACAGCCGAGGGCGTTACCAAGCTTGTCGTCGTGACCGATGAGCCTGAGAAGTATGCAGAAGCGAAGTTGCCCGCAGGCGTTGAAGTCAAACACCGCGATTTGCTGGACGACATCCAGCGCGAGTTCCGAGACATCAAAGGCTGCACCGCCATCATCTACGACCAAACCTGCGCCACAGAAAAGCGCCGCCGCAGGAAGCGCGGCACTCTTGTAGAGCCCACGAAGCGTGTGCTCATCAACGAATTGGTTTGCGAAGGTTGCGGTGATTGCGGTGTGCAATCCAATTGCATGAGTGTCGAGCCGCTGGAAACCGAGTTTGGCCGCAAGCGCACGATCAACCAAAGCACCTGCAACAAAGATTATTCCTGCGTCAAAGGCTTCTGCCCCAGCTTCGTCACCGTCAAAGGCGAACTGAAGAAAAAATCCAAAATCGGCAAAATGAACCCGTTTGAATTGGGCGAGTTGCCCGAGCCGCAGCTGCCGGTGATCAAAACAGAAGCCGGCAACACTTGGGGCATCATCGTTGCAGGCGTAGGCGGCACGGGCGTGATCACGATTGGCCAGCTCCTGGGCATGGCCGCGCACATGGAAGGCAAAGGCATCGTCACGCAAGATGCCGCAGGCCTGGCGCAAAAAGGCGGCAACACCTGGAGCCACGTGCTGCTGGCCAATTCGCAAGCGGATATTGCCACCACCCGCGTGGCCACCGCCAGCGCCGATCTGATCATCGGCTGTGATCCGATGGTCGCTGCCAGCAAAGACACGCTCTCGCGCATGCGCCTGGGCCGCACCCATGTGGCGCTCAACTCACACGGCTCGCCCACCGCAGGCTTCGTGCTGGATGGAGCTAAAGGGGGCAATTGGCAAAACCCTTCCGAGCGCTGCGCCGCCGCGATTGTCGAGGCCGTGGGCGCGCAAGGCGTGGGCATGTTTAACGCCGATGCAGCCGCCAGCAAGCTCATGGGCGACACGCTCTACACCAACCCGATGATGCTCGGCTTCGCTTGGCAAAAAGGCTGGATTCCTTTGGAATATGACTCGCTCATGCGCGCCATCGAGCTCAATGCCGTGGCGATAGACAACAACAAAGCCGCCTTCCAATGGGGCCGCCGCGCCGCGAACGATTGGGCCAGCGTCGAGCAAATGCTCACGCCTGCGCAAACCATTGAATTCAAAAAGCGCGATTCACAAGAAGACGCGCTCGCCAAGCGCGTTGATTTCCTCACGCAATACCAAAACGCTGCGTACGCGCAGGAATACAAAGCCTTCGTGGAGAAGGTGAAAGCCGCTGAAGAAATTGGGGTCAGATCAGAATTCAGGACAACTATCTCAACGGCGACCAACAATGGTGAACGAAATTCTGCTCTGACCCCAATTTCTGGTGCATCCGGAGCGCACTTACCTCTGACAGAGGCCGTGACAAAGTATCTCTTCAAGCTCATGGCCTACAAAGACGAGTATGAAGTCGCCCGTCTGCACACCGATACGGCATTCCACGACAAAGTGAAAAACATGTTTGAAGGCGAAGTCAAAGTCTCCTACCACCTCGCCCCACCCCTGCTCGCCAAGAAAAACAGCAAAGGTGAGTTGCAAAAGCAGCCCTACGGCGCATGGATGCTCACCGCCTTCAAACTGCTCGCCAAAATGAAAGGCCTGCGCGGCACGGCGTTTGACGTGTTTGGCAAAACCGAAGAACGCAAGATGGAACGCGCATTGATCGCCCAATACCGCGCCAGCATCGAAAAGCTCTTGCCTGCTCTCAACGCTTCCAACGCCTCTACTGCCATTGAAATCGCCCGCATCCCCGAGCAAATCAAAGGCTTCGGTCATGTGAAAGAGCGCAACGTACTTGCTGCGCGAGCTAAGTGGAGCAAGCTGGAAGAAGAGTTCTTGTCGCCTTTGGCTAAGGCTGCTTGATTTTTCACCATTGCTTTGCGTTGCGTGCGACCCGCTCGCCTGCCCCGTGACGTGCCCGAAAAAGCCGATGCCTTTCTTCGTGTGGCGCTCTTGCCCGCAAGCGACGAGCTCCTGATCTCTGTAGCATTCTGTACATGGTTTGCCGCGCCCGACCAGCGAAAGGCTTCGTTTTTTCAGACCCATCACTGAGCGGGTATGGTTGGTTGGTGCGTCGTTGCGTTTTTTCGGGAGATTTAAAGCAAAAGACGCATATCGTCAGCGTGTTTACTGCGAGAGCGCTACTATTTTCATAGTAACTTACTCTTGCGAAAGCGTCTTGCTTTCGCACATAATCATTACATGCAAGCCATCGCCAAAGTCTTCACCGTCGGCAACAGCCAAGCGATTCGCATACCCAAGGCGTTTCGCCTGAATGCGCGTGAGGTGTGGATTGCCAAGAATGCAGCTACAGGTGAAATCACATTACGCCCCAAACCTACGACAGATACTTTGCAAGCGTTGTTAACGGAATTGCAGCAGTTGCCCACGACGCCAGAATTTATTCCACAGCGCAACGATAGTGCGCATAAAAATTGGACTTTCTAATGCGTAGCCTCGACGAACGACTTGCCGCATGCAAGCAGTCGCTATGCCAGAAACTTGAGATTAGTGGTCTCTATGCCCGCAACCCTGTCGCTCACAAATGGAAGGCACCTTTCCGGAGTATCTCGCTTCGCGAGAGTGTGGCGTGGAGAACTCAAGACTTACTTGAACAGTCAGTACATTTGTTCGATGCCGATTATGTTCTCGGTGCTCGCATATTGTTGCGATCCGCCTTAGAGACGGTCGCAATACTGATTTACCTGAATCAAACGACACGTCAAGTGATTGCTGGTGAACTTGGATTTCATCACTTCTCGGACAAGACTGCAATCCTGCTCCTCGGCTCAAGAGATGAGTCAACTGCGCATAAGTCGCTCAGCATAATCACGGTTTTGGGGAAGTGCAATAAAAGATATCCTGGAATCGAGTCAATTTATGCAAGACTCTGCGAGAGTGCACACCCCAACTACGAGGGCTCGGCTATTGGTTACTCAGACATAGACAGAGAACAGCACGTCATCACCTACAAGAACAAATGGAAATCGATGTACGGCGACGTTCACCTTGAATGGGTAGAAGCCTGCTACGAACTCTTCTACTCTGAGTACAACAATGAGTGGCCCGCAGCCTTTGAGGAGCTGGAGTCTTGGATCGCTGAGCATGACTCAATGTTGGAAGCAACAAAAGGAAAAGCATAACTTATCGGTCGATCTGACCCTAACAGCAATTACATCAGGCCTGCTGTAGCTCACATTGAAATACTCCTGATCCGCTCCGTGATGGGTCTGAAAAAACGAAGCCTTTCGCTGGTCGGGCGCGGCAAACCATGCACAGAACGCTATAGAGATCAGGAGCTCGTCGCTTGCGGGTAAGAGCGCCACACTAAGAAAGGCCTCGGCTTTTTCGGGCACATTACGGAGCAGGCGAGCGGGTCGCATCAAGCGCTTGAGAATACAAGTTGGATTCTAAAAAAATATATAATACAAAGTGTGATATAAAATAAAATGCAGGTATCTTGAGAGTCTTCAAAAACGCTTGGTTTGGCAGGTTTGCTCGCAAGGAGAAGATAGCTGCCGCTGCGCTCTTGGGTGCAGTGTTGCGCGCTGAGAATGGGCAGATTGATGCGGACTTGGGTGGCGGGGTGATCAAGCAGCGGATAGCTAGGCCGGGTGAGGGCAAATCCAAGGGCTATCGCAGCATTGTGTTGTTTCGCAAAGGGACGCGGTGCTTTTTTGTGTATGGTTTTCCCAAGAGTGATCTCGGTAACATAGGCGTTGATGAAGAGGCGTTGTTCAAGAAAATGGCAAAGCAGGTGCTGGCGCTAACGGATGCTCAGCTCAGTGTGTTGGTTGCAAATGGACAGTTTGAAGAGGTGATTCAAGATGACTAAAAAATACCGTAGTGATGCCTTTGCCGCAATCCATGAAACCATGGAGGCATTGCATGACATTGGCGCTATCGACAAGCAGACGATGCGCGAGTTTGATGACTCTTGCTTGACGCCCGTGGAAGTGTTGAGTGGTGATCAAATTTTTCTCTTGCGCCAGCGCGAGCATATCTCGCAGCCAGTGTTTGCCCGCTACTTGAATGTTTCCAAAAACTTGGTGTCGGATTGGGAGCGTGGCGTGAAAAAACCCGGTGGGCCTGCCTTGCGGCTGCTGACAGTGATACAAAAAAAAGGGCTTGCTGCGATTGCGTGAGCAGCCTGCCTGGCGCTTGAAATGATCGCTCAAATCGGTAGATTGCCGGCATATTTACTGCGCAGAGTGCTATTAAATTAGTAGTCAGCAACGATGTGCCATCAATCCATACCCGCTCCGTGATGGGTCTGAAAAAACGAAGACTGTCTCGGTCGGGCGCGGCCAACCATGTAATCATCGCCACAAATGATGGCAGCTCGGGAAACCATGCCTAGAGTGCAGAAAAAGACAGTCCTCGGCTTTTTCGGGCACGTCACGGGGCAGGCGAGCGGGTCGTGTCAAACCTCAAGCTCGCCAAGCCGAAAACAAAAGAATCAACCAGCAGCCCGCTTACCCAAAATCTCAAACGCAGGCAAAGTCTTGCCTTCCAGCACTTCAAGAAATGCGCCGCCGCCGGTGGAGATGTAGCTCACGTCTTTTTCGATGCCGTATTTGGCAATCGCCGCGAGCGTGTCGCCGCCGCCTGCGATGCTGAAGGCGCTGGATTCTGCGATGGCGTGGGCGATGGTCTTGGTGCCGTTTGCGAAGGCGTCGAATTCGAACACGCCCACGGGGCCATTCCACACAATGGTGCCAGCCGCTTTGAGTTGCTCGGCGAGGATTTGCGCGGTTTTGGGGCCGATGTCGAGGATCAAATCGTCGTCGGCCACATCGGTGGCGGCTTTCACGTTGGCAACTGCATCAGCAGCGAAGGTTTTAGCGCAGACGACATCGACTGGAATAGGCACGGCCGCCCCACGCGCCTTCATCGCTTCGATCACGGCTTTGGCATCAGCTAGAAGATCTGGCTCGGCCAATGATTTGCCGATCTTCAAACCAGCGGCGAGCATAAAAGTGTTGGCAATACCGCCGCCCACGATCAGGCCATCGACCTTGCTAGATAGTGATTTCAAGATGGTGAGCTTGGTGGAGACTTTGCTGCCAGCCACGATGGCAATCAGCGGGCGCTTTGGATTGGCCAAGGCTAGCGATATAGCATCCATCTCAGCCGCCAGCAGGGGCCCGGCACAGGCGATTTTTGCGAATTGAGCGATACCGTAAGTCGACGCTTCGGCACGGTGCGCGGTGCCAAAGGCATCGTGCACGAAGATGTCGCACAGTCCGGCCATTTTTTGCGCGAGTTCGGGGGAGTTTTTCTTCTCTCCTTTGTTGACCCGGCAGTTTTCGAGCAACACCACTTCGCCGGGGTTCACTGCCACGCCATCCACCCAATTGGAGACCAGCTTCACAGGCTTGCCCAGCAGCTCACTCATGCGCACAGCCACAGGCGCAAGGCTGTCTTCAGGCTTGAATTCGCCTTCCGTGGGGCGGCCCAGGTGAGAAGTGACCATCACCGCTGCGCCCGCTTTCAGAGCCATCTCAATGCAAGGCATGCTGGCGCGGATGCGCGTGTCTTCGGTGATCTTGCCGTCGTCATCTTGCGGCACATTGAGGTCTGCGCGGATGAAAACGCGTTGATTGGCAACTTTGCCAGTCGCGCAGAGGTCAGAAAAGCGGATGAATTGCATGGTTTACCCCGAAAATGTCATCAAATACCGTCAACTAATGGCCTAAATTAGGCAGGTGCTGCAATTGTAGGCGGCGACATCTCGGGTGATTCCGTCCCCGCCTTGTAACCAGCAGCTTCGCCCCCAAATCCCTACAATACGATCTCAAAAAACGAAAGACCAGCCAAATGGTTCCGCACCTCATCACCGCCACCAACAGCCCCATCAACGAACTCGAGCAGCGCATCTTAGACAGCATGCCTGCGATTGAGCGTTGGTTTCGCTTGGAGTGGATGGAGCACACGCCCCCTTTTTACACTTCGGTGGATGTGCGCAACGCAGGCTTCAAGCTCGCGCCCGTTGACACCAATTTGTATCCCGGCGGCTGGAACAATTTGACCGAAGAAATGCTGCCGCTGGCAGTGCAGGCGGCGATGGCGGCGATTGAGAAAATCTGCCCGGATGCGAAGAATCTGCTGGTGATTCCCGAGAACCACACCCGCAATCCGTATTACCTGATGAATGTGGCGCGGCTCGCGCGGATTTTTAACATGGCGGGCTTGAATGTGCGCCTGGGCTCGATCAACCCCGACATCAAAGAGCCCACCAAGATTGATCTGCCCAACGGGGAGAGCGTGCTGCTCGAGCCCACGCTGCGCATCAAGAGCGATTCGGGCTTGGGCAAAGGTCGCTTGGGGCTGAAAGACTTTGACCCCTGCACGATTTTGCTCAACAACGATTTGAGCGCGGGTGTGCCCGGCATTTTGGAAGACCTCCATGAGCAATTCCTGCTGCCGCCTTTGCATGCAGGCTGGCATGTGCGCCGCAAATCGCAGCATTTCCAAGCCTATGAAGAGCTAACCAAGCGCTTTGGCAAGCTGCTGGGCATTGATCCTTGGCTGATCAACCCGATGTTTGCGCAATGTGGCGAGGTCAATTTCCAAGAAGGCTTAGGCATGGATTGCCTCACATCGAATGTGGATGCGCTGCTGACCAAGATCAAGCGTAAATACAAAGAATACGGTATTCAAGAAAAGCCTTTCGTGGTGGTGAAGGCAGATAACGGCACCTACGGCATGGGCATCATGACGGTGCGTGATGTGAAAGATTTGGAAGTTCTCAATCGCAAGACGAAAAACAAAATGAGCGTTGTGAAAGACGGCATGGAAGTCAATCAAGTGATCATTCAAGAAGGTGTGCATACCAATGAGCGCTTGAATGATTCTGTGGCAGAGCCCGTCGTGTACATGATGGATCGCTATGTGGTGGGCGGCTTCTATCGCATCCATGCAGATCGTGGTGTCGATGAGAATCTGAACGCGCCCGGCTCGCAGTTTGTGCCGCTGGCGTTTGAAAAATCTGCCCACATGCCGCAGCCGGGCATGAAGCCGGGAGCGAGTGTGCCGAATCGGTTTTACATGTACGGCGTGATCGGCCGCTTGGCGATGTTGGCAGCCAGCTATGAGCTGGAAGCAACCGATCCTGAAGCCGAGGTGTATGAGTAGTTTCGAGGGCTAAAACACCCTTTTTCCCGGCGTAGAATCTGCGTTATCAGCTACTGATTTCATAGCATGCCGTTTTCTGTCTCGCCTCAGCATCCGATTCGCTCCACACGGCATGCCTACCGCTGCGTATGCGGCGCGGCCACGTTTTTTCGCAACAGCCAATGCTTGAGCTGTGCACGCAGCCTGGCGTATGAACCACAGACATCGCGCATGGTCTCTTTGATTGCGCACCACGACGACCAAGGCGATTCTTGGCACATTGAAGGGGACATTGATGGCGTGGCTTATCACCGCTGCGCCAATTACCAAAGCGCCGCCGGTTGCAATTGGCTACGGCCTGCAGGCATTGCCTCGCATCATGATCGCGGTTTGTGCATCGCCTGTAGCTTGAATCGCATGATTCCCAACCAAGATAGCGAAGAAAATCAACAGCTCTGGGCGCGGATCGAGGTTGCCAAGCGCCGTTTGGTGAGCCAGTTACTGGCTTTGGGCTTGCCTGTGCGTTCTAAGCTGCCCGGTGTCTGGCAAGACGAAGCACGCGGCTTGGCTTTTGATTTTCTTCGCGATTGGCCTGAGCATCCCGTGACAACAGGTCATGCGAAAGGCGTGATCACGGTCAATGCATTAGAGGCTGACGATGCTGTGCGCGAACAAACGCGCACCGCCTTGCACGAGCCATACCGCACCTTGCTTGGCCATTTGCGTCACGAAGTCGGCCATTACTACTGGGATTTGCTGATTGAGCATCAGCCTTGGCAGGCGCACTTTCGCCAGCTCTTTGGAGATGAGCGAAATGATTATGCCGTCGCCTTAAAGCGCCACTATGCACAAGGCGCTGCGCAAGACTGGCCTAAAAAGCATGTCAGCGAATACGCCAGCAGTCACCCTTGGGAAGATTGGGCGGAGAGCTGGGCCCACTACTTGCATCTGCGCGACGCGCTGGACAGCGCCGTCAGCTTTGGTTTGAGCGCAGATGATGTGGAAGCCAGGGTACAGCCTTTCGGTCTGGATGCACTCTGGGACGCACATCGCCCCGGCAGCCAAGCCTATCTCCAATTGATCAACGATTGGCTGCGCCTGACCAGCGTGCTCAATGAGCTGTCCGACAGCATGGGGCAGGCATCGTTTTACCCCTTCGTTCTTTCACGCACCGTGGTGGCTAAATTGCAGTTTGTGCATGAAGTGATTGCGCAAACCCATGCGTGAGTGCACGTGCTTGCCATGCGCATCATGCTCTTGCTCAAGCCATATTGCTATAAATATAATAGCAAACTATGCTTGATTTATAACGGCGAATAGCCTATTTGACTCACAAATCGTGGCTACCGAAGCGGCGTAAATCCAAGGTATATGGAAACTCTGCGCTTCCTACAGCGGCTGAAGGGGTTTGCTGTATCGCTGCAATCTGCGCTTGTTCACCTGGCGTGTGACCCATTGGGACAAAGAGGTTGAGTCGGCGGCTTTCAGCTTCGTTGGCGTTCACGGGGAAGCTTGCATAGCTAAGCCCGCCGGGATGCGACACATGGTATTGGCAACCGCCAACAGCGCGATGCGCCCAGGTGTCGATCACATCAAAAACCAAGGGCACATGCACGCCAATGCTCGGATGCAAAGCGGAATAGGGCTTCCAAGCAATGTAGCGCACGCCAGCGACATACTGCCCTGCGACTTCAGTGGCTTGCAAGGGCAGGGCCTGCCCGTTAACAGTGATCACATAGCGGGACGTATTGAAGTTGCTCACTTGCACTTCAATGCGCTCAAGAGACGAATCCACGCCGCGCGATGTGCCGCCCGGTGCGCCTTCTTCGCCCATCACATGCCAAGGCTCCAAGGCTGTGCGCAGGGTGAGCTCCATGCCTGCTACAGGCAACTTGCCGATGGTGGGGAAGCGAAATTCAAAATGCGGTGCAAACCACGCGGCATCCAGCGCATAGCCTGCCGCATTGAGCTCCTCAATCACATCCAGCAAATCTAGCCACACGAAATGGGGGAGTAGGAATTTGTCATGCAACTGTGTGCCCCAGCGGGTCAGGGGCGTGACGCGAGGTTTGTCCCAATACAGTGCAATGAAGGCGCGCAGAAGCAATTGCTGCACCACACTCATGCGTGCATGGGGTGGCATTTCAAACGAGCGCAATTCCAGCAGCCCGAGGCGGCCAGTCGATGAGTCGGGGGAATACAGCTTGTCAATACAAAATTCACTGCGGTGGGTGTTGCCCGTCACATCCACCAAAATATTTCGCAAAGTGCGGTCAATCAACCAAGGCGGCATGGCTTGCTCGGTGGCGCTGCCCCGCGCTTTTTGGCTTGCTTTGACGATCTCGTTCAAAGCGATTTCAAGCTCATAGACCTGATCGTTGCGCGCCTCGTCAACGCGCGGCGCTTGGCTGGTGGGCCCAATGAACATGCCGCTGAACAAATAGCTCAAGCTCGGGTGGTTATGCCAAGTGCTCAGCAAGCTGGCCAGCAGCTCAGGCTTACGCAGGAAAGGGCTGTCGGCAGGTGTTAGGCCGCCCATCACAAAATGATTGCCACCGCCGGTGCCGGTGTGTTTGCCATCGAGCATGAATTTTTCTGCACTCAGGCGCGATTCAAAGGCCGCGTTGTACAAAAACTCGGTGTTCTCGACCAAATCATGCCAGTTGTCAACGGGCTGAATATTGACTTCGATCACGCCCGGATCCGGCGTGACTTGCAGCATCTTCAGCCGTGGATCGCGCGGCGGCGGATAGCCCTCCAGCACGACTTGCAAATTCAAAGTCTGCGCGGTGCGCTCAATCGCGCTGAGCAACTCCAAATAGCTCTCCAAACGCGCCACTGGCGGCATGAAGACATACAGCAACTTGCCTTGGGGCTTGTCTTTTTTCTCGCCGACATGCGGCATATCGCGCACCTGAACGCACAAAGCGGTTCGTGGCAACCAGTGGGCTGACTCCAAGGGCTGCGCTAAGCGAGCGGAGGTGGCGCTAGATGCCGCCGTGCTTATTGGCTTGACTGCCAACCCCGTGTTGGGAGCAGCCAAAGGCGGGCGAGACACCATGGGGTCTTGCTCGATCAGATACGGATAGTCTTTGGTGTGAACCCAAGGCAAGGTGTCCAGTGGCAGTCGGTAACCCATCGCTGAATCGCCAGGCACCAAAAACAGATGCCCGCCACGCACATGCCAGATGCCTGTGTTCCATCGGGTAGCATGAGATGAAGGCAGGGCTTTCACGGCCGATAAATCCGCATCCGGGCTTTCGTCGAAGGTTTGCAACGGCAAAACATAGCCAATGACCGCATCGAGTTGTTGATCAAACACCCTACCCAAACGCTCCCGCTCCAGCGCATCGCTCAGGCGCGAGTCCAGCACGTTCACATTTGCAGGCAAGCGCTTTTCGCGCCACATGTAGTACCAAGCATCTTCATAGGCCGGGCAGATATACGAATGTGTGCTGCGCTGTGGCAGCCCCAGCTCGCCAGTCATGTGCTCGATGAAGCGGCGCGCATCCTCGGATGTGTAGTTTTGCGGCTTGCGCTCATCAGCCAGCAAGGCTGGGTTGTTCCAAATGGCTTGGCCATCGGCGCGCCAAAGAATGCTGAAAGCCCAACGCGGTAATTGCTCACCCGGATACCACTTGCCTTGGCCGATATGCACCAAACCGCCGGGCGCATAGCGCTGCGAGAGCTTGTGCATGATCTCGGTGGCATAGGCGCGTTTGGTGGGGCCTTGTGCATCGGTATTCCATTCGCGGGCATCGCGATCCGTCACGGCAACAAAGGTGGGCTCGCCGCCCATGGTCAGGCGCACATCGCCTGCTTGCAAATCAGCGTCCACCTTCTCACCCAGCGCTAAAACTTCAGCCCATTGGGCCTCTGAGTAAGGCTTGGTCACGCGAGGTGTTTCTAGAAAACGCGTGACGCGCATCTCATGCTTGAAGATCACTTCAGAAGCTTCCACCACGCCCTCTATGGGCGCTGCGCTGGAGGGCTGTGGCGTGCAGGCCAGCGGAATATGGCCCTCGCCCGCCATCAAGCCGGATGTGGCATCCAAGCCCACCCAGCCCGCACCCGGTAAATACACCTCACACCAAGCATGCAAATCGGTAAAGTCCACCGTGGTGCCACTGGGGCCGTCGAGGGCTTTTACGTCGGGCGTGAGCTGAATGAGATAGCCCGAGACGAAGCGCGCGGCCAAGCCGCAGTGGCGCAGCAAATTAACCAGCAGCCAAGCCGAATCACGGCACGAGCCACGCGCCAAACTCAAGGTTTGCTCAGGCGTTTGTACGCCGGGCTCCATGCGAATCAGGTATTGAATATCTCGCTGCACCAAGCGATTGACACCCACCAAAAAGTCGATGCTGCGTTGCTGGTTGCGATTGACTTTTTTCAAGTAGGCCGCCAACAAAGGCGTGGGCGGCTCAGCCGGGTCTGCCAAGAGGTAGGGGGCCAGCTCGTTGTTCTCAGATTCGCTGTAGGCCAGCGGGTAGTTCTCTGCGCTGGGTTCTAGGAAGAAGTCGAATGGGTTGTAAACCGACATCTCGACCACCAAATCCACGGTGACCTTGAATTCCTTCACCTTTTCGGGAAATACCAGGCGCGCTAAATAGTTGGCAAACGGGTCTTGCTGCCAGTTGACAAAGTGCCCCGCAGGCTCCACGGACAGAGAGTACGACACGACCTTGCTGCGGCAGTGCGGTGCGGGCCTGAGCCTGACCACCTGAGGCCCCAGAGCCACGGGATGACTGTATTGATAGTGGCTAACGTGATGCAGGGCGGCTTGAATGGTCATGATGGATGTTGATATGGCTAGATACCGCAAGACGCAGCAATATTTAGGCCAAATACGGACTTCATCATACTTGGTTTGATGCGCCACCCATGGCGCACACGTCTATCGCCAAAGGCGGGGTTTGACAACGACGACGGCCATTCGCCATCGCGTCAACAAGCCCGATGCAGCGGTGTGCGTGGTATTCTTGCGTTTGTGGAATTGACTATAAATTTGATAGCGCACTACGCAGGTCTTATAAGGGCGATTGGCGAAAAACACTGTGAAATGATATGCGTTATGTGTATTCATTACCCAGTCATGTGAAATTCCAGTGTTGCGGATAACAGTTGGCAAAAGCGCAAAGCGGAGTTTGCGGAGGTGGCCAAAGAGTAAGGCCACCTCGATCTGGGGCCGCGGGCTGGATCAATCAGCAACAGTGTTCGTCACCGCCACCTTCACTGTTGGGTCCAGTCGGCGCTTCAAGCCGAAAAACTTCTCATTGAAGCGCTCTAAGTTTTTCCAGAATTCCAGCTCTTCCAAAATTGGATTGAGAAAATTCGTCACGGAACAGTAGTGGGAATCTTTTTGGCCACTGTGATGCTTGGCATGATGACGCTGAGTCTGCAAGATTTTTAATTTTTGCAGCCACGTCAACAAGTGGCCATTTTCATGCGGCGCGCTGTGTGCCCACTTGTGAATCTGATTGGCATTGGCGCTCACGATGGCAAAAAGCCACACATGCCAACTCAGCAGCTTCATCCACCAAGCACCGGTAACGACCAACAACCCTGCCAAGGCCAAATCCCAAGAGCTGGCCCACCAACTGCGCGTGACGAAGGCGCGAGGTTTGACATGGTGCTCAAGGTTGGCTTCGCCTATTCATTTGCCGATGACCGGCGTGTCTTTGCGCGCATAGGCATCTTCTGCCCAATGCACCAAGCCCGAAAAGAAATCGGCAATCAAAACCGCGCCGATAGCTTGCATGGCGATGGTGGTACTCATACATTGTGTGCTTGTCGCACTGACCTTTCACGCGTTGAACAATGCGTCTGCAAGATGAGCAGACCAGCGCATTGTTCAGCGCGTGGATTCAAAAGACTAGCGAAGACGGCAAAGTATCACGGCGCGATACTGCGCGGCTTACTGCAAGAAGCTACGTAACCAGCCCGCAAGTGCACACAGCACAATCACGCGAATAATGCCCCATTTGAACTGAAACAAAGCCATTGCAGCCAGCAGCATCAAGGCAATGGCAGCCCAATCCGCTGAGGTCTTACCCATCACGGTGTGCGAGATAAACAGCACGGCCAGCGAAGCAATTGCGCCCACCACCGCAGCACTGATCGAGGCCAGCGGCGCAGTGAACCCTAACTTGCCATGGGTCGACTCCACAAACGGCCCGCCTGCCAGGATGAAGATGAAGCTGGGTAAAAACGTGAACCAAGTGGCGACCAGCGCGCCCAAGCAACCCATCACAAACATCGCGGCGCCGATCAGGTTTGCGCCCGCGCCCAAGCGCTGCACTTCCAGCGCCTGCCCCACATAGCCCACAAACGCCACGATCATGATCAGCGGCCCGGGCGTGGTCTCGCCCAAAGCTAAGCCCGCCATCATCTGCTCTGGGCTGAGCCAGTTTTGCGCTGTAGCGGCTTGCGTTACATAGGGCAATACCGCATAGGCGCCGCCAAACGTCACCATCGCCGCTTTGCTGAAAAACCATCCCATCTGCGTGAGGCTGGTGTTCCAACCCTGCCAAGCCACCAGCGCAGCCATGCTCGCAGCCCACAACGCTAAACCTATGCCCAACACGCGAAGCATCGTCACTTTAGAAAACTTGGCATGCACAGGCGTGGGTGTATCGTCGTCAATCACATAGTGCTCGCCCGCTTTGGCTTTGGCAGCGCCATGCCCGCCACCTGAAAACTGCGCAGGAAAATACTTCTGCCCTAGCCAGCCAGTCCCAGCCGCCAACAGCACCAGCCACGGGAAGTCGATATGAAAAAACTGCATTGCTATGAATGTCATAGCGGCCAGCGCAGGAAGTATAGGGGCTTGGAGCGGTTTTTTCATGGAACGCGAAGCCACACGCCAGAGCGCCTGCACCACAATCGCCGCCACGGCGCATTGCACCCCCCAGAGCACGGAGGCCACCGCAGGCACTTGACCGTACACCACATACACCCAGCTCAGCCCAATCAAAATAAAAAACGACGGCAAGACAAACAGCCCGCCTGCCACGATGCCGCCCCAGGTGCGGTGCATCAGCCAGCCAATATAGGTGGCCAATTGCTGCGCCTCGGGGCCGGGAAGCAGCATGCAGTAGTTCAGCGCATGGTTAAACCTTGCTTGAGAAATCCAGCGCCGCTCATCCACCAGCTCGCGCTGCATGATGGCGATTTGCCCAGCCGGGCCACCAAAGCTGATGAAGCCGAGCTTGAGCCAAAAAAGCAGGGCTTGGGTAAAGGAAATGGTGGACGGGGTGGAGGTCAGGGATGCTTCTTTTTTCATGGTGAACATATCGACATGGGAGGCAATGAATGCTCAAGGCTTCACGCGAACGCTGATGCGGGCTTGCTCGGCTAGGCGGCGTAGCGCAGCTATACCCGCCGGAGCTGGCGCTGCCCAAGCATGGCGCTGAGCGCGGCCTTGCGTTTGATCGACGCACCAAGCATACAAAGCATCGTAGATCGGCATCATGGCATCTAACATCGCTGCATCGTCCTGCGCATGCAGGCGCGACATGCCTTGCGTAATGGCGAGCAAACCTGCACACGGCGCTTCGAGCTGGAGCAAATCGGTGTCTGCGCCGCGCACGATGCGGGCAAGCAAATCCAGCGCGGGCGTGTGCAGGTCTAGACCGTTGATCAGCGAATCAAAGCTACACAACTCACCCTCATGCGTCACGGGCGCGCCGACGATGTCGTAGGCCAAGCCCTTAAACTGCTGTGCATGGGAGAGCACCTGCGCGTCGGGCACGTAGTCAAACACCGCCAGTGGATCAAGCCAGCGGCGCACCAGCCAGGGGCAGGCCACGCGGTCAATTTTTGGCCTTGCGCGCGTGACCCAGCGCGTGCCGCTTTGGCCGAGCAAGCCCCAATCAGCACGCTTGCGCCAAGTAGGCAAGGGGACTGAACGCCACGTGGCAATATCTTGCGCTGAATCCACGCCATCTTCGCCGCCAGCAAAGCCGCCTGCTAGAGCATGCGCATTCCAGCCCAGCGCACGAAGCTGCGCCGTTGCGTCTGCACTGACGTTGTGACCATAAACGCAATACACCACCAGCTCACGGCTTGCATGGCTGGCGTTTTGCTGGGCCCAATTCTCAACATGCTGTGGCGCACAACGGATCGCGCCTGCCAGCATCTTGGGGCTGGCTTCAAACGGCGCATCGCGACGCACATCAAGCAGCCAAGGTGCATCTGCTTTGCCCAAGCGTGGCAAAAGATCAGAAGGGGAGATAGAAAAGGGTGTTGCCATGGCGGTGTCCAATTAAAACGTCCTGAAACTCAGGGTTGCCAGCACTTGGACGGGACACCGTCTATCTTCGAAAAGATTCGGGAGGCTGTGTAAATCCCGATGAATGCAGTTTACTCGCAATTGCCAAGAGGTCAACGTTTGAACGCAAACACCGCCATGCTGGCACGCGCATTCGGTGCGAAGCGCACTTCGCGGCCTTCTTGCCAGCCAAAGGCATCTTGGATACTGAGTTTGTTTTTTTGCGCCAGTTGCTCAAAATCTTTGAACGTGCCGACGCGAATATTCGGCGTGTCATACCACTGATAAGGCAAGGTTTTCGTCACCGGCATTTGGCCTTGCAATACCTGCAGGCGATTGGGCCAATGCGCGAAATTAGGGAAGGCGACGATGCCAAGTTGCCCGACGCGCGCCGTCTCGCGCAGCATGATCTCCGCATTACGCAGATGCTGCAAGGTGTCAATTTGCAAGACCACATCAAAGCTCTTGTCGCGAAACATCGCCAAACCTTCGTCCAGATTGGCCTGAATCACGTTCACCCCGCGCTGGATGCAGGCATGCACACCTTCATCACTGATTTCTACGCCATAGCCGGTGCAGCCGCGAGCAGTTTTTAGGTGGGCGAGCAACGCGCCGTCGCCACAACCCAGATCAAGAAGATGCGCGCCTTGCGGCACCATTTGAGCGATACGCTGATGCAGTGCGTGATTGCTCATGCTGGGACTCCCTCCAAAGAAGCTTCGATTCTCTCGAAATAGGATCGCACTGCGCGGAGATAGCGCGGATCTTCGAGTAAAAAAGCATCATGCCCATGCGGCGCATCGATTTCGGCATAGCTCACGTCGCGGCCATTGTCGAGCAGGGCGCGGACGATCTCGCGTGATCGCGCGGGTGAGAAGCGCCAATCGGTGGTGAAGCTCACGAGCAGGAATTTAGCCGTCGCCTCAGCAAGCGCCGCGCTCAAGTTGCCCTTAAACTTTTTCGCAGGATCGAAGTAATCCAAAGCGCGGGTGATCAGCAAATAGGTGTTGGCATCAAAGTATTCAGCAAACTTATCACCTTGGTAGCGCAGATAGCTCTCGATCTGGAATTCGACATCTTGTGTAGAGTATTTGAGGTCAACGCCGTCTTTCAGCATGCGGCCAAATTTCTCGTTCATTACGTCGTCGCTCAAATAGGTGATGTGACCAATCATGCGTGCAATGCGCAGGCCGCGCTTGGGCAGCACGCCATGGCGATAGAAATGCCCGCCATGAAAATCAGGATCGGTCGCAATGGCGCGGCGTGCCACTTCGTTGAAGGCAATGTTTTCTGCATTCAGATTGGGTGCACTGGCCACAACCACTGCATGCTTGACGCGCTCTGGGTATTGCAACGTCCAAGAGAGCGCCTGCATACCGCCCAAGCTACCACCCATCACGGCGGCGAGCGTTTGAATGCCCAGCGCATCGAGCAAGCGGGCCTGTGCATTGACCCAATCCTCCACCGTGACCACTGGGAAATCAGCGCCATAGACTTCGCCTGAATCAGGACTCATGTGCATCGGGCCGGTGGAGCCAAAGCAAGAGCCGAGATTGTTCACGCCAATCACAAAAAAACGATTCGTATCCAGCGACTTGCCAGGGCCGATCATCGTGTCCCACCAGCCTTCAGATTTGTCTTGGCCTTTATACATACCTGCGACGTGGTGCGAAGCATTGAGCGCATGGCAGACCAACACCGCATTGCTTTTGGCCGCGTTAAGTTGGCCATAGGTCTCAAAAGCAAGGTCGTAGCCACGGATGCTCGCGCCGCTCTGCAAAGGCAAAGCGGCTTCGAAATGCATGGACTGCGGCGTGGCTAGAAAACTCATAAGCAATAAAAAAACCCGGTTGGCTAAATGCGAAACCGGGTGATGCTGGCTCGAATTTAGCTGTATTTATTAAGCGCCCGCAAGCTGAAGCAAATCGGCGCTGTGAAAGAAGTATATCAAGTCTGCTGAGGCTTTGAAAGCGAGCCAACGAGGTCGGTCATGAGTTGCGCTTTCTGTACTTTGCCTAGCGCTGTTTTGGGCAAGGCGGGCAGAAAATGCCATTGGCGCGGGAGCTTGTAGCGGGCGAGTTGCCCAGCGAGTGCCGAGCTTAATTTTTGCTGCGCTTCGCTTGCAACCCAGCCTGGTGCGAGCACCACGCAAGCCGCGACCACCTCGCCCCACTGTGCATCCGGCAATCCGATCACCGCGCATTCGAGTACGCCGGGCTGTGCAGCCAGCAGATTTTCAATTTCAGCAGGGTAGATGTTTTCTCCACCAGAAATCAGCATGTCTTTTGCACGGCCTACCACCCAGTAGCTGCCATCTGGTTCGCGCCGCGCCAAATCGCCCGTGTGAAACCATCCCTCCCGGTCTTTCAAAGGCAAGTCTGGCCAATAGCGCTCTGCGACGTTGGGGGCACGAATGCCTATCTCTCCAACCCCTTGCTGCTCATTGAGCAGCTTGATCAGCACCTCATCGCTCGCGGGCCAGCCGCAGCTGCCCACATGCGAGCGCGCCTTGTCTGCGGCCAAGCAAATCGAAAACGGCCCGGTCTCCGTGCTGCCATACACATTGCACACGGGAATGCCGCGCACATGAAATGCGTTGATCAAATTCACTGGCAAGATGGACGAGCCCGCCCAGACAGCGCGCAGACTGGAAAGATCTGTGCTCGCCCAATCTGGGTGCTCGATCAAAGCGCGCATGGTAGCGGGCACTTGCAGTGTGAGCGTGGGGCGATCCTGCGCGAAGCTGCGCAGCGTAGCGCCTGCGTCAAAGCGGGCATGTAGCTGCACGCAAGCACCCGCCATAAGCGCAGGCAGCGTCTGGATGCACAACCCGCCGACATGGAACAGAGGCAACACAGTCGCTATTAAATCAGTAGCATTTAGCGCAGTATTTATAAGGGCAAATGCCATGTTTTTATATAAATTTCGCTGTGTGTGCACCGCGCCCCGAGGAGACCCGGTGGTACCCGAGGTGTAGACCAGCAGCGCGGCATCATCGGCCTGGCCTTGCTGCATATCTGTGTGCGGTTGGCGTAAACCATGTTCGAGCAAGGCTTGCAAATCTTCTGGCGGCACGGCGCAGCGCTTGCCCATGCTGTGCGCAGCATCTGCCCAAGCCGCATCGTGAATCAGCAAGCTCGGCTGACCATCGCGCAAGATGCGCTCCAGCTCGGGAGCAGCCAGCCGATAGTTCAGCGGCATGGCGATCGCGCCCAGACCAGCGCAGGCAAAGAGCAGCGCAATCTGCAAGGGATGATTCAAGCCCAGCCAAGCCACGCGGTCACCGCGCTGGATGCCGCGCGAATGCAAAGCTGCTGCAAGCGCCTGTGCCTGCGCTGCCAGTTGCGCGTAAGTGGTCTCTCGCCCCTCAAAGCGCAGCGCCACAGTCGCACCGCGCTGCTCGGCCTGCGCCTGCAAGACGGACCAAAGCGTGGGCTGATGAAGAGTTTGCATTTACCTAACTTTACCGCGCCTGCTCTGTTGCTTTGCATTGGCAGCGCAAAGTACAGGCATCCAGCATCTCCAAAGGAAACACCATGTCTAATTCTTCTACGACCCCCCAACCCGCTAACGGCAAACGCCGCGCATTCCAGGCGCTCGCCGCCGTAGCCACGCTCGGCCTGCTGGGCAAAGCGGTTGCCCAAGGTATGCCAGCACATGGCGGGCGAGGCGATCCTGCCGCCATGATCGAGCGCCGTGTGGACGGCCTCATCAAAATGGTGGGCGGCACGCCCGAGCAAAAGGCCAAACTCACTGCCTTGGCGCAAGCAGCCATGACCGAGATGAAGCCCTTGCGCGAACAAATGAGGGCAGCGCGTCAAAAAGGCATGGCATTGCTCTCCGCTGCCAGCATCGACCGCAGCGCGATGGACAAACTGCGCGGCGAACAAATCCAGTTGGCCGATGCCCTGAGCCGCCGCATGACAACCCATATGGCAGATGCAGCAGAAGTGCTCACGCCTGCGCAGCGAACGCAGGTGGCCGAGAAAATGAAATCACGCGGCGAGCGTGGTGGTGGCCGTGGCGATCATCGGGGTGGGCATGGCGGTGGGCACGGCGCAGGCCATGGCGGCTTCGGCTGGTTTCGCTGATCTGCGCATCGCGTGATAAGGTGGCGGCATGATTGCCGCCTCTTCTGAATCACCGCGCCTCTGGCTCATGAAATCTGAGCCGCAAGAATGCTCGATTGACGATCTCGCCCGCCTGCCTTTGCAGACCGTGCCGTGGACGGGTGTGCGCAACTACCAAGCCCGCAACTTCATGCGCGAGATGCGCCTAGGCGATCTGGCTTTTTTCTACCATTCCTCCTGCCCGCAGCCCGGCATCGCGGGCATCGTGCGCATCAGTCGCTTGGCCTACGCGGATGCCACGCAGTTTGATCTCCGAAGCAAATATTTTGACGCGAAATCTAAGAAGGAAGCCCCGCGCTGGGAGCATGTCGACGTGACGCTCGTGCGCAAACTACCTTTGATTGCACTGTCAACTCTGCGCGAGACGCCCAGCCTTGCCGATCTGACTATCCTGAAACTCGGCAACCGCCTCTCCATCACACCCGTGGAGCACGTGCATTGGGATCAAGTGATGAAGTCAATTACTATTAATTAGATAGCATTCTGCGCACGTTTTATAACGGGTAGGGGCTGATTTGGCTCATAAAAATAGCACTTCACAGCCTGCTCGCTTCGCAGCCCATCAGAGCGGCCCTTGCCAGCGCTCAATCGCGCCGATGCTTAGCCATCTTCCCGCGAATCGCATCCGCAATCGATAAGCGCCGCGCGCCCGCAGTCAACGTAAAACTTTCACCCGCTTGCAAGCTGCCCGGCTCCGCCACCGACAGATAAAAGCCACACCGCGCCTCCTGCACCATCCGCTTGCCAGCATGCGCATAGCCCATCACTGCCGCAAACTTAAAACAAGGCTCGCGCGGCGCTTCCACCCGCAGGCTGCAATTGGGAAAGTGCAGCACATCCCCCACAAACACATCCGCCTCCAGCAGCCCAGCAATCGTCAGGTTCTCCCCCATGAAGCCATGCGGCAAATTCTCGTCAAACAGCGACACGCCAAATTCCCGCCGCGCCGCCTGCCAAAACGCATAGTGCTCCACCGGATAGGCATACACCGCCTTATCCAACCCCCCATGCACCGACAAATCCGCCTGCTCATCCCCCACCAACCCCATGCGCTCCACCGCAACCGCGCCAGAGACAGCACGCTTGCCAATCGCAGAAAGCACTTTGCGGCCTGATGCGAGGAGGGGCTTCGCCGAGGCGATATTGATCGAAAGTAACTGCATCAAATCAATGCTCAGCAGATGGCTTCCAGCTGCCAGGGCGGCGGCTATGGTGAAAGCAAGAGATAACGACCATCTCCTCGCCTTCAACGGCATAGATCAGTGAGTAGGGAAATTTGCGCGTCATCACATGGCGAAATTCGTCTTCGATGCGTGAATAAGCCAGTGGCATGCGCAGCGCTTGAGTGAGCGCAGCTTCCACCGCCCGCGCAAATTCCAAACCCAAACCGGGCGCACATTCTTCATACCAAAGCTGCGCTTCCAGCAGCTCCAGTTCAGCTTGCCGCCTAAAAACCAGTTGCATCAGCTGTGCAGCTTAAACAGCTTCGCCCGCACCTCTTCCCAAGGCACAGCGCTAGCCGGATCAGCCCGGTGCTCAGCCAAGCGGCGACGCAACTCAGCGCGATGCTCAACGGACAGACTCACTCCCGGCTCAGTAGCATCTTGCGCAATACTGTCCCAAATATCTCCAACGAGCTGAATGCGCTCGGAGACGGGAAGCTGCTTGAAATCGAGTGTTGCAGGAGTCATAGGATAAGGATACAGCAAGTGAGGCTGTCTTTGATGTACATTTTGATTTACAAAACAAAGAGGCTTTCATCATGTCCATCGCCGATGTAGACATCATCCCATTCACAAAGGTGCGCGTCAACATGTCTGCTCTGATCGACGACTTAAGCAGGGGCCGTGAAATCGTCATCACCAAATATGGTCGCCCAGTTGCTGCCTTGATTGATGTGCAAAAGCTGGATTACTACCATCGCCTAGAAACCGCTGCTGCTCAGATCATGTGCTTGGATGAAGCCGCCAAAGGTTTGGCTCAAGTTGCTGCGGGGCAAACCAGCGATGCACGCCAAAACCTAGCTGCATTACAAAAGCGTCGCGAAGCGGACTGGAAGGATTTTGAGCAAAGCTGTTTAACAAGTCCGGGTCGTCTCAACGGCTGGAAATTCAACCGCGAAGAAGCAAACGAGCGTTAAGGTTGTGTGGGTCTATTGGTTAAAGCAATGACATCTGATTCAACCGGTATTTCAAAATACATCTCTCCCGAATCCATCTGCCACGAAAAGATGCCAAACTCCCAAAGCAGGCGCTCAGTATGAATACTCAGCTGCTCTAATTGCGTGTATGAATTTAAACAAGAAATTTGATTAAACGAGTATCTTAGGTCGCGCCTAAATATGGACAACCAAGACTGAAGTGACTTCAGTTGCTCAGTTTGTGTACATAAGGCCAATAAATCGTCAGACTCCACAGCATCACCATAGCCAATGATGGCGGCGGCAGTATCGAGAATTGATGCAATTGAGCTCAGAGCGATAATTAACAAACTGTTGAGGTCGCCGTCGACGCGATAGGTAAGCCTAGCCTTAGGTATTACTTGTGAGGCGCGGGCAACAGCATTTTTATAAGCATCGAGATGACTTTGGTCGTTCTCCAAGCAGAAGCGTGCCGAAAATCTCTCTGAAAAATAAGAGGAAAAAGCGTTACTAACTGGTTGATAGTGATAATGGATGCGAGCATCAAAAGAGTCACGATATATAAAACGAGGCAGTTGACGATCAATCAACTCCACCAGGGCAATACGCATCAACATCTTACTTACTACGTACAGTGATATCCGAAACGCTTCCTCCGTTGGCGGCTTCAATAGTCCTATGCCAATCCAATTTCGCAGTACAAGACAGCACTTCACCTTTCCATTCCGAATCACAATGGGTGCAAGCCCAACACCGTTGGCGTTAGATTCAATTGGAGATGAATCAGAACCAAAATTCAGTTGCTTCAAAGTGCTTTCATAATCGGCTGCAAACCATACTTCGTCAATAATGGAGAGACTGTAGCGCGCGCGAATAGACCTATATACACTATTGAATGCGTCGACAACTTGATATGCTTCAGCTTCGCTAGTCATTCCTTCCAAATGCATGGGAAAATTAAAGACATCATTGTTAATGATTTCTGTAGCAACTTGCTGTGATGCATATAAATCAACTTTGGGTTTAAAGACATCTCTTGATATTTCTTGAGTAAATCCATTGCATTTAGACCCGATCGAGGTCGATAAAAACTCAATACTAGATGACTTATTGGCAGCCACGAAAAACTTGAAGCTACAGCTGGCTGCTGCTGTATTGAAAATTATCGGATCAAGATCGTTTGCTAAGTGGTCATGTTTGCCGACAAGGAGCAACTCAGAGCTAATCGGGAAAAGCACGTCACGAAGAATTTGGCGATCACAAAATAGTAATGGTTGGTAATCATCCACGTCTTTAGAGCGAGCAATTGCAATGCAATCAGGTAAGACAAAGGTCGATCTTGGTTTGCGGATCAGCACCCATTTAAGTTGGCATAACTCATCAATGATGAATCTACTGGCCTCCAGTGTTGATAGTGCGTTGCGGTGTGCTTCCTTAATTAAATTGGGTGACTTTTCCGAGAACTCATTAACTGCATAGTTGAGATTTTTTGCAAGCTGTGGCCAATGCAACGAAAACTCTTCGCGTAATTTGAAACGACACAAACGCTCAATTAACGATGTTGGTATTCTTTTGTTGGCAAAATTTTTAAGATGTTCAACTATTTTTTCTAACTCTTCAGCCAATGTGGCTTCTAGCTCACTGTTATCGAGCCCTAAGTAGCTGCGGGATTTATCCTCATCGCTAAACTGCATGAGAAACTCATGAGCAAAATTCTGAATGGCATCAAGTAAGGTTTCGCGAAGGTGCGCGCCCCTGAACACAAGATGAGAAATGACTTCAGCTGGATGACTTGAAGAAATTGCTTCGCCGGGTTGCGTTTTACGCATTTGATCTATCAATTTCTGAAAGTCAGCGTTCTCATATAAAGTAATCGCATCGTCAAGCGT
Organism: Variovorax sp.; assembly: GCA_031375105.1. Lineage (GTDB taxonomy): Bacteria > Pseudomonadota > Gammaproteobacteria > Burkholderiales > Burkholderiaceae_C > JANMDU01. The sequence goes on from JANMHJ010000027.1 coordinate 46,248, forward strand.
CTTTTCCAGTGGCGAGGGTTCCGAATAAAAGTCACGCTCTGCAGCCACATTTCGTGTTGTGGTCAGATAAGGCGGGCGTTCTGCATGAAAAACCCAAACCTGTACTTCTTTTCCGGAGCTTTGTGCTTCAAAGCCTCTAAGCAAACTCTGCGGGATATAGTGCTGATTTCGTCCAGCCATTGGCGTTAGCTCATAATTTTCTCTAGCGTGTTAGTTGCCACAGGCACACCCCGCGAAATCAACTCACAGCCCTTCGCGTTCACCACCGCATCATCCTCAATCCGAATCCCGATGTTGTGATATTTCTCGGGCACGCCGGGCGCAGGGCGGATGTAGAGGCCGGGTTCTATGGTGAGCACCATGCCTTCACGCAGGATGCGGCTGGGGCGGTTTTTGATGAGTTCGCCTGAGAGCGGATCTTTGCGTTCTGTAGTCTTGTCGAGTTCAGAGAGCTCGTTGTAACCGCCGCAGTCATGCACGTCCATGCCGAGCCAGTGGCCGGTGCGGTGCATGTAGAACTGAAAGTAGGCGCGGCTGTCGATCACGTCTTGTAGGCTGCCGTGTTTGTCTTTGCTGAGCAGGCCAACATCGAGCATGCCTTGGGCCAACACTTTGACGGCGGCTTCATGCGGGTCAACGAAGCGTGAGCCTGGCTTCGTGGCGGCAATGGCGGCTTCTTGCGCTGCAAGGACGATCTCGTAAATCTCGCGTTGTGGCGCGGTGAATTGGCCGTTGGCGGGGAAGGTGCGGGTGATGTCGGAGGCATAGCCGTGGAGTTCGCAGCCTGCGTCGATCAAGACCAAATCACCGTTCAAGATTTTTGTGTCGCCTGCGCGGTAGTGCAACACGCAGGCATTCGCGCCGCCTGCCACGATGCTGCCATAGGCGGGATATTCGCTGCCTTGGCGGCGAAATTCGTGGAGCAGCTCGGCATCCAGGTGGTATTCGCGCAGGTCTTCGCCGTTTTTCAACATGCGGGCAGACAGTTGCATGGCGCGGATATGCGCCTGCGCGGAGATTTGCGCAGCGCGGCGCATGATGTCGATCTCATGTGCATCTTTGATAAGGCGCATTTCATCGAGCAAGCTGCATAAATCGCGCTGGCTCTCAGGTGCGAGCGCACCATAGCGCACGCGGGCGCGAACTTTTTGCAACCAACCGTCCACCTGCGTTTCTAGCCCTGCATGCGTGGCAAATGGATACCAAACGGTGGCTTGGTTTTCTAGCATCTTGGGCAGCTGCATGGCCATATCGCCGATGGGGTGAGCGGCATCCAGACCTAAAAACTCCGGCGCAGCGTCAGGCCCGAGGCGATAGCCATCCCAGATTTCTCGCTCCATGTCTTTGGGTTGACAAAACAAGGTGCAGCGGCCATCGCTGCTGACAACGAGCTGTGCATGGGGCTCGGTGAAACCGGTGAGGTAATAGAAATAGCTGTCGTGACGGTAGATAAAGTCGCTGTCGCGATTGCGTGGGCGCTCTAGCGCGGTGGGGATGATGGCGATGGCATCTTTGCCGAGCTGGGCAGCCAATTTGGCGCGGCGTTGGGCGTAGAGATGAGTGTGGGGGAGCATGTTCATGGTGGCATTGTCTCTGGAATTGAAAGGCTTTGCTGGTGCGTTTTTAAGTGGCGTTGAGCTGTGCGAGGCGCTCAGGTGTGCCGACATCGGCCCACTCACCTTCAAAGAGCTGTGCTGTGACGCGGCCTGCATCCATCCCTGCTCGCAGCATGGGGGCGAGGGCGGCTTTTGTGCCCTGGGGGTTGCCAGCGGGGAAGGTGCAAAACGGGGGGGCGAAGAAGGCGCGTTTGTAGAGGGCGACGGTGCTGAAGGTGTACAGAGCGTGGCCTGCGTCTTTGGGGAGATTGAGCGCTTGGCCGCTTGGGGAAAGGCCGAAATCGCCGCGCGGGTTGTGCGGCGGGTTGGGTACGAGCCAGATGTGAGCCAAGGCATCGCTTTGGGCAAACTTCTCGTAGGTTGCGCGGCTGAACTCGAAGCTGGGCATGAAGACATCGCCGGCTGCGACCCAAAACACATCGGCCAACTGCGGCAGGGCGCGAACAATGCCGCCAGCGGTTTCTAAAGCGCCACCGAAGTCACGGCCTTCGTGGGAGAAGCGGACTTGAAATTGCTCCTGATTTGACAGCGCACTGCGCACATTATGTAACGGGTAGTGGCCGATTTGGCTTGAAAAAAGACTTTCTACCTGCTCGCCCAACCAAGCGGTATTCACCAGTTGGGAGCTGAAGCCCTCGCGCGCGAGCGCCTGCATGGGCCAGAGCATGAGCGGCTGGCCGCGCACTTGAAGGAGCGGTTTGGGGCAGGTGTCGGTCAGCGGGCGCATGCGCTCGCCTCGGCCTGCGGCCAAGATCATGGCTTGGGCGGGGGCGGCAGTTGCAAAGTCTTGGCGCATAAACAAAGTATCGTTATGATGGATGCGCAAACTGTAGCGCAAGCGCTACAGCGGCCTTTAAAACGTATTTCAACAAGGAGATCGCCATGGGACTGATGGATTTCATCAAGAAGCAATTTATTGACGTCATTCAATGGACGGAGGAGGGCGACGGCGTGCTCGCGTGGCGCTTCCCCATGCAAGACATGGAGATCCAAAACGGCGCGATGCTCACTGTGCGCGAATCGCAGATGGCGATGATCGTGAACGAAGGCAAAGTGGCCGATGTGTTTGGCCCCGGCTTGCACAAGCTGAACACGCAAAATATTCCGCTGCTGACCAATTTGAAGAATTGGGACAAGCTGTTTGAATCCCCGTTTAAAACCGATGTGTATTTCTTCTCGACGCGCCAGCAGCTGGATGCGAAATGGGGCACGCCGCAGCCGATCACCATTCGCGACAAGGATTTTGGCGCGGTGCGGCTGCGTGCTTTTGGCAATTACAACTTCCGCTTGAGCGATCCGAAACTGTTTCATACCGAAATTTCTGGCACACGCGATATATATCGCGCAGAAGAGATCGATGGCCAACTTCGCGGCTTGGTGTTGCAACACATCAGTAATGCAATTGCCTCCAGCGGCATTCCATTCCTCGATCTAGCGGCCAATCAGCAGATGTTTGCGCAAGCGCTCGTCAAAGAACTGGAAGGCGAATTTGCCAAGGTTGGCTTGAAGCTCGATGGCATGACGGTGCAAAACGTCTCGCTGCCTGAAGAGCTGCAAAAAATTCTCGACCAGAAAATCGGCATGGGTATGGTCGGCAACGACATGGGCAAATTCATCCAATACCAAACGGGGCAAGCGATTCCGAAGTTTGCCGAGGGCGCGGGCGGCGGCAGTGGCATTGCGGGCGATGCGATGGGCATGGGCGCTGGCTTGGCTTTCGGGCAAATCATGGCGCAGAACCTTCAGGCGGGTTTGCAAGGCTCAAGCAACGCTGCCGCGCAAGCCGCAGCAGCAGCCTCAGCCGTCAAGCCCGATGACGTGATGGGCATGCTGGAAAAGCTGGGCGATTTGAAAGCCAAAGGCATTCTGACTGACGAAGAGTTCTCTGCGAAGAAGGCGGAGCTTCTGAAAAAGTTGGTTTGATGGGTTGAAAATTAATACCGGGCGCGAAGGGCGCGAAAGTTACGCGTCTTTCGCG
>JANMHJ010000063.1:0-43319 GCA_031375105.1 Variovorax sp.
ATTTGATCAATGGCAGGCCACGCAAGACGCTGGGCTGGTGTACGCCGCTTGAAGTCTATGGGCAGTGGCTAGCCAAACTGGAGACTCAACCCGATACCATCCATTAGACTGGCAGTGTTGCACTTGGACTTGAGACCGCCAAGGCTATAGGCTAATTTTGCCAATTAAACGTGCTTTCCCGCCTCAAACCCATGCACACCCGCTGCTTGGGCCGCAACTTCCAAAGGCACAGACTCCAGCGGCGTAGCCATGGAATCGTTCCAGCGGTTTAAGAAGCCAAACATCGCCACCACGCCAAGAATTTCCACGATTTCACCTTCGTTCCAATACTGCGCAAGCTCAGTAAACAATTCATCCGTCACCGCGTTGGGTTGCGAGGCCGCAGCCAATGCAAAATCGAGCGCAATCTTTTCTCGCGGGCTGTAAAGATCGCTGCTCGCATACGTCCACACCGCAGCTAATTTTTCTTCTGAAATACCAAAATTCTTCGCACCGAGCAAAGTGTGTGCTTGGCAATACAGGCAGCCGCTGGCCTTGCTCGCCAGATGGCCGATGAGGCGACGAAAACCCAAATCCACCTCGCCTTCGGGCGACATCACAGCAGCATTGAGCTGCGCAAAGGCTTTGACCAAATGCGGTTTGCGCTGCATCGTGAGCACGCTGTTGGGTGTAAAGCCTAGCGTGCCGAGGAAGAAATCAAAGTGCGCTTTCAATTCAGGTGTCGTCTCGGGGGATAGGGGTTTTAACCGTGACATAGAAGCTCCTTGTTTGTATACAGTGGACTGATTCAAACCAGTGTAACCAGCAGGAACCCTTCATGACAACATTTCTCAGCCGCCGCCACGCGATGCATACTTTGGGCGCAGTTGCCGCTGCTACGGCGCTACCCGCCCTCGCGCAGGCCGCGCCCGTGAAAATTCTCGTCGGCTTTCCTCCTGGCGGCTCAGCCGACACCACGGCGCGTTTGATCGCTGAGAAGATGAGCGCTTCGATGGGTAGCCCGGTGATTGTGGAAAACCGCCCCGGTGCGGGTGGCCGCATTGCTGCGCAGGCTGTGAAAGATGCGGCTCCCGATGGCAATACTCTCATGCTGGTCCCGATGGCGGTGATGGTGGTGCAGCCCGTGGTGTTTAAAAGTATCAAGTACGACACCACCAAAGACTTCACTGCAATTGGCAATGCTGTTACCTTCCCTTTGGCACTCGCTGTGGGCCCAGCCACACCCGCCAAGACGATGGCCGAGCTGATGGCTTGGATCAAAGCCAATCCTAATTTAGCCAACTATGGCTCGCCCGCCACCGGCTCGCTGCCGCATTTCTTGGGCGAGATGCTGGGCCAGGCCGCTAGCGTGAAGATGCAGCACGTGCCCTTTCAGGGCGGTGCGCCTTTGATGACGGCCTTGCTAGGCGGGCAACTGCCCGTGGGTTTTGATACGCCGCTGGAGTTTGCAGAAAACCACCGCGCTGGCAAGCTGCGTATTTTGGCCGTTTCCGGCCCGCAGCGCATGGCGCAGTTTCCCGAGGTGCCCACCTTGCGTGAATCGGGCATCAACATCGAAGCCACGGCTTGGTTCGGCGTGTTTGGTCCTGCAGGCATGCCTGCCGCGCGCACGGAAGCGCTCAGCCTAGCAATGCAAGCGGCGCTTAAGCAGCCTGATGTGATGGCCAAGTTGTCCAATCTGGGTCTGTTGGCCGTGCCTGAGAGCAGCGCCGACATGGCCAAGCGCATGGCGGCTGATAAAGCACGCTGGGAGCCGGTGATCAAATCCACTGGCTTTCAAGCGGATTAAAAAATGAGGATGAAGGTTTTTCGAAACCTCATCAGCCCAGGCCTTCATCGGTGCTGCATTAGGCGTTCCTAATTTCGAAGCAATAGCGTTGTGAAAAACTCACCTGCCAAGAAAAAGACAGTTTGAGTAAGCATTTGTCCAAGACAAAGTGGTTAAATGCAAGCTATGTACAGAAACCTACATGGCTTGGCAAATCTCAACGAAGCTGTGCCCGAATCAGGCGAGGCCCGACTGCGCTGGCTGCGTGGCACGCGGCAATTGGATGTGATGTCGCCTAAATTGCGAAACAGAGCCACCGCGCTCACGCTGCACTTGGAAACAGACCGTGAAAAAGCCGTGGTGGTGCACGATTTCGTCAAAACTTTGCCCTTTGGCTGCGTGCCAGATTACTCGGCTTTGACGGCCAGCGGCCTCTTGAAGCTCGGCCATGGCGATTGCTTCACGAAAGGCATGCTGCTTGTGGCTTTGCTGCGAGCAGCGCAAGTGCCCGCGCGTTTGCGCTTTGTCTCGCTGCCTGCAAATTTTCTATACGGCATCATCGATACTGAAGAAGACACCACCATGCATGCCATGGCCGAGGTCTTGGTGCAGGGCCAGTGGCGCGTGACCGACAGTTACGTGCCCGATGCCGCATTGCAAAACAGCGCGATCAAAAAACTCAAAGAAGAAGAGCGCCAGCTAGGCTACGGCATTCATATTGGTGGTGCACGCCATTGGGACGGGCTCAGCGATGCCAGTGCGCAATGCGACAAGGAGGATGCCGCGAGCCTGCCTACAGTGGATTGGGGCGTGGCCGATGATCCCGAGAGTTTTTATGCAGACGAATCTCACAGCGAGCTGCGCAGAAATTTCGCCACCCGGCTGAAATGGCGGCTGGCCGCACCGCTGGTCAACAAGCGCGTGGCGGCGATCCGGCATGGCGCTGCGCAACAGCCTCAGCTTAAGAGCTGAAGCATCTTTCAGACCGTGTAATTCAGCGCCATGCGCCCGCCGTCCACGGTGACGATTTCTCCGGTGATATAGCTCGCCGCATCGCTGGCCAGCCAAGCCACCACATCCGCAATTTCAGAAGGTTGCCCCAAACGGCGCATCGGCGTGCGGCTCATGATTTTGGCTTTGGCTGCATCGTCGGTGAGCACGGCTTTTTGCGCGAGTTCGGTAGCAATCGTGCCAGGCGCAACGGCGTTCACACGAATGCCGTGGTCGGCTAAAGCCAGCGCGGCCACGCGGGTGAGCTGGTTAATACCGCCCTTGCTCATGTTGTAGCTGGCAATCGAGGGAATCGCCAACACAGCATTGACCGAGCTCATGTTGATGATGCTGCCTTGCGTTTTATGCGCCACCATCGCCCGAGCAGCGGCTTGCGCTACTAAAAAGCTGCCCTTCAAATTCACGCGAATCACCGCATCAAAATCTTCCTCGCTCACATCGAGAAACGGCGCGGCTTTGAAGATGCCGGCATTGTTCACGAGCACGTCAATGCGGCCATGCAGATCCAGCGTTTTAGCGATCAGCGCGTCAATCTGCGCTTTGCTGCCCACATCGCAATGCACATACGTGCCCTTCAACGCCAAAGCCAACACCTGCCCAGCAGCATCATCCACATCAGAGAGCACCACGCGAGCCCCCTCGCGTGCGAAGCGCTGTGCACACGCCGCGCCAATGCCTTGCGAAGCGCCTGTGATGAGCACGATCTTGCCATGCAGGCCGAATTGGATGTGTGGGTTCATAAGCGGTAAAGGAGGTGAGTTTTATGAGAGTTTTAGGCCAGTAGCCGTTATAAAATGAGCGTAGTATGCTACTAATTTAATAGCATCACGCTCAACCTCAGCTAGCAACTTACCGGGTTTATAAAGCGATCCGCCGATGCCAAAACCATTCGCTCCAGCCTCCCAATAAGCCGCCATATTCGCCTCGCCCATGCCGCCCACAGGAATCAATAGCGCATCTTTCGGCAACACCGCCCGCATCGCTTTGAGTGCGCTGGGCGAGATCATCTCCGCCGGAAACAGCTTGATCGCATCCGCGCCAGCAGCCAGCGCCGCAAACGCCTCCGTGGGCGTGGCCACCCCAGGAATCGCCAGCATGCCCGCTACCTTTGCAGCAGATACAACCGAAGCATTGAAATTTGGCGAAATCACCAGCTGCCCGCCCGCCGCTTTCACTTGGTGCACCTGAGCCACCTCCAGCACTGTACCCGCGCCAATCAGCGCCTCCGGCAAAGTTTCGCGCAGCGCCGCAATGCTGGCGTAGGGTTCAGGCGAATTGAGTGGCACTTCCAGAATACGAAAGCCCGCATCCCAAAGCACACGCCCCACCTGCGGCGCTTCTAGCGGCGTGAGCCCGCGAAGAATGGCAATTAAAGGGCATTTTTTCAAATTAAATCGGAGCAAGTCATCAGTCATGCTTTGAATCTTACCTGCCAAAGCGCCACGTTCAGAAATTTAAAGCAAATAATAGGAGTTATTGCTCTTTAATTAATAAATTAATTGACAGTTATAAGTGCTTTTATTGAGCTAAAATTATGAGTTAAAGCTATCAATATGAATAATCTTCAAACCCTCCGCCAGCGCCAAACCGATGCCACGCTCACCCGCTGGCGCGAAGCGGCCTTGGCTGCGCGGCCGCCAGCGGGCTGGATTCGCAGCATTCGCCAAGCTTTGGGCATGAGCTCAGCTGCGCTGGCTCAGCGGCTGAGCATCACGGATTCGGGCTTACGCAAGCTGGAAGAGGCCGAGAGCCAAGATGCCATCACGCTGGGCACTTTGCGCAAAGTGGCGGCGGCGCTCGATTGCGAGCTGCAATATGCGCTGGTGCCCCGCCAGCGGCTGGCTCACACTTTGCAGCAGCGAGCTGCGCAAGTGGCGCAGGAGCAGATGCAGCGCGTGAGCCACAGCATGGCGCTGGAGGCGCAAGGTGTTGACCCTTATCTCACGGCTTTGCAGGTGCAACAGCTGGCTTCAGAGCTGCTGGCCAAGGGCGGCAAGGGCTTGTGGTGATGGGATTTGAGTGATGCAGCTGAGCTACGCACCAGGCGCAACGCCGCTTGATCCCGATGAGGCCGCTGGCCTAATCCCCACGCACATCAGCACTCAGGGCGATCTGAACGAATGGGAGCAGGCCAATATTTTGCAAGGCCTTCGCTGGGCGCTGCGCCAAAAGACGCGTGATCTGCTGGATGAAAAGGTCTTGCGCGAGTTGCATCGGCGCATGCTGGGGCAGACTTGGCGCTGGGCAGGCGAGTTTCGCCGCAGCGACAAAAGCATTGGTGTGGATTGGCGGCAGATTCAGGTGCAATTGCGCGATTTGCTGCGCGATGTGAAAACGCAGATCGAATTTGCAGCCTATCCGCCCGATGAAATCGCGCTGCGCTTTCATCATCGCTTGGTGTGGATTCATCCGTTTGCCAACGGCAATGGCCGCCATGCGCGGCTGGCAGCAGATATGCTGATCCGCCGCCTCGGGCACAGCGCATTTAGCTGGGGCGGGGAGGCGCTGACAAGTGCGGGGGAGCCGCGTCAAGCCTATTTGGCGGCTTTGCGTGCTGCTGATGGGCGGAACTACGCGCCTTTGCTGCGCTTTGCACGCAGCCTTTGAGCAGGCTGGTTAAACGATGCGCTTACCTTGGGCATCAAATCCATGCAACTTGCCGGGCAAGGTTTGGACGTGAATAGTGGCATCTACCGCAGGGCAAGCATCGCCCTCAGCAATACGCACAATCATGTTGGGCTCGCTGCTCTTGCTTGTCGTTGAGCTTAAGTGGGTGTAGAGCAGGCGCTCAGCGCCGAGCATCTCGATGCTGAGGACTTTTAATGCCAAGCCATGCTCTGCAACACGCAAATGCTCAGGACGCACACCCACTGTGGCAAGAGCCGCATTTTTAGAGTCAAATAGGCCTTTAGCCGGCATAGAATCTGCGTGAGCAGCTATTAATTCGGTAGCATCTAGCAGCGGCACAAGATTCATCGGAGGGCTGCCAATGAAGCTGGCCACGAAGGTAGAAGCTGGACGGTGATACACGTCGTCGGGTGTGCCGAATTGTTCGACATTTCCGCCATTGAGCACCATCAGCCTTTCCCCGAGCGTCATGGCTTCGATTTGATCGTGCGTCACGAACAGGCTGGTGATGCCTAGCTCGCGATGCAGTTTTTGAATTTCAATGCGGGTGGATGCGCGCAGCTTGGCGTCTAGGTTGGAAAGCGGCTCGTCAAACAGGAAAACTTGAGGCTGGCGCACAATCGCTCGCCCCATGGCCACGCGCTGGCGCTGGCCGCCAGACAGCTCGCGCGGCTTGCGTTTGAGGTAGGGCTCAAGCTCAAGCATCTTTGCCGCTTTGGCCACGCGCTGCTCAATCTCAGCGGGTGGCACTTTGGCGATTTTCAGGCCATAAGCCATATTTTCAAACACGCTCATGTGCGGGTAAAGCGCGTAGTTTTGAAACACCATGGCGATGTCGCGCTCGGCAGGCTCTAGATCATTGACCACGCGCGAGCCAATGGAGATTTCGCCACCGGAGATTTCTTCCAAACCGGCCACCATGCGCAAGAGCGTGGATTTGCCGCAACCCGAAGGCCCAACGATGACGACGAATTCGCCATCTTTGATCTCGCCATCGATACCATGAATCACTTGATTTGCACCAGAGCCTTTGCCGTAGCGCTTGATGACATGGGAGAAAGTAATAGAGGCCATGTTTTATTTTTCCGTATCCACAAGGCCCTTGACGAACCATTTTTGCATCAAGATCACCACCAACGCAGGTGGCAAAGCGGCAAGAATCGTGGTGGCCATGACGACGTTCCACTCGGTGTAGGCTTCGCCCGAGATCATGCGCTTGATGCCTAGCACGATGGGGTACATGTTCTCGTCGGTCGTCACCAGCAGGGGCCAAAGGTATTGATTCCAGCCGTAAATGAACTGAATCACAAACAGCGCCGCAATGGAGGTGCGCGAAAGCGGCAAAAGCACATCCTTGAAAAACCGCATGGGCGAGGCGCCATCCACGCGCGCGGCTTCCACCAATTCATCCGGCACGGTGAGGAAAAACTGACGGAAGAGAAAAGTAGCAGTCGCAGATGCGATCAGTGGCACAGTCAGGCCGGCCATGCTGTTGAGCATTTTCAGATCAGAAACAACTTCATATGTGGGCCCAATGCGCACCTCCACAGGCAGCATCAGCGTCACGAAGATCATCCAGAACACGATGTTGCGAAATGGAAAGCGGAAATAGACGATGGCAAAAGCCGAGAGCAAAGAGATCGTGATCTTGCCGATGGCGATAATCAGCGCACTGCCTAAGCTGACCAGCATCATCGGCCAAGCGGGTGCGAAGGTGCTGCCCAAGCTGGTTTTGCCGCCCATCAGAGCGAAATAATACGTCTCGGCCATGTTGCTGCCTGGTAGCAGGGAGATCGGGCGAGATTGCGCAATTTCTTGCGCGGTTTGCGTGGAGGCGACCAGCGCCAAATACAGCGGGAAGGCGACAATCGCCACGCCAATCAGCAAGATGGCATGCGCTGCAAAGTCGGCAAGCGGGCGACGTTCAATCATGGCGGCATTCAATCATGTTAGTAATTCCCCCGTCGTTTTTATTAGTAGTTGACCCTGCGTTCAATGAATTTGAACTGAAACACCGTCAGCGCGATCACGATCACCATCAGCACTACAGATTGCGCAGCCGAGCCGCCCAGATCGAGCGCTTTGAAGCCATCGTAATAGACCTTGTAAACCAGAATCGCCGTGTCTTTGCCCGGCCCGCCTTGTGTCACCGCATCGATGATCGCAAAGGTGTCAAAGAAGGCGTAAATCACATTGATCACGAGCAGGAAGAAGGTGGTGGGCGAGAGCAGGGGAAACACAATGGTCCAAAAGCGACGGACCGGCGATGCGCCATCAATCGCTGCAGCTTCGATCAATGATTTTGGGATGCTTTGTAAGCCTGCGAGGAAAAACAGGAAGTTGTAGCTGATTTGCTTCCAGACGGCGGCAATCACGATCAGCGTCATCGCGTCGCCCGATTGCAGCAGGTGATTCCAGTTGTAGCCCATGGAAGTCAAGGTAAAGCTGATCACACCCATGGGCGAGGCAAACATGAAGGCCCACAGCACGCCTGCGATCACGGGCGCGACGGCATACGGCCAAATCAGCAGCGTCTTGTAGGCCATTGCTCCGCGAATGACGCGATTGGCGCAAACCGCCAGCAGCAAAGCAATCGAAAGACCCGACCCGGCCACCAGCAGTGAGAATACAGCTGTGGTTTTGAAAGAGGCAAGGTAGGTCTCGTCAGCAAACAGTTGCTTGAAGTTTTGTAGGCCAACGAACTCGGTTGAAGTACCAAAAGCATCTTGCAGCAACAGGCTTTGATACAGCGCTTGACCCGCTGGCCAAAAGAAAAACACCAAAACAACCGCCATTTGCGGCGCTACCAGAGCCCAAGGCAGCCAACTGGAGCGGAAGACAACGCGTTTTTCAGTGGCCATAAATCAGGCGTGCAATCACGACCATAACGAAAAGGCCATTAAAAACATAGCACTTTGCGCAGTAAATATAACGGGTTCAGGCTGTTTTTCCATATTTTTGAGATCCAGCCCATACCCGTCACTTTGATTTACTTGCCTTTGTTGGCTGCTTCAAAGCGCGCCAGCAATTCATTGCCACGCTTCACCGCAGAATCCAACGCCTCTTTGGCTGTCTTCTTGCCAGACCAGACTTGTTCAAACTCCTCATCATTGATGGTGCGGATCTGGACGAAATTGCCCAAACGAATGCCGCGCGATTTGTCAGTGGTCTTGCGGATCATCTGGTTGACGGAGACATCGGTACCGGGGTTCTGTTTGTAAAAACCCGATTTGTCGGTCAGCGCAAAAGACACAGGAGTCAGCGGGAGGTAGCCTGTGCGCTGGTGGCTTCTGGCATCAACCTCGGGCTTAGACAGGTGCGCAAAAAATTGCGCCACACCTTTGTACTCTTCAGCTTTCTTGCCCGACATGACCCACAGGCTGGCACCACCAATCACGGTGTTTTGCGGTGCACCCGCAACGTCTGGGTAGAAGGGCAAAGGAGCGATACCCGAGGCAAATTTCGCGTTGCGCTTGATGTTGCCGTACAGGGCAGAGGAGCCAGTCATCATGGCGCACTCGCCGGAGACGAAGGTGGCATCAGCCGCGTTGCCCCGGCCTTTGTAAACCATCAAGCCGTTTTTGGCCATGTTGCCTAAGTTTTCAATGTGGCGCACATGCAGTGGCGTGTTGAAGTTCAGGCGCGCATTGATGCCGCGCATGCCATTGCCTAAAGTAGCAAATTCTGTGTTGTGCCAAGCAGAGAAGCTCTCCAGCTGCGTCCAGCTCATCCAGCTAGAGGTGAAGGGGCATTTGTGACCCGAGGCTTTGAGCTTGGCAGCTGCCAAAGCCACCTCTGGCCATGTTGATGGGGGTTTCTCGGTGTCGAGACCAGCCGCTTTGAAAGCGTCTTTGTTGTAATGGAAGACGGTGGTGGAGCTATTGAATGGGAAGCTCAGCATTTGGCCGTCAGGAGCGGTGTAATAGCCAGCGACTGCAGGCACATAAGACTTTGGATCAAACGGCACACCTGCATCTTTCATCACTTTGCCGACAGGAACGATGGCTTGTTTGGAAGCCATCATGGTGGCTGTGCCGACTTCAAACACTTGCAAAATGTGAGGCGCATTACCAGCGCGGAACGCCGCGATGGCAGCGGTCATGGATTCGTCATAACTGCCTTTGAATGTGGGGACGACTTTGTAGTTTGCTTGGCTGGCGTTAAAGTCTTTGGCGTGGTCATTGACCCATTCGCCCAAGGCGCCACCCATGGAGTGCCACCATTGGATTTCGGTTTGGGCAAATGCAGGTGCCGTTAAAAATGTTGATGCCAATGCGATGGCAGAAAGACGCAGTTTCATGAGAGAACTCCTAAATGAATATGGCTAATTTATGCTTGTTTTGTGACTGTCATATTAAAACCCCGGTTTCTTGCGCAAGCCCACGGGGTTTGTACTGGCTTTGCCAGCATTGCTACATGTTCTAAGGGCATCAGGGTTGTCCCGCAGTTTTATGACATAGCGGCGATAATATGGTCTAAAGTCAAAAAATCCACATGAATGCACCCTTGCCCCAACTGTTGCTTGCCACTGCCGTGGCAGACACGCCGCGCCTGCGCGAAATTCCTTACAACTACACCTCGTTTTCCGATAAGGAAATCGTGATTCGCTTGCTCGGCTCCCGCGCTTGGGAGGTCTTGAGCCTTCTGCGCAATGAGCGGCAAACTGGGCGCAGCGCGCGTATGTTGTATGAGGTGTTGGGCGATATTTGGGTGGTGCAGCGCAATCCGTATTTGCAAGATGATTTGCTAGACAACCCCAAGCGGCGCAAGGCTTTGGCTGATGCGCTGAACCACCGTTTGGTCGAAGTAGAAAAACGCCGCACGCCCGGAGCTGACACGCAGCGCGATGCGCATGTGGGCATCTTGCTGGAGGCTGCACGCGCTTGCGTGAAGCGCTTTTACGACTCTTTTTCTGAGATTTATGACCTGCGTAAGCGCACCAACAGCGTGCTGCGCAAACACACCGCCAAAGACAACATCAAGTTTGACGGCCTCTCGCGCGTCAGTCACGTGACGGATGCGACCGACTGGCGTGTGGAATACCCGTTCGTTGTGCTCACGCCTGATACCGAGGCTGAGATGGCCGGTATGGTCAAAGGCTGTATTGATTTGGGCTTGACCATCGTGCCACGCGGCGGCGGCACGGGCTACACCGGTGGTGCGATTCCTTTGACTTGGAAATCTGCGGTGATCAACACCGAAAAGCTGGAGACCATGACCGAAGTGCAGATGGTGTCATTGCCCGGTCTGAATGAACCTGTGGCGACTGTTTGGTCTGAAGCGGGCGTGGTGACGCAGCGCGTAGCTGATGCTGCGGAGCGTGCAGGCTTTGTGTTTGCGGTCGATCCGACTTCGGCGGAAGCCTCTTGCATTGGCGGCAACATCGCCATGAATGCTGGTGGCAAAAAAGCCGTGCTCTGGGGTACAGCTCTGGACAACCTCGCTTCATGGCGCATGGTGACCCCTGATGCGCAGTGGCTGGAAGTCACGCGCCTGAATCACAATTTGGGCAAGATTCACGATGCCGAGCTGGCCAGCTTTGAGCTGAAATACTTTGATGCGGGCGGCAAAAAGCTTCTCAAAACCGAGCGCCTCGATATTCCCGGCAAAACCTTCCGCAAAGAAGGCTTGGGCAAAGACGTAACCGATAAGTTTTTGAGCGGCCTGCCCGGGATTCAAAAAGAAGGGTGTGACGGCCTGATCACCAGCGCCCGCTGGATCGTCCACAAAATGCCGCAGCACATGCGCACCGTGTGCATGGAGTTTTTTGGCAATGCCAAAGATGCTGTGCCTTCGATTGTGGAAATCAAAGACTACATGTTTGCCGAGCAAAAGCGCACTGGTGTGTTGCTCGCAGGCCTAGAGCATTTGGATGATCGCTATTTGAAAGCGGTAGGCTACGCCACCAAATCTAAGCGCGGCGGCTTGCCCAAGATGGTGTTGATTGGCGATATTGCGGGAGATGATGCCGATGTGGTGGCAAAAACGACTTCGGAAGTCGTGCGGATTGCCAACAGCCGCAATGGCGAAGGCTTTACGGCGATCAGCCCAGAAGCGCGCAAAAAATTCTGGCTAGATCGCAAGCGCACGGCTGCGATTTCTAAGCATACCAATGCCTTCAAGATCAATGAAGATGTGGTGATTCCGCTGCCGCGGATGGCTGAATACACGGATGGCATTGAACGCATCAATATTGAGCTTTCACTGCGAAATAAGCTGAAGCTGTGCGATGCGCTGGAAGAGTTCTTTGCCAAAGGCAATTTGCCACTCGGCAAAGGCGATGATGCGATGGATATCCCATCTGCCGAATTGCTGGAAGACCGCGTGACGCAAGCTTTGGCCTTGATTCGAGAAGTGCGCAGCCTCTGGGCAGGTTGGCTGAGCGATGTGGATGAAAAATTCTTGGCGCTGCAAGACCACAGCCTGCGTGCGAGCTGGAAAACGCAAATCAGAGCCCCGCTGGGCAATATCTTCGCTGGCGGCGCATTCAAAGCCATCATGGAAGAATGCCAAGCCATTCACAAACGCGTCTTAAAAGGCCGCGTTTGGATCGCTTTGCACATGCATGCGGGCGATGGCAACGTTCACACCAATATTCCTGTGAACAGTGATGATTACGACATGTTGCAAACCGCGCACGAAGCGGTTGCACGCATCATGGTGCTGGCTCGCAAGCTCGATGGCGTGATCTCGGGCGAGCATGGCATCGGCATCACAAAACTAGAATTTTTGACCGAAGCTGAACTGCAACCTTTCGCTGATTACAAAGCCAAGGTGGATCCTGAAGGGCGCTTCAACAAAGGTAAATTGCTACGAAATCAGGAGCATACTACGCAGGAAATACAACGGGTAGATGCCAAAAAAGCTTCAAAAAATGCCTCTGAAGTATGGTTTTCAGATCTCACGCATGCCTACACGCCTAGCTTCGGCCTCATGGGGCATGAATCGCTGATCATGCAGCAATCCGACATTGGCGATATCGCCACGTCGATCAAAGATTGCCTGCGCTGCGGCAAGTGCAAACCCGTCTGCGCCACGCATGTGCCGCGCGCGAATTTGCTGTATTCGCCGCGCAACAAAATCTTGGCCACATCGCTCTTGATTGAGGCTTTTCTGTACGAAGAGCAAACCCGGCGCGGCGTGAGCATCAAGCATTGGGAAGAGTTTGAAGATGTGGCTGATCACTGCACGGTGTGCCACAAGTGCTTAAGCCCGTGTCCGGTTGACATTGATTTTGGCGATGTCTCGATGAACATGCGCAATCTGCTGCGCAAGATGGGCAAAAAGAGCTTCCGGCCAGCGGCGGAATTTCAGTCGTGGTTCATTGGCACAGCCAGCCCCGGAGCGATCAATTTTGCCCGCACACTGACCGACATCAGCTTCAAAGCGCAGCGCTTGGGCAACCAAGTCTTGCGCGGCTTGGCGCACAAGCAAACCAAAGCGCCGCCCTCTACAGTGGGCAAAGCGCCGATCAAAGAGCAGGTGATTCACTTCATCAACAAGAAAATGCCCGGTGGCTTGCCCAAGAAGAGCGCCCGCGCCTTGCTGGATATTGAAGACAAAGATTACGTGCCGATCATCCGGGATCCGAAAACCACGACGGCAGAGACCGAGGCGGTGTTTTATTTTCCTGGCTGCGGCTCAGAAAAATTGTTCAGCCAAGTGGGCTTGGCCACGCAGGCCATGCTCTGGCATGCGGGTGTGCAAACTGTGCTGCCACCGGGCTATTTGTGCTGCGGCTATCCGCAGCGCGGCAGCGGCGATTTTGACAAAGCCGACAAGATGATCACCGACAACCGCGTGCTCTTCCATCGGGTGGCCAACACGCTCAATTACATGGACATCAAAACCGTGGTGGTCAGCTGCGGTACTTGCTATGACCAATTGCAGGGCTACGAGTTTGACAAAATCTTCCCCGGCTGCCGCATCATCGATATTCACGAATACCTGCTGGAGAAAAACATCACCTTGTCCACACAGGGCGCAGGTTATTTGTATCACGACCCTTGTCACAGCCCAATGAAACTGCAAGAGCCGATGAAAACCGTGAAGGCCTTGGTGGGCGAGGGTGTGCTCAAATCTGAGCGCTGCTGCGGCGAGAGCGGTGGCTTAGCCACATCGCGCCCTGATGTGTCCACGCAAATTCGCTTCCGCAAAGAGGAAGAAATCCTCAAAGGCGAAGCTGCCTTGCGCAGCTCAGGCGCAGTGGGCGAAAAAGCCAATGTGAAGATACTCACAAGCTGCCCGAGTTGCCTGATGGGTCTCAACCGTTTCCAAGACGATTTGAAAACCGGCTTGCTAGAAGCCGACTACATCGTGGTGGAAATGGCCAACCAAATTTTGGGCGAGAACTGGATGCCCGAATACGTGGCCAAGGCCAACCAAGGCGGGATAGAGCGCGTGTTGGTCTAAAACCACTGTGCGCTTTGTCACAAAAACCCGTTGAATGCGGTTTTTTGTGACTGAAGACCTTGTGATTTGTGATTTTTAACCGTTGCGCAGGCTTGTGGGCCATGCGTAAATGGGCCTACTATAGGAGGGTTACATCACAACACGTTGCGTTTTGAAGCGCGTTGCACCTCTTATGGCCAAAATCTCGCACCCCTTTTCTCCTCGTCTTCGTGCCGCAGCCCTGTGCAGCATGTTAGCTTTGACCTGGATGGCCAGTGCAGCTTGGGCTCAAACCAGCCCCAACGCCAGAACATCTGCCGGCGAGGTGGAATTCATGCGTGGCGTTGGCTTCGCACAAAGCCCCGGCCAAACACCCCGCACGCTGGGCAAAGGATTGCCGCTGCAGGAAGGTGACCGCTTGACCACGGCCGACGGCGCAACAGCCGTTGTCAAGCTGCAAGATGGCACACGCATGACGGTGCGTCCGGGCAGCGAAATGGTGCTCTCCCAGTTCAAATACACGCAAGATGCGACAGACAACAGCATGGTGATCAACATGCTGCGCGGTGGTCTGCGTGCGATCACAGGTCTTATTTCCAAAAGTTCTCCTAACGCTGCACGCATTCAAACCAATACCGCCACCATCGGTATTCGTGGCACAGACTTTGATGCCCGCATTTGCAGCCGTGATTGCGGCAGCGAGGCCAGCCGCGTGACGCAGGCGGCCAAGCCCAATGCGATACAGGCCAGCGCCAAGGTGCTGTCTTCGCGCGGCGAGGTTCTTGCAGTTGATGGCGCGGGGCAACGCCGTCGCTTGGTCGATGGCGCAGGCGTCTATCCGGGCGATGTGGTCGAAACCGGGCAAGGCACACAAGCGATTCTTGCCTTCCGCGATGAATCGCGCATCACCGTGGGCGCGGTCAGCCGCTTTCGGGTAGACAATTTTGTGTACGACAGCAAAAGCGCTGGCGAAGGCCGCATGCTCACCTCTTTGCTCAAAGGCACGGTGCGTGCGCTCTCGGGCTTGATCGCCAAGGCCAACAACCGCAATGTGGGCTACAGCACCTCGACCGCCACCATTGGCATTCGCGGCACCGAAGTGCTCTTGCGCTGCACCGGCCCTTGCGCAGGCGAACCAGGCGCTGCGGGGGAGGGTCTGACAGTGTTCACTTACTCTGGTGTGGTCGATGTGACCAAGCTCACCGATTTCACCAGCACCTTCTCGCTCGCCGCTGGCCAAGGATTGAGTGTGTTACCCCAAGGCACGCAAGGCATCAATAGCGAGCCCACGAATGATTTGACTGCGCCAGGCAGCTTGCCTTTGCCAGCTTCTCTGTTCAGCAGCGACAACACTTCTGAAAACCAAGAGGGCCTGTTTGTTTTTGTGCGCGATGGCCATATTGAACTGACCACCAGCTCTTCTGTGCTGCATCTGGGGCGCAATGAAGCTGGCTTGGCGGGCAACGATGGCACGGTGGCGCGGCCCCAAGATGTGCCGCGTTTCCTTGAGTTTGACCGTACGCCTTTGCCCAATGCGAGCAATTTCAACGTGACTGCACTGTTGGGTGATTCCAACGTTCGCGGTGGCCGAGTTTGCCGTTAAGCAGGTTGAAGGCTGCGCGTTGGTCGCAGAATGTCACAATCAGAGCATGCCTTTGAAACTTGCCCTCACCCACTCTTTGCCTGCACTCACGGTGCTCAGCCGAGCGATGGGCTTGTCTGCGCTTGTACTGTCCAGCCCGTTGATTTGGGCGCAAGGTGCGCCCAGCGCTGCGCCAGTGACAGCCAGCGTCAATCCAAGTTTTGCCATTCGCGGCTTCAACATCAAAGGCGAAAATCCACTCAGCGCCGCGCAGACCAGCCAAGTGCTCGCGCCCTTCCTGCGTACAGATGCCACGATTGACACTTTGCAAAAAGCCACCAGTGCTCTCGAAGGTGCTTTGCGCGATGCGGGTTTTGGTCTCCACAAAGTCGCTTTACCGCCGCAAGAAGTGGGCGAAACAGTGACGCTGGAGATTGTGAAATTCACGATAGGTCGCGTGGTCGTGACCGGCAATCAGCATTTTGGCCAAGCCAATATCTTGGCCAGTTTGCCTGAGTTGCGGGAAGGCGCTTCGCCCAATTTCAAGCGTTTGGCAGTGCAAACCAGCTTAGCCAATGACAATCCGAGCAAGCAGCTCAGCGTGGCTTTGAAGGAATCTGCTGAGGCAGACAAGATTGATGCTACTGTGCAGGTGCGTGATTCCAAGCCATGGTTTGTGGCGGCGAACCTGTCAAACAGCGGGAACGCTTCCTCCGGCAAAGATCGCTTTACTGTCTCGGGCGGGCACAACAACCTTTGGCGCAGTGACCATCAGATGGTGTTGGCCTACACCACCTCCTTGCAGCGCCCCAGCGACGTGCGCCAATGGGGCTTGAATTACAAAATCCCGTTTTACGGTGCGCACGGTACGCTGGGCCTGTCGGCCACAAAATCCGATGTGCTGGGCAGCTTTGCCACGTTCACGAGCACGGGCGTAGGCCAAACCAAGGGCATCAATTACACGCTGGCCAATGAGCCCGAGGGTGGGCGGCGCAGCTATTTCGCAATCAGCTTGGATGACCGCGTCTTCGGCGCTGCAGTGATCAATGGCGTGGCCGTGGGGGTGGATCGGCGAAGCCGCCCGCTGGGGGTGAGCTATCAGGTCAAGAATGAATCCGATGCTTCGCTTTGGTCATACAACCTCGATCTGTCGGCCAACTTGTCTTCGGGCGATGGCAACAATGCCACGGCCTATCGCTCGGAATACAGCAACCCGGTCACAGGCCAAGGCATCTCCAAGAGCGCATTCCGTATCTTGCGCGCGGGGCATCAGTATTCTTCCAATTTCGGCAAAGCTTGGCTGTGGAGTCTGCGCTCGCAGTTGCAATGGAGCAACACGCCGCTGATTTCAGGCGAGCAACTTGGTTTGGGCGGCACGAACTCCTTGCGCGGCGCACCTGATCGTGCCATCTCCGGCGATGGCGGCTTGCTCACCAGCCTAGAGATCACCACGCCAGAAGTGGCTAAGGGATTGCGTTTCACGGGCTTTGTCGATGCAGGTTGGTTGCGCAACCGCGATGCCGATGGCCTGCGCCGCGTCTCGTCTGATAGCTTGGCCAGCATGGGCTTGGGTCTGCGCTATGGCCATGAAGCGGGCGTGTCGGTGAGTGCAGACTATGGCCGGCTCCTGAGCAGCAGCAAGCTGCCTTTGGCCACCAATTCCAGTGCCCCGCAAAAGGGTGATGACAAGCTACACCTCACGTTTTCCGTTCGCTTCTAAAATGTGAGCTTGCGCTTCTTCAGCGCTAGAAAGTAACCATGGCTGGCCTCACGCAAGACACCCCCACCCCAACCGACATCACCGTGCATCAGCAATCCAAGCTGCTGGAGATTTCGTTTTCTGACGGCAAAGCCTTCAAGCTGCCTTTTGAGCTGATGCGCGTGTATTCGCCGTCTGCCGAAGTGCAAGGCCACGGCCCAGGCCAAGAAACCTTGCAAACCGGCAAACGCGGCGTCGGGCTGCAAGAGCTGGAGTCGATTGGTAATTACGCCGTCAAACCCGTGTTCACCGATGGCCACGAGAGCGGTATTTTTTCTTGGGATTATTTGTATTTCCTCGGCAGCCAGCAAGATGAGCTGTGGCAGCGCTATCTGGCCAAGCTGGCAGAGGCGGGTGCGAACCGCGATGCACCGATGGAGGCTGCGGGCGGCCATGTACATGGCGCGGGTTGCAGCCATCACTGATTTCGTTTACTATTAATTCAATAGCAATCTGCCCAGATTCCATCATGGCTACCACCCACTTCGGTTTTAAAGATGTTGACGAAGCTGACAAAGCGCGGCAGGTGCGTGGCGTGTTTGATTCGGTTGCCTCGAAATACGATGTGATGAACGATCTGATGTCAGCTGGGCTGCATCGCGGTTGGAAAGCTTACGCCGTGCTCGTCTCGGGCGCGCGCGAAGGCTCGAAAGTGCTGGATGTGGCGGGCGGTACGGGGGACTTGGCACTGGCGTTTGCCAAAAAAGTAGGCAAAAGCGGCGAGGTGGTGCATACCGATATCAACGAAGCCATGCTGCGCGTTGGGCGAGATCGACTGGTCGATGCAGGCTACAGCGTGCCCACCATGGTCTGCGATGCCGAGAAGCTGCCGTTACCCACAGACCATTTTGATGTGGTCACTGTAGCCTTCGGTCTGCGCAACATGACCCACAAAGAGGCTGCTTTGGCCGAGATGGGCCGCGTTTTGAAGCCCGGTGGGAAGCTTTTGGTGCTGGAATTTTCCAAAGTCGCCCAACCCCTGCAAAAGGCCTACGATTGGTATTCCTTTTCAATTTTGCCAAAATTGGGCTCATGGGTTGCGGGCGATGCGCAAAGCTATCAGTATTTAGCAGAGAGCATTCGCATGCATCCCGATCAGGAGACGCTCAAAACCATGATGCTCTCGCAGGGGTTCGGCCACGTGGATATCCACAACATGACAGCAGGTGTGGTCGCATTGCATGTGGGAATCAAGTGCTGATGACAACACTTGTATTGTGGATTTTGAGTGGCATGTAAGAGAACAGATATTTTTCAAAGGCGGTGGATATGAAGTTATGGTCCTACGTGATAACCGGTGTGATCGCAGCCAGCGTGGCTTTGATCAGTTTTGATGCTGATGCAGCCAAGCGCATGGGCGGTGGCAAGTCTTTTGGCAAGCAATCTAACAACGTGACGCAGCGCGATGCCGCGCCTTCCGCACCCGCAGCGCCGGGCGCAGCCAATGCCGCAGCGGCCAAGCCAGCGCAGGCTGCGCCAGCAGCTGGTGCAGCAGCGCCCAAGAAACCTTGGGGCGCGATGCTCGGCGGTTTGGCAGCTGGCTTGGGCTTGGCATGGCTTGCCAGCAGCTTGGGGCTGGGTGAAGCCTTCGGCCAGATTTTGATGTTTGGTTTGCTGGCTTTGGCCATCATGGTGGCCGTGGGTTGGTTCATGCGCCGCCGTGCTGCCAGCCAGGGTGGTATGCAGCAGCAAAATTCACCTTTTGCAATGGCTGGCGCCGGCGCAGGCGGTGCATCGCCGAATGTGCCGATGGAGCGCAGCTACAGCCCAGAAAACGTGGGCAATGACGCATCGGCTCGCCCATGGGAGCGCAATTCCACCGCTTTCCAAGCTCAGCCGCAAAGCACGGGCAGCAGCCTGATCGGCTCGCGCCTCTCGGGTGGCGGCAGCAACTGGAGCGTGCCGGCTGATTTCGACACGCCTGCTTTCCTCGCCACAGCCAAGCAAGCTTTTGTCGCCCTGCAAGCCGCTTGGGACAAAAACGATGTCTCAACCTTGGGCACGATGATGACCGATTCGATGCTCAGCGAAATCCGCCAGCAACTGGCGGATCGTGATCAACACACGGGCGGCAGTCTCAATCACACCGAAGTGGCCGCACTAGATGCGAAGCTCTTGGGCATTGAAGACACGGGCACGGATTGGATGGCTAGCGTGGAGTTCTCCGGCATGATCAAGGAAGACCCATCACAAAGCCCAGGGCCGTTCCGCGAAGTGTGGAACATGACCAAACCCAAAGACGGCAGCGCCGGCTGGCTGGTGGCGGGTTTGCAGGCTCTGAACTAAGCTCCTTTCTCGCTCTCGAAGAAGCCCGGTGTTTACTGGGCCTTTTTGTGCCTTTTGGGGTGATGGCCGGCGTATTTGCTGCGCGGAGTGCTATTAAATTTGTAGTTTACTGAACGTTTCTTTTTTGGTGGAGCGGCTGCGATTGAGGCGCCGCGCCTCACTCGCGGCCTGTTGGCTACTGTGAAAATCTTCGTTCGCCCAAGGTAACTAACCCAAGCCCAGAGCGCCAACATGCGAACTATGCCAAAGCATGCCCACAAAGCAAAGACACCCAAAATAAGCAGAGATAATGCAAAGCATGAGCACCGCACCCGCCTTCCCGAGTTTTCCATTGCCCAAACCACCTGATTGGCTGGTGCAGGAATTGCAGCAGCGCGTCGTTTTGTTGCTGAACCATGTCTTGCAGCAAGAGCCTCCGGCTGTAGAGCGGCTTTTAAGGCAAAAGGGGCAAGTTGTCGGCGTGGAATCTGCGTGGATAGCTATGAAATTGATAGTTACGCCAGCGGGGCTACTCGATCTTGCGCCCTTTGAAGCCAAACCAGATTTATCGCTCAAAGTACTCGACAGCAATCCCATTAGCCTCGTTCAAACCCTGCTGCGCGGCGACAAACCGCGTATGGAAATCTCGGGCGACGTGATGCTCGCTGCCGAGGTCAATTGGTTGGTCGATCATGTGCGCTGGGATGTGGAAGAAGATCTTTCGCGCATCGTGGGCGATGTGCCTGCGCATGGGCTGATGCAGGCCGTGCGCGGCATAGGTGATGCGCTCAAGAAATTCATTCAACCGATAGCCACCAAAACACAAGAAAGTCCACCCTCCGCATGAATTGGTTCTCCCGCTTTGGCCGAGGCAGCTTCATCGTCTTCATCGTGTTGCGTTACGGGCTTGATCAGCTCGTGATGCGCAGTTTTGACAAGCCTTGGCTCACGCTGATTGCTCGGATCGCTTCATTCGGGCGAGATTTAAGCGCACCGCGTGGCCAGCGCTTGCGCGAGGCGCTAGAGGCGCTCGGGCCGATCTTTGTGAAATTTGGCCAAGTGCTGTCGACCCGGCGCGACCTGTTGCCTACAGATATTGCTGATGAGCTGGCCAAATTACAAGACCGCGTGCCACCGTTCCCAGCGCAGATTGCGGTGCAGACGATTGAACGCGCCTTTGGCCGCAAACTCGCCGATATTTTTGTCAGCTTTGAGCAAAAGCCCGAGGCCAGTGCATCCATTGCCCAAGTGCATTTCGCCACACTCAAAACCAAAGACGGCAAGCTGCGCGATGTGGCGGTCAAAGTGCTGCGGCCAGACATGCTGCCGGTGATTGACAAAGATTTGAGCTTGATGCGCATGATGGCGGGTTGGGTAGAAAACTTATCAAAAGACGGCAAGCGCTTGAAGCCGCTGGAGGTGGTCGCAGAATTTGATAAATACCTGCATGACGAGCTCGATCTCGTGCGCGAAGCATCGAATGCCGCCCAACTGCGCCGCAACATGGCGGGGCTCAACCTGGTGATGATTCCCGAGATGTTTTGGGATTTTTGCCATACCGAAGTGATCGTGATGGAGCGCATGAAAGGTGTGCCGATCAACCAGATTGACGCGCTCAAGGCCGCTGGTGTCGACATGAAGCAGCTCTCCCGCGATGGCGTGACGATTTTCTTCACCCAGGTCTTCCGCGACGGTTTCTTCCATGCAGATATGCACCCGGGCAATATTCAGGTCAGCCTTGAGCCAGCCACCTTTGGCCGCTACATCTCGCTGGATTTCGGCATCGTAGGCACGCTCACTGAGGTGGACAAAGACTATCTCGCGCAAAATTTCGCCGCTTTTTTTCGCCGTGACTACAAGCGCGTGGCCGAGCTGCATATTGAATCGGGTTGGGTGCCTGCTGGCACGCGCGTGGATGAGCTGGAGTCTGCTATTCGGGCTGTTTGCGAGCCTTTCTTTGACAGGCCGCTCAAAGAGCTGTCGCTCGGTATCGTGCTGATGCGCCTGTTCCAAACTTCGCGCCGTTTTCATGTGGAAATTCAGCCGCAGCTCGTTTTGCTGCAAAAAACCCTTCTCAATATCGAGGGCTTGGGCCGCCAACTCGATCCCGAATTGGATTTGTGGAACACCGCAAAACCCTTTTTAGAAAAATGGATGCTAGAGCAAGTCGGGCCGCAGCGCTTTACCGATGCCATCAAGGCGCAAGCGCCGCGCTATGCCAAGCTCATCCCGCATCTGCCGCGCTTGCTCACCGAGTATTTGCAGCGTCCACCCGCCGCGCACGACACTCTGATTCAGGAATTGCTGCACGAACAAAAGCGCACCAATGCCTTGCTGCAAAAAATCGTTTATAGCGCGATTGGCTTTGTCCTGGGCATGGTGCTGATCATGCTCTATTTGCGTATTCGGCTCTGGTGAGCATAGAGGCAAATTTCAAGGCCGAAATTGGCACTTTGCCCTTATAAAATATGCGAAGTATGCTATGTATTTAATAGCAATTTCGTATTGAGTACAAACCCTTTGAATCAGTGTGCAGTTTGTTTTTTGGCACGCAAGATGCATAAAATCGCCACCTATATCCGTTGGAGAACCAGACCGTGAATCCGTTGATCATTTTTGTGGCCTTCTATCTGGCCGTGACCATCGCCATTGGCCTTGTGGCTGCGCGCCGTGTGCAAAATTCAGCCGACTACATGGTGGCTGGCCGCAGCCTGCCGCTCTACATGAACATGGCCACCGTGTTTGCCACGTGGTTTGGCGCAGAAACGGTGCTGTCTGTCTCAGCCACCTTTGCCAAAGACGGGCTCTCGGGCATTCCGGGCGATCCGTTTGGTGCGTCGGTTTGCCTCGTGCTCGCCGCTGTGTTGTTTGCCAAGCTGTTCTATCGCATGAATCTCATGACGATCGGTGATTTTTACAAGCAGCGTTACGGCCAAACCGTGGAAGTGATCACCAGTTTCGCCATTGTGGCTTCGTATTTGGGCTGGACATCGGCGCAGATGACGGCGTTAGGCTTGGTGATTCATGTGCTCTCGGGCGGCGCGGTTTCGCTCAATACCGCGATCGTGATCGGCGCGGGCGTGGTGGTGGTGTATACGATTTTTGGCGGCATGTGGTCGGTAGCGTTCACGGATCTTTTCCAAGTCGTGGTGATTTTGGTGGGCCTGAGCTTGGTGGCTTGGCTGGTGGGCGATATGGCAGGCGGGGCAAGCAAAGTCATTGCGCAGGCGGCAGCAGATGGTAAATTTAATTTCTTTCCCTCTGACAGCAAAGGCTGGTGGGCGATGGCGGGCGCGTTCTTTGCGTTTGCTTTTGGCTCGGTTCCACAGCAAGACGTTTTCCAGCGCATGACCAGCGCGAAAGACGAAAAAACGGCAGTGCGCGGCACAGTCTATGGTGGCCTGATTTACTTCTGCTTTGCCTTTGTGCCGATTTTCATTGCTTACGCCGCTGTGGTGGCCGATCCGAATGTGGCCAAGTTGTTTGGCGCTGAAGATGCCCGTGAAATCCAAAAAGTGCTGCCTGATTTGGTGCTCAACAAAATGCCGCTGTGGGCTCAAGTGATGTTCTTTGGCGCATTGCTTTCGGCGATTTTGTCCACCGCCAGCGGCGCTTTGCTTGCGCCCACCTCGCTGTTCACGGAAAACGTGCTCAAGCCGTTTGCACCGAAGATGAACGACAAGCAATTCCTGTTCATCCTGCGCATCATTTTGGTCACCTTCAGCGTGATTGCCTTGCTGTTTGCCTTGAACAGCAATAGCACGATGTATGAAATGGTGCAAAACGCCTACAACGTGACGCTTGCGGGCGCATTTGTGCCTCTGGTGGCCGGCGCCTATTGGAAGCGCGCCACCACACAGGGTGCATTGTTTGCAGCTATCGGCGGCTTGGCGGTGTGGCTGGGTGCGATGAATTTGACACCCGATTCCTTGATTCCAGCCAATTTGCTGGGCTTGTTTGCCTCGGCCTTTCTGATGGTGATGGGCTCGCTCGTACCGCAAGTCATCAAGAACGCGGGCCACCCGATCCCAAAACACGCGCTGGCCTAAGCGGGCAAACTATAATGCTGGGTTGCCCTGCGGGGAACCCAACTATGCCAATTTACGCCTACAAATGCTCAGCCTGCGGTCACACCAAAGACGCGCTGCAAAAAATTTCTGACGATCCGCTTACCGTTTGCCCGGCTTGCGGCGCTTCAGCATTCACCAAACAAGTCACAGCCGCTGGCTTCCAGCTCAAAGGTGCAGGTTGGTATGTCACAGATTTCCGCAGTGGCGGCGATGGTGCCAACAGCGGCGTGGGCAAAGCAGCCAGCGATGCGGCAGCAGGCAAGCCTGCTGCCGATGCGGCGGCTGCACCAGCGGCGGCTGCGGCTGCGCCGACGAGTGCGCCTGCCCCTGCGCCAGCAGCGTCACCCGCTCCAGCGCCTGCACCAGTTGCTACTAAATCAGTAGCATCCACCGCAGGTTCTGCAACGGCTAAACACTGAAATCTTTCTGAAACCTGGGTCAGCGACAATTCCAACATGATGAAATCTATCCGCAAATGGCTCTTGGCAGGTCTGTTGGTGATCGTGCCGATCATGGTCACCCTCTGGGTATTGGATTGGATGGTCTCCAGCTTGGACAAAACCTTGCAAATCCTGCCCGGTAATTGGCATCCCGACAAACTCATCGGCTTTCACATCCCCGGCTTTGGTGTGCTTTTGGCTTTTGCGATTCTGCTGGTCGTTGGCGCAGCAGCGAGCAACTTCCTCGGCAAAAAACTGATGTCTTGGTGGGATGCCCTTCTGAATCGCATTCCTGTGGTGCGCTCGATTTATTCCAGCGTCAAGCAAGTGTCTGACACCTTGTTTTCTGACGGGGGCAATGCCTTTCGCACCGCTGTACTGGTGCAATGGCCGCGCGAGAACGTCTGGACGATTGCTTTCATCACCGGCACACCTGCTGGCGATGTGGCGCAGCATTTGCAAAACGGCAGCGCCGATGAGTTTGTGAGCGTGTATGTGCCCACCACGCCCAATCCGACGGGTGGCTATTTCATTCTGCTCAAAAAGAGCGATTGCATCGAGCTAAAGATGAGCGTGGATGCGGCGCTGAAATATATCGTCTCGATGGGCGTAGTTGTACCCGGCGGGCCGTCTGCGATACCCGGGGCAGCTGCTCCTGCAGCAAAGTAAATTAAATTTGAATTTTTTGGATCTGAACATGTCTCAAAACCCCACCTCCATGCGCAGCAGCTATTGCGGCCTCGTCACCGAAGCGCATCTTGGCCAACAAGTTACGCTGTGCGGCTGGGTCAATCGCCGGCGCGATCATGGCGGCGTGATTTTTATCGATTTACGTGACCGTGAAGGCACGGTACAAATCGTCTGCGATCCAGATCGCGTCGAGATGTTCAAAACAGCCGAAGGCGTGCGAAATGAATTTTGCGTGCAGATCAAAGGCTTGGTGCGCGCTCGCCCGAATGGCACGACCAATGACAACATCAAGAGCGGCAAGATTGAAATTCTTTGCCATGAGCTGATTGTGCTCAACGCTTCCATCACACCGCCTTTCCAACTCGACGATGACAATCTCTCCGAGACCACGCGCCTCACGCACCGCGTGCTCGATCTGCGCCGCCCTTACATGCAGAATAATTTGATGCTGCGCTACCGTGTGGCGATGGCGGTGCGCAACTATCTCGACAGCAGTGGTTTCATCGATATCGAAACGCCGATGCTCACCAAATCCACACCCGAAGGTGCGCGCGACTATCTCGTGCCTAGCCGCGTCCAGGAAGGGCAATTTTTCGCGCTGCCGCAGTCGCCCCAGCTCTTCAAGCAGCTGCTCATGGTGGCCGGATACGACCGCTATTATCAAATCACCAAATGCTTCCGCGATGAAGATCTTCGCGCGGATCGCCAGCCTGAATTCACGCAGATTGATATCGAAACCAGCTTCTTGACCGAACAAGAAATCCGTGACATGTTCCAAGGCATGATGGTGCAAGTCTTCAAGCAAACCATGAATGTCGATCTGGGCGAATTCCCAGTCATGAAGTATGCGGATGCGATGTACAAATATGGCTCTGACAAACCCGATCTGCGCGTGATGCTTGAATTGACTGAGCTCACTGATGTGATGAAAGATGTGGACTTCAAGGTGTTCAGCGGCGCAGCCAACATGAAAGGTGGCCGCGTGGTGGCGCTTTGCGTGCCTAGCGGCGGTGCAGAGACAGGTGGCTTCAGTCGCAGCGAAATTGATCAGTTCACCGATTTCGTCAAAATCTATGGTGCAAAAGGCTTGGCTTGGATCAAGGTCAACGATGCATCGAAAGGTCGCGATGGTTTGCAATCGCCGATTGTGAAAAACATCCACGATGTAGCCATCGCCGAGCTGATGAAGCGCACGGGCGCGAAGAATGGCGACATTCTTTTCTTCGGCGCAGACACCACAAAGATCGTCAACGATGCGATTGGCGCATTGCGCGTCAAAATCGGCCACAGCGAATTTGGCAAAAAGAGCGGCTTGTTTGAAGACCGCTGGGCACCCATGTGGGTGGTGGATTTCCCAATGTTTGAATTCGACGAAGACAACCAGCGCTACACCGCCGTACATCATCCCTTCACCGCCCCGAAAGATGGCCACGAAGACTGGATGGTGACTGCGCCAGAAAAATGCATCGCCAAAGGCTACGACATGGTCTTGAACGGCTGGGAAATCGGCGGTGGCTCGGTGCGTATCCATCGCGCTGATGTGCAAGCCAAGGTGTTTGATGCTTTGAAGATTACTCCCGAGGAGCAACAGCTCAAATTCGGTTTCCTGCTAGATGCCCTGCAATACGGCGCACCACCCCACGGCGGCATGGCCTTCGGTCTAGATCGCATCATCACGCTCATGACCAAAGCCGAATCCATCCGCGACGTGATCGCCTTCCCCAAGACCCAGCGTGCCCAGTGCTTGCTCACGCAAGCGCCTTCGCCGGTGGATGAGAAGCAACTGCGGGAGTTGCATATTAGGCTGCGGAATCCGGCTGTGCCCGCGGCGGCTTGAAGCTGAAGCAAAATAAAAGAGAATGCTACTAAATCAGTAGCATTCCGCGCAGATTTAATGCCGGCTACAAGCCTCAATCGTTTTTAAAACGCGCTTGACCTGGCTCATTTTCCGAGAATGGGAAACAGCTTCGTCAGCCCATCCGCCATCACTTCCACCGCCAGCGCGGCCAAGATCAGGCCCATCAGGCGGGTCATGACGTTGATGCCGGTTTTGCCGAGGACGCGGGCAATCGGGCCGGCGAGTGAGAAGCACAGTGCAGTGGCCAGCGCAATGACGACACCGTAGCCGACCAATGTGCCCAGTTGCAGGAAGGTCTTGGCTTTTTCAGCGTAAATCACCACGGTGGACATGGTGGCCGGGCCGGTGAGCAGCGGAATCGTGAGCGGGACGACGGCGATGCTGGTGCGGGCGGCCATGTCGGCTTCGTTCATATCGGCTTTGGCAGATTTGGCCTCAGCGGGCTCGGCGTTCAGCATGGCCAGTGATGCGGTGAGCAAGAGCAGGCCGCCGCCCACCTGGAAGCTCGCCAGTGTGATGCCGAAAAACTCCAAGAGCTTGAGGCCGAGCAGGGCACTCAATGCGATCACCACGAAGCTACTGAAGCTGGCCACGAGGATGGTGCGCTTCCTCTGCTCGCGCGTGAAGCCTTGCGTGTAGTGAATGAAGAAGGGGACGCAGGCCAGCGGGTTGACGATGGCCAGCAGGGTGACGAGGGCTTTGATGTCCATGAATCTAGGTGGAAAGGCTTGCAGTGAATCAATCACGGCAAGCCTATCACGTTAGCGCAGCGTTCGGTAGGGGCGCTTGGGTCGCCAACTCAGCTGGTCGTCCCGCTGCAATTTGCGCGGCTTGGGGTGGACATCGTTTGGCGCACTTCGGGCATCGCGCCAAATCAACCAGGCCAACAGGCAAGCGGTGCTGCTCAGGCCAAGCAGAAAGCTGATCATTTTTCGTCCTTCCAAAGTGCATTTTGAGCACGGGGGGCATCATCAGGGTCTTTGGCGGGTTGCGGTGCGGGCTGAGCGTTACTTGCCAGCAAAGCATACCAATCGATCTTGCGCGTACACACCATCATTACCGTGAGCACCACAAACAACGCGACTGAGCCCACAGCGAGCGCGGTTTGCTCCAATTGCAGCAGCACATAAAGCATGCTGTAGAGCAAACCCATCCCTAAACCAAACGGTAGGCTACGCGCCCAGCTTCCCAGCATGAAGCGCGCGTAATAGGTGAGCAGCAGCACCGTCGCCGTTGCGCCGCTGGCATAGGCCAGCATGAAGCCGATATGTTCGCTGAGCGACACCAGCAGCAAGAAAAAGGTGCAAATCGCCGCGCCGGCCAACAGGTATTGCAACGGATGCACACGCAGTTTTTTCATCACTTCAAACAAACCCAAGCCAACGAAGGTGAGCGCGATGAAGAGCAAACCATATTTGCTAGCGCGGTCACTGAGCGAATAAAAATTGATGGGTTCGACAAAACCCACTTGAATGCTCTCAGTGCAGCCTTTGTCGGAGGTTTGATGCGCTTGGCATAGGGGCTTGGCCAGCGCCACTTGCTGCGCAGCATCGGTGGCCACCGAGGTTAAGCGCCAGTTGGCTTCAAAGCCTTGGTTCACCTTGATCTGCCGCTGAGAAGGGGCAAAGCGCCCGGTAAACGATGGATGCGGCCAATTGCTCTCCATGCGCACGGTGGTGGTCTCGCCCAGCGGCACAATGCCCAGCTGCTGCGTGCCCACATAGTCAATCGCCAATTCAAGCTGAAAGCCTTCAGCAGCGTTCACCAAGTTTGCGGGCAGCTGGACATGCATGCCGCGTTTGTAGATCGGATGAAAAGTGCCCGCCTTGAGCGCTTGCTCCTGACCGTTGATCTTCACACTGGCGCTGCGAATGCCGCGCGGATCATCCATCGCGAGCATGAGAATCGGCGCACCACATTGCATGCGCGAATGGGCCACATTCGCTTTGGGTTTGAGGGCATCGCCGGGAAGAAACTGCGCTTTGAGAACAGCCTTGCTGGTCAGCACATTGGCTTGGTAAATGCTGCGCGAACGTGGCTCTACCTGCACATTGGCCTGCACATGCAGGCTCAGCGGTGTGGCGGTGAGTCGGTGCTCCTCTTTGTCTTCCACCAAGCGTGTGCCATCGGCATCTTTGACCTTCTTGTCCCAGCTCTCGGTGCAAGCCATGTGAATGATCGGCCCGAGCAAGGTTTGCGCACCCGCCACCGATTGGCTCACGCTGCCCACCGCTTGATCTCGGTAGCTTTGCCGCTCATAAATAATGCCCTGAATTTGAATCAGGAAAATAAACAATAAAAATCCTACCGCGCAGAGCGAGAGGATTTTGAGGAAGAACGGGTGTTTCATAAAGCTCCTTGTAGATGGAGCTGAGTTTGAAAGCGCTGTGTGAGAGAAACGTGAAGTTTATGAAGTGAGCGTGAAGCGCATGGCTCTTTCGCCCTGAGCATCAATGGGTCTGACGCGATGCATCAAATTCCGTTCGGACTGAGCTTGTCGAAGTCCTCGCGAGCCCTTCGACAGGCTCAGGGCGAACGGTGCATATTTCATTGAAGTGGCTTCATAGCAGCCTAGCGCGGCAAGATGAGCTCAGCGCAAAAGCCTTGCGCTGTGTTTTTCAAGCGCAATTGCCCACCATGCAGCGCCATGATCTGGCGCACGATGGCCAAGCCCAACCCCGAACCGCTGCGCTGGCCGCTGGGTCTCGGCGTGGTGAAAAAGCGTTCACCCAGACGCAGCAGTGCGTAGTCTGGCACGCCCGGCCCGCTGTCTTGCACGCGAATCACATGTTGGCCAACTTCTTCGATCAAACTCACATCCACGCGGCTGCCGGTAAGAGAAAAATCTAAAGCGTTGTCCAGCAGGTTAGACAAGGCCAAGTGCAACAGTTCAGGCTCAATTTTTGAGGAAAAAATGCCGTTTGCCGTTATATGATCTGCGTAGAGTGCTATATTTTTGATAGTAAATAAAGGAGTCAGCTGCATGATGGCTTGCGCGACCGCCGTGCGCAGGTCATGGTGCCCAAGCTGCTGCAAGCGCCCGCCCGCCACTGCTTGTTGCTCCAGCTTCGACAGCTCCAGCATGCGCTCCACCAAACGCTGCAAGCGCTCGCTTTGTGCAATCACTTGGTTGGAGAAACGCTCGCGATCCGCAGCGGGCAGCTCGCCGCCCAGCAGTTCGCCCGAAGCGCGAATCGCAGCCAGAGGGCTTTTCAGCTCATGCGTGAGCGCCCGCACATGGTTTTCAATCACCTCGCGCCCTTCTAGGCGCACGCGCATCGCCTGCATCGCGCGAGCCAGATCGCCCAGCTCGCCAGGCACATGGGGCATCTCCACCACTCCCGCAGCCAATGGCTCGCCCACCTGTTGCGCATAGCGGCGCAGTTTGCGAATATTCCACACCGTCCAAAGTGTCACCATCACGCCGACAGCGGCTGAAAGCGCCAGCAACAGCAAGCCATTGAAAAGCACTTTGCGCTCCGCCCGATCAATGAAATCTTGCACCGTACGAATCGGCTTGGCCACTGTGAGCACACCGATGATTTTGTCGTCGTGCAGCACCGGTGCGGCCACATACATCACCGAGGTCTTGTCGTCGCCCACCACTTCGCGCGTGGCCCTGGCGCCATATTCGCCCCGCAAGGTTAGCGCCACATCCCGCCAACGAGAAAAATCTTGGCCTTGGGCGATGTTGTCAGAGTCAAAGAGCACCGTACCTTTGTCATCGGTCACGTAAATGCGAAAGTCGAGCGACTGTTTGGAGAGCCCCCAAATCTTCGCGTCAATGGGTCTGCCGCCATAACGGCGCACTTGCTGCGCAAATTGACCATCAGCTAATTTGCCTTGGCGCAGATCGTCACTGGCCAGCTCGGCCAAGATGTTGGCCGTATCGATCATCATGTCTTCCATCACCTCGCGCACACTGGGCTTGATCTCAGCGGTGAACACGCGCAGGATAAAAAACGCCAAGATGCCGTTGAGCACAAAAAAGGCAAAGAGCAAGCGGATGCCGAGCTTCATGGCTTGCGAAGCAATTCCAAGCTGTAGCCCATGCCGCGATGCGTGGTGATGAATTCTTGCGGGTTAATCGCCTTGAGCTTGGCACGCAAGGTTTTGATGTGCGTGTCCACCGTGCGATCCATGCTGTCAGTCTCCAGCCCCCAGACGCGTTCAAACAAATGCTCGCGCGAGAGGATGCGGCCTTTGGCTGCCAGCAGCAGCGAGAGCAGCCCATATTCACGGCGCGTTAAATCCAGCCATGCGCCTTGAAGGCTGATGCGCTGGCCGGCTTCATCATGCGCAAACATGCTAGCTGGCGCAGGCGCTTGCACTGCGCGGCGCAAGAGCGAGCGCACCCTTGCAATGAGCTCTCGCGGGCTAAACGGCTTGGCCATGTAATCGTCTGCACCCAGCTCTAGCCCGAGCACGCGATCCATCTCCTCGCCGCGTGCGCTGAGCATGAGCACCCGCGCCTCACCTTTGGCGCGCAGCTCTCGGCACAGATCCAAGCCATTGCCATCGGGCAAGCCCACATCCAGAATATGCAAATCATAATTTTGCAACGCGATCAAACCGCGCGCCTCACGCAGTAGCAAGCAATGCTGCACTTTCCAGCCCTCGCGCTCCAACGCATAGATGATCGTGCTGGCAATCGCGCTATCGTCTTCCAGTAGCAGGATGTTTTCCATGCTCATCTGCCGCCTGTCACGTCCAAAATCGCGCCCGTGGTGTAGCTGGCCGCATCTGAGAGCAGCCAACACACAGCCTGCGCCACTTCCATAGCCGATCCCGCGCGTTGCATCGGCACATGCACAGCCATGCGCTGCGCACGATCAGGCTCGCCGCCACTGGCGTGAATATCCGTCTCGATGATGCCGGGCCGCACGCCGTTCACGCGAATGCCGTCCATGGCCACTTCTTTCGCCAAGCCCATGGTGAAGGTGTCAATCGCCGCTTTGCTGGCTGCGTAATCGACATACTGGCCGGGCGAGCCCAGACGCGCAGCTGCGCTGGATAGATTCACAATCACGCCGCCCGAGCCACCATGCTTCGTGCTCATACGCCGCACGGCCTCGCGCGCGCAAACGAAGCTGCTGGTGATATTGGTCGCCCACATGCGCTCAAGCCTTGAGACGCTCATCTCATCCACACGCTGAGCGATATCCACCACGCCAGTGTTGTTGACCAAGCCGTCCAGCCGCCCGAGCTTGGCATCCACCGTTTCAAACAAGCGCAGGACATCCGCCTCCAAGCTCACATCGGCCTGCACGGCAATGGCCACACCGCCTGCCGCGCGAATTTGGCGCACCACGCCATCAGCAGCAAGTGAGTTGGAAGCGTAATTCACCGCCACTTGCCAGCCTTGTGTGGCCGCCAGTAATGCGGTGGCAGCGCCAATGCCGCGCGATGCGCCAGTGATGAGGAGGGTTTTAGGCATGGTCTGTGTGATGAAAGGGATGTGAGCAAGAAGTTGGATTTGCCGCTACAGTCTGCTGACTCTAACAAACCCTAGGAATTGAAACCGTGAGCAAGACCGTTGACTATTATTTTGCACCGCAATCGCCCTGGACGTATCTCGGCCACGAGCGCTTTGCCGCCATCGCCGCGCAAGCCGGTGCGACGATTCGCGTCTTCCCCGTCGATCTAGGCCGCGTGTTTCCCGTCTCGGGCGGGCTGCCGTTGCCTAAACGTGCGCCGCAGCGCCAAGCCTATCGTTTGCTCGAACTCAAACGCTTCAGTGAGTTTTTACAACTTCCCATGACTTTGCAGCCCAAGTATTTCCCAGTGGCTGGCGATGATGCAGCCAAGCTGATCATAGCGGTGGATTTGCACGATGGCACAGCGCAGGCCATGCGCGTGGCGGGAGCGATATTCAAGGCCTGTTGGGCGCAGGAGCGCAACATTGCTGCCGAGCCCACGTTTGCAGAGATTTTGCAAGAGCTCGGTTTGCCAGCCGCTCGCCTAGAGCAGGCGCATACACAAGCTGTCCAAGAACGCTACGACGCGGACACGCAACGCGCCATAGAGCTGGGGGTGTTTGGTGCGCCCAGTTATGTGGTGGAAGGGGAAATTTTTTGGGGCCAAGATCGCCTCGATTTTGTGCAGCGTAAACTGTTGTCTTGAAGGAGAAACGCATGGGACAGATGATTCATTTGACGAGCGCAGATGGCGCACAAATTGCGGCTTACCAAGCGGAGCCCGTGGGCGCAGTCAAAGGCGCAGTCGTTGTGTTGCAAGAAATTTTTGGCTTGAATCACCACATCCGCAACGTGGCCGATGGTTATGCACAAGCAGGCTATTTTGTGATCGCACCTGCCATGTTTCACCGCGTGGCCGCTGGCACCGAGCTGGGTTACACACCAGACGACATGCCCAAGGGCTTTGCATTGAAGACAGCCGCCGAAGCCCTGTTGCCCAAGCTGCTGGAAGACCTGCAAGCCGCGATAGACTTGGCCGCCCGCGCAGGCAAAGCCGCCGGTGCGCCGAAAGCGCTCAAAGTAGGTATCGTGGGCTATTGCTGGGGCGGGCTGATGAGCTGGCGTGCGGCGCAGCGCCTGCAAGGCTTGGCCGCGAGTGCGCCTTACTATGGCGGCGGCATGACCAAAGAACTAGATTTGCCTCTGCATTGCCCCACGATGGCGCATCTGTCAGACAACGATGATTACGTGCCCATGGATGGCGTGGCCGCACTGCAAGCGGCTTACCCGCAAGCCACCGTTCACATCTACCCAGCCAAACACGGCTTCAACTGCGACGAACGCGCCTCGTATGACGCACCCAGTGCGCAATTGGCGCGTGAACGGACGTTGGCGTTTTTTGCTGAGCATTTGGTTTGATTTTGCGTTTGCATTAGCGTTCATTGGACTCCACTGCTTCGCCTTCACGCGCCACCCGCTCGCCTGCCACGTGACGTGCCCGAAAAATCCGAGGCCTTTCTTTTAGGCGCTCTCTGCGGGATACGTCGAGCTGCTGATCTTTTGTAGCGATGATGACATGCTTGGCCGCGCCCGCCGGATCAGACTTCGTTTTTTCAGATCCATCACGCAGCGGATCGAGATGGTTGGCGCGTTGTTTCTCCAATCTACGCAAAGCTCTCCTGTAATGCCTCTTGCGCCAGCGTGTTGATGCTTTTGCCTTTTGCCTGTGCCGCAATAGCGAGCTTTTCGTGTAACTGCGGGGAAATCCGCAAATTGAACTTGCCAGAAAAATGGCGCTTCGGCTCAATCCCCTTCTCAGCACACACTTCAAGAAAAACCGCAAGCGAGCGCTTGAACTCCGAACGAAGCTCTTTCGGATTTTTTCCATAAAAATCTGCGCCCCCATTGAGTCCGAGAATTTCTCCCCTGAACAAGTCAAGATCAGCGTCAAATTCAATCGTTGCGTGATAGTCGTCAACAGTCATAACGTTCATGGTTCGACTCCGTGTTGTTCCAGCCATTTGCGGATTGCCGCTACTGCGCCTTTGTCTGCGTTGGGTGATGGATGGGGGCGATGAAAGACCCGCACCTCATCAAACAAAAAGACAGAAACCCGGCTGCCTGCCCGTTCTTCAATTTCCGCACCCAGTTCAGCGAAGAGACCTTCAACATCGCGCCACTGGACATCCCCACGATGGAAGGGTTGGACGAAGCCGCTACGCGGTGTAGTGCAAGCGTTGCCTGAGACGATTTATTCTGCACCTTCACTGCGTTAATTCTGATGGGGTGATTGTGCAATATTTCGTCAGGACACCGCATCATGCAAACCCGCACCCGCGCTGATTTTGACCAGCGCTACCAAACCCATCTCAAACACCTCAAGCTCAAAGGCTTGCAGCCCAAGACCATCGATGCCTACGCGCGAGCCATTCGGCGCATGGGCGAGTACTTCAATCATAAAATAGACGCTCTGTCAGCGGTGCGCAGTTTCTATGGCTGGTCTTGCAGCATGTATTGCCCAAGGGGTTTAGACGGGCACGCAACTTTGGCTTGCCTAGCACTCCAACAGCAAGCGGCTGATCGCATTGCTCAAGTTGTTGGTGTTCAAGCGCCCCACCGCCGCGCCAACCCAATTGCCAGAACCATCTGCCACGCCGCGTGCGCAGTGGCAGTGCGCCTGCTGCGGCGGACCAATGCTTGTCGTGCGCAGGCGAATTTCGCCCTGCCTTGACACCTCACCCAGCAAATACAGGTTCTATGTTCAAAGTCAAGCGCTTTGCGGCGATTTCATGACTTTTGTTGGATCAAACAGTTGATTGCTGTGCCAGATCACAAAAGCGATCCTCAGTAGCTTTCTGGCGATCACCACGTAAGCAGCCGTAGTTGGCAAGCCTCGCAGCCTCAGCGCCTCGTAGTGAGCTTTGAAGCCGCTGCAGCGGCTCGCGGCCATCGCACATAGCCACATCTGCTGGCGAAGCTGCGGATCACCTCGCTTGGACAAACGCCTGACACCTTGCTTCTTGCCCGAGTCACATGGACGCGGATCAAGACCTGAGTACGCCACCAATGCATCTGCTTGGGCAAAGGGTATGCGCGCCAATAATGTCGCCAAAAGGGTTGCGCCCAACGGCCCCACGCCTTGGATGCTTTGCAGGCGAGCCGCGCCTTGACTCATCACTTTGGAGTTGACCCGATTTGACGGACACCTTATTGTCACGAAACAAGGAGTCAAGAATGCCCAAGCCACGCAACCCCAAACCGCCGTATCCGCCCCAGTTTCGCCAACAAATGGTTGATCTGGTCGCCGCAGGCAAGCGGCCTAGCGAATTAGCTAAAGAATTTGGCTGTCACGAAACCAGCATCTTGAGCTGGGTCAGATTAGCCCGAGCCGCCACACCCTCGCTGGCCAACTTGCCGCCCACCTTGCATGAGAGTGAGCGCGCTGAGCTATTGTCTCTGCGCCGGGAGAATCGCCAAATCAAGCTAGAGCGCGATATCTTGGCAAAGGCTACGGCCTGGTTTGCAAACAAAGGCGATCAGACGTTCACGCCATCTACACGTTGATCGCCGCAAATCAGGCCGAACTACCGGTGGCCACCATGTGCAACGCACTGCAAGTGTCCAAGAGTGGGTTCTACGATTGGCACGAGCGAGCGCCCAGCAGGCGCTTGCTGGCTAGCGCCAAACTGCTCGATGAGATCAAGGCCGCTCACGCCATGAGCGATGAAACCTACGGTATGCCGCGTATCCGCGCAGAGTTACTTGATGCCGGCGCTGTCGCCAGCCGCAAGCGCATTGCAGCATTGATGCGCGTCAACGGTATCGCGGGCGTGAGCCGCCGCCGGGGCTATTGCGTGACCACCAAACGCAACCCCAAGGATCGTCCAGCGCCCGATTTGGTCAAGCGCCAGTTCGTTGCCACTGACATTAATCAGTTGTGGGTGGCTGACATGACGTATGTGCCAACATGGCAAAGCTTTCTGTATCTGGCTGTCGTCCCCGATGTGTTCAGTCGCAAGGTTGTGGGCTGGGCGTTTGGAGCGAACATGACAGCTGATTTGGTGGTCTCAGCGCTGAACATGGCGCTGTTCACGCGCAAACCCGAATCGGTGATTCACCACAGCGATCATGGTAGTCAATACACGGCAACAGTCTTTGGAAAGCGCTGCGCGGAGATGGGCGTACGCCCGAGCATGGGTACAGTGGGCGATGCGTACGATAACGCGATGGCTGAGAGCTTCTTTGCCACGCTGGAGTGCGAGCTGATTGATCGCATATCGTGGAAGACGCATACCGAGGCACGCTTGGCGATATTCACGTGGATCGAGAGTTGGTACAACCCCAAACGCCGCCACTCCAGCATTGGCCAAATCAGTCCGATTGAGTTTGAAAGGAAACACGAGGAAAGCAAACAAGCAGCAAATCAACCACCGGTTCACGAACACGGCTTACCCACCGGGTGCTGAGCACCTGTGGACAAGTCGTCTCTGGCAACTCTGAGAGAGCCGCCGACTTGTCCACAGGCAGGCCCGGTGGATAAACCTGCACCTGAGTGCGCCACGGCCTCAAACTACCGCGAATCCACCAACGCCAATTTGGTGGAAAATACCCTAGAGGTCAAGAACCTCTAACTGGCCGTGGAAACGGGTCAACTCCAGTAGTTCCTGCTGTAGTTCCTGACCCTGTAGTTCCCGCCCCATAGTGCAAGCCCCCATGGGCTGGATTGCGCGCACGCAGCTGGCCAGCGCGGTGTCTCGCGCCGGGGGTCTGAGGGTGATTGAAACCTCGTCGGGTGAAACGGCCAACTGAGCTTTTCGCTGAAAGGGGTATCCAGTCAGAATACCGTTATGATTTAGCCCGGCTTTCCCTTTAAACGCTTCGAGAACACTTTGAGAACAATGATGTCCAGCAATAGTTTGAAACTGATTCTGTCGCAAATAATTTTTTTAGCACTAGTCGCATGCGGCGGCGGTGATGGACCGGAAGCAACCGCGCCATCTTCACCGGTTGCAACTGGGCCAGTTTCGATAGATGAAGCGGCAGCAATTCCTTTGCCGACGTATGCAGACATTGCGGCTGCGCATGAGCGCGTAATCCTGAAGATTCCCGCGACAACGTCTGACGATGTGTATTTTCGAGCGCTATTTGAAGACTTGAAAGCAAACTCTTCCAATGCGAAAAGCGTCGGCGATTTGGTCGCGAAAGGAACTTTCCAGGAGGCGGTTGATGCTTGTCGGGCGGGCGCGGGGGCCTTGAGTACCACTGATAAACTTCTGGCGCTAACCTGTAAAGAGTGGTTGACTATTGTTACTACGCCATCTGTTTGGCGCCACCTATGGTCATATGCAAGGTCTGCAAATCCCGCCTTTACTCAAACGCTAGCATCGTTTCAGTGCGACCCACTGTTAGCGCCAAATACACTGGATGCGGGCAACGATACCAAGAGAGATGCCTTACGACACTCATTTTGGCAGGCTATCGTTACTAAGCGTACCTCGGAGAATACCTCCAGAGTCCTTGGCAATGCACACGAAGACGATAATTTGACCGGTGCTCGTACGGCGATGGATCTGCACAACAACGAGGTAGGTCGCCGCCTTGCGTTGAGAAACCCGACTGCAACGGAAGCTGAGCTCCTTTTGCTTTTGGAAGGCGCTCGCTATGAATTTATAAAGCCCGACCCTAGAGGTTCAGATTTTCCGCTTTTGTCGCCGCTACCTAGCGATTTAGATACCCTCGTTTATTTCAAGTATGAAAGCACTTTTGATGGAGCGTATTTGGGTTCTATTACCAATCCAGATTCTGGCGGACCCTGGTCTCTTAGGCTCACCCTCAATCAATGCGGCAACCAAGTTAAAGGTACGTTCTTCATTGTCCGAGGAACAGCTAATCAGCAGAGACAGGTTACGGGAACTTTGGAACAGCAAAATAGCATTCTTGCGCTGAATATTTCTGATCCACTTTCTTTTCAGAACCCGGAAGGTCTCACATTTTGCGCGGTAATGAAGGCGTCTACACTTTCAATTAATGGCAATAGCTTTTCTGGCGCTTGGACATCGAGCAACTGTCGTCTAGGTGGGCAGATCATTGCCTCCAAATAGCTAATGCGACTGCCTTTCAAATTGACCCGATGGATTTTGGCGGCGGCGTTCGCGTTGCTCATGTTTGTATTTGGTTTTGTCGGGCGAAATTTGATTAATCCGCCACAAGGCTTGAAAGTTGCAAACGACACTAACGAAGTGATCACCAAGATTGATTGGCGTTATGAGTCGAAGTATTCGGGAGCTTGGATTGCTAGCCGATCGAGCTTGCGTGTGCGACTTGCTCCCGGTCAAACAGTTTTCCTTGCCGCACCTGGCACCGGAGAGTTTGGTTACGAAGTTAATGCTGAAACCATAAGCGGTAAGCAGACGAAAAAGCTGACCGAAGGGTATGCACTGGGTCGTCAATTCAGAAGCCTCGTAATTGAGAACTCAACGCCATAGTCGATGAGTCCGATAAGGGCTTATGCTTTGTGGAGTTAATGCTCACATCGCGCGACGACACGACTCACTGAAATAACACGTAGGCATGCGCAAAGCCAAAGAAAATTACAAAGCTGGAGCTTGGTCTGCGATTCAGTGCAAAAGACAGGCAGGCTCAAGCCGGCAGCACAGACTGCAAAAAACGGCTGATGTCTTTGATTTCTTGCGGGTGCAGGCTGTGCGGCATGGGGTAGGCGTGCCACTGCACGGGGTGGCCGAGCGCGGCCAGAGCATCGCGCGAATCTTCGCCGCGCGCTACCGGGACGACAGGGTCTTGCGTGCCATGCGCCATGAAGATGGGTGTGGTGGCATTGGCGGCGTGACGATCTGCGGTGAAGCGGTCGGCCAGCGGCAGATAGCCCGACAGGGCCATGATGCCCGCCAGCTTGTGCGGGAAGCGCAAGCCGGTGTGCAGCGCCATCGCGCAGCCTTGGCTAAAACCCGCCAGCACGATGCGCTCATATGCAATGCCTTGGGCGGCTTGGTCTTCAATCAGTGCCACGATCTCGCGCTCGGATTTTTGAATGCCAGCGGCGTCTTGCTTGGCTAAGAGATTCGCGCCAAAAATGTCGTACCAAGCTGGCATCACATAACCGCCATTGACCGTGACCGGCATGCTGGGCGCGTGCGGGAAGATAAAGCGAATCGGCGCGCAGAGTGCTAAATCAATTTCAGGCACGAGGCCAGCAAAGTCGTTGCCATCGGCCCCAAGGCCGTGCAGCCAGATCACGGCGGCGGTGGGGTTGGGGGCGGATTCGAGGGTGATGGCGGGGAGAAGTTGGGTTACTTGGCCGAGAGATCGTCAAGGAGGATGACTTCCATTGACTCGCTCGAAGTAAAACCTTGGTCATTCGTGAGTATGAATTTGCAACTCAAGCAAGCTGTTGCCGGCTACGGCAAGGCAGGCAAGGCTGAGGTACAGCAGATGGTGATGCGGTTGTTGAAGCTGCCCACGCTACCGGGCAAGGACGCAGCGGATGCGCTGGGCTTGGCCATCACGCATGCGCATGCGGGCAAGGCAAGGGCGATACTGGCGGCAGAGCTTAAAAAATTCTGAGCCCTTTAAAAAGTCATCGGGCACAGATCAAAGCTGATCCTCTGATACCAGCGGTGATAACAGCCAAAGCTTGAGCCGAACGCCCCATGAGCTGTCAGGCTCACTGGTGAGGATTTGC
This sequence comes from Variovorax sp., assembly GCA_031375105.1. Taxonomy (GTDB): domain Bacteria; phylum Pseudomonadota; class Gammaproteobacteria; order Burkholderiales; family Burkholderiaceae_C; genus JANMDU01. Next base: position 39,579 of record JANMHJ010000063.1, read on the forward strand.
TGTTTACCGTTGTCGTCCATCTCTACCCATTCCAGTCCTCGCCCAGAAGCAGCCAAACGCACCTGCCATGCACTGTTGATGCGATCAAGTTCAATCACTTGCAACAACTCACGCGCCAGCGGTTTGCTGTCAATGACGGCGCCAAGCTCAGTGTTGATGGTGGCTGAACGTGGGTCGAAATTCATCGACCCAATGAACGATATCTGTTTGTCAATCACCAGCAGTTTGGAATGCAAACGCCCCAGACTTTCACCAAAATGAAACATTTTTTTGTTGCTTTTGACGCGCGTCCCGCTGATCTCAAAAAGCTCTATGCCCATGCGCAACATTTCTTCACGGTAGCTGCTGTAGCCGATATGCACCAATGACTCATCTGTGGCACCTAAGGAGTTTGTCAGCACGGTCACCTTGACACCGCGCTCACGCAGTTGGCGCAGCAACACCATACCTTTTGCACCGGGGACGAAATAAGGTGAAGAAATGACGACCTCGCTACGCGCTTTCATCATCGGTTCAATGATGTTGTAGGTGACGCTGGTCTCCAACCAGTCACCGCCCACAGCGCCTTCAAAAGGCTTGTCAGGGTAGTCGGCAAATGTATAAGCGTAACCCCACAGCAGGTTGAGGCGTCCTTCGCGCAATTCGTCACCCAGGGACTTGTGGCCCAAGATGTCCATCGTTGGAAACGACATCAAATTCTGGGTTGATGTCGGGTCAGTGATTTTGTCAAAGTAGGAAATCGCTTCCTTTGTGGACAACGATGTGCGGGTAACGCTATCGATTGGATAGACTGGACGACTGTTCCAGTAACGGTCAAACAAACTGGCCAGTGGGCTGATCAATTGGCCGACTGCCAGCGCATCCATGTCAATGAAGTTATCCATCTCGCTGCGCAGAAAGTACGAATTGCCAATGTTGCGCCCGCCGATGATGGCCGCAACACCATCAGCAATAAACATCTTGTTGTGCATGCGGTGATTCAGACGCCGAAAATCCCAAATAGCAGATAAAAATCGAGTTGCTGGCCCGCCACTCCTGGCGCAACAAAATGGATTAAAAAGTCTGACCTCGATATTGGGATGAGCCATAAAGCCCAGGAACAAGGCATCAAGCCCACCCGTATGCAGATCGTCAATCAACAATCGCACACGTACCCCACGTAGCGCTGCATCCCGCAGGGCTCGCAAAAACATGCGGCCAGACTCGTCACCTTCAAAATGGTAGTACTGCACGTCCAGGGACACCTGTGCCCGCTGTGCCAATTGAATGCGAGCCTCGTAGGCAAACGGTCCGAGCGGGAATAGTCTGAAACCAGAGTGCTGATTTTCTGGCGTGCTTGCCGCCACGATGCGCCCCAAGGGCGTCGCAGGGTTACCGGGAATGGCGATGGACTCGGTGGCAACTCTGTCGAGTTTTGGCAAGGTTGTTGCACAACCCGCCAAACCCATGACAGCCGCAACCGCCAGCAACTGAAAGCACTGGCGCCAAGCATGGATTGAAAGATTCATGGCGACACCAAGTGTTGACTGACGAACTGCGATCAAAACTTGTGCTTGCCTCCGTGATGGAGGCAAGCAGAAAACCTTACCTCATGGTTTTGATCCACTTGCTGTTAGCTTCATCATAACGAAACATCATGTTGAACATGGACGCTTCGAACCTAGACTGCTCGCGCGTCAGGGTACTCATGTCACGAGGCTTGCCGCCTTTGATGGGTACAAAGTCAGACATGGTCTCACTCCAGACGTTCATGGACAGAAACTCGTCGCGCATCATGATGATTTCTTCGCGCGACTTCAGGCCTGCAGGTGGGATCATGCCGGACTTGAGCACCCAATTGCTGGCTGTTTCGCTCCAGTTGTACATAGACAAGAAGGTGGCGCGATCCATTTTCACCATCTCGCGACTTGGGCTCTGGGCGTGGCCTGCCCCGGCGAAAGAGATCAGCAACGAGGCAAATAACAGACTGACGGTTTGTGAGGTCTTCATACAATTAGCTCCAAAATGATATTAAAAGGTTGTGTAACGACAACAAGAAACCTTTGAAGGCATCTCAGGTCATCGCCGAACGAGATCTGATTCAGCTTGCTCGACGCGCGAATCTTATGCAAGGCCTGCAGTCAGGGGAAATGACAAAAATTCATGACCGAATAACCGTAAGTTATCAATTTTTTGTATGATTTAGGTGGTTACCACGACTGATAGTGACCATGGAACTCTATCAAATCCGCTATTTCCTAGCTCTTGCCGAAACACTGAATTTCACACGTGCGTCCGAACGCTCATTCATCTCGCAACCGGCGCTAACCAAGGCGATTCAACGTCTTGAAGAAACTGTTGGTGGACGACTTTTTGAGCGTGCCAAGAACACCGTGCAGCTCACCGGACTCGGTAGCGCCATGTTGCCCAATTTCCGTCAGATTTGCGATAGTGCGAATCAGGCCCGTGAACAGGCTGATCGTTTCACCAGCGAGCAAAAGGAGGTTGTGCGCATTGGTGTCATGTGTACGATCAACATCGAGCAGCTATTACCGGTCTTCGTGGGACACACGGACGGGCAAGGTTCATTCGGATTGAGCTTTTCCGAAGGCAGCTTTGAATCCTTAACGGACGCGCTTGACCGCGGCGAGATCGACCTTGGAATCATGTGCTCAGCCTACGAGATCCCCAAGCGCTTCAAGGTCACCAAACTCTACAGCGAAGACTACGTGGTGGCATTCAGCAATGACCATCGATTCAATGGCCGCAACCAGATAGACATGACAGAACTTCACCGTGAACACTACTGTGAACGCATGCTGTGCGAATACTCCACCTACATCGGTCATTTGCTGGATCAGCGCGGCGTTGCCCTCAAAGTGGTGCATCAGTCAAATCGGGAAGACTGGATTCAGAGTTTTGTACGTGCAGACTTCGGTGTTGCCTTCATGCCAATGTCTCTTGCTAGAGGGACGAACTTGAAATACGTGGTTACTGCCGATTGCCCCGTCGTGCGCCAAGTCGGTGTTTTTTTGCAGGCTGAAAGACCGGTCACGGCCAACCAGCAATTGGTGATTGACTTACTTGAAGCGCATGACTGGATAAAACGATCAGGCCAAATTTCTTGTAGCGCGCTTGTCCAGTGACTGCATAGAATAAAAACAGCACCGCAGATGCAATCAGCAGAAGCAACACGAGGACACGTGAAAATAGCATGGCTGATTGACTGGCTTCACCCGACTACCAGGCAGGCGCTAACGTCGCAAAACCCTTGGGCGCACGTTTTTCATCTTCAAAGGTGACGATTTCATAAGCTTCATTGTGCGCCAGCAGCTCGCGCAGCAGCTTGTCAACGACGCGCCAACCTCCATACCCGCCCGGTGATGGGTCTGAAAAAACGAAGCCTTTTTCGGGCACGTCGCGTGGCAGGCGAGCGAGTCGCGTCAGAAGCGCTGAAACAGGACTGCTCAGGCAGGCAGCACCAATTGCAAAAAATGGCTGATGTCTTTGATTTCTTGCGGGTGCAGGCTGTGCGGCATGGGGTAGGCGTGCCACTGCACGGGGTGGCCGAGCGCGGCCAGAGCATCGCGGGAGTCTTCGCCGCGAGCGACTGGGACGACAGGGTCTTGCGTGCCGTGCGCCATGAAGATGGGTGTGGTGGCATTGGCGGCGTGACGATCTGCGGTGAAGCGGTCGGCCAGCGGTAGGTAGCCCGACAGAGCCATGATGCCCGCCAGCTTGTGGGAGAAGCGCAAGCCGGTG
>JANMHJ010000065.1:0-38379 GCA_031375105.1 Variovorax sp.
GGCGGCTGTCACAGAAGTCGATGCCACAGAATGCTTGAGCCCAGCTGCCGCCAGCACGGTTTCAACAGCCACGCCGATGGCAGCAGAGCGCGCAGACAAGAGCACGCCTGTTGCGCCCGCTAAAACCAATGGTGCATCCACGACCACAGCAACTTCCACATCAACCCTCGCAGCTACTCCCGCAGCGACTCCTCTGGCAGCTGCCGATCCAACTCAGAGCGGGCGCGTGCCAGAAAATGCCGGCGGCAGTGGCGCGGGTGCTGCGCAGCAGTTGATCTTTGAATTTGGCAGCGCCAATATCAGCAGCCAAGCCATGTCGGCGATTGAAAAAATCAGCACCGATGCCGCCCAAGGCAACGCGAGCACCCTGCAACTCACAGCCCGAGACACCGAGGTGTGGCAGCCCTTGCAAAAGCGTGAGCTGACCAACCAACGCATCAAAGCCATCACCGAGGCCTTAATCGCCAAAGGCATTGCCGCCTCGCGGATCGGCGTCACTTGGCTGCCCGAAGCCACCGATGCCAGCATCAATCGCTTTGGCGCTGGCTATCAGCTGATCGCCACCATGGTGGTGAGCAAATAAAAGGCAGGGCAACACATGCAAGCTTTTCAGCATCAAGCCACGTCTGTAATTGAGCAGGCCTACCGATCTTCTGCATAAACCCACGGAACTCAAAACCTATCCCTAGCCTGCATCCGCAGATCAACGCGTTTTACTTTCATCCCTCGTTTCTCCCTCAAAAAAGGACATTTTCATGAAAACCTTACTCAAATCCATGCAAGTTAAAGCTGCTCCTGCTAAGACTTTCCGCGCATCGCGCCTAGGCGCAGCCTGCGTACTCGCCTTGAGCGGCGCAGTTGCCACCAGCACGATGGCGCAAAGCGTGAGCTTCACATTTACCCCACCCACCACGCCCCTGCTCACCATCACCGCCTATGCTTTATGGGCTAATAATTTGCAAGGCAATTTGTCCACGCAATCCGCCACCAACAGCACGATTTACTCGGCCAACTTTGCCGGCCCTGGCGGTGTGACTCCGGGGAGTCTGCTCAACAACACCGCAGCTTCATTGGCGCAAGGCAATCTCTATACCGGCAGCAGCAACCTGCTCGCTACCACCCTCAGTTTGCAATCCGCCCAAATGGCCTCTGCCGCGCGCACTGCCAACACGACCGATGCCAGCGCCCGTATCACCGAAACCGGCCTGCCCGCCGCTGTCATGGTCTTGAGCGGCAACACTTTGTCTGCCACCACCACGCAAAACCAATCCACCCAAGCCTTTACAGCCGTGCTACCTGCATCGCTTAGCGCAGTGAACGGCAGCACCTCGGGCGGCGCAGATCAAGGCTCCGGCGCTGCTTCTAGCGCGACGACTGGCAGTATCAACGTGGGCACCTATCAAGCTGCGGTCGCCACAGGCGCATCCAGCGCCGCTGTCTCCACAGGCACCGTCTTGCTTGATCTGAAAGCCATGACCACCGATGCCACAGCCAATCTCACTGTTAACAGCAACGCGATTAACGCCGCTTACCAAGCCAACAACGCCACCAATCAAATCACCGCGCTGGCTGGCTCCTCGGCTCTGGCCGGCAGCGCAGTCGTCACCAACATCCAAGCCAATGTCAACAGCACGTCTGGCACAGGCTCTGTCACGGGCTCCAGCATCCGCGCAGACTACCGCGATGGCGGGGCAGGCAACACCGATCTCAGCGGCGATCTGACCATCAATAACAACAGCATCAGCGGCACAGCCGCTGGCAATACCGCTGGAGCGCGCAGCGCAACAGGGCAAGTGTTAGCCGCTAACTCCATTGTGTTGGCCTCTGGTGTGGATGTGGCGGGCGCAGGTGTCGCTCTCAATTTGATAGCGGTTGATACTGTGAGCACTCAAAACCTCACTGGCGGCTTGGTGGTCTTCAACGGCCAGCGCAATACGGGCAGCCCCGGCGGCTTAACAGGTTCGGTTGCAAATGGCCAAGTCACCGTCAGCGGCGACAACATGATTGCTGGTGGCTCTATCACCGCAACAGGCAATTCAGTAGCCTCTGCGGCTACCGGCAATTTGGCCGGCAACCTGATTTCCGCCAACGCCACCAGCTTTGTAGCTGCCGCCTCCGCTGGCAACATCCAAGGCAACTATTCCACCCCTATCACCGCCAGCAACACCGGCGCAGCAATTACTGTGGGTGTCGGCTTCGCGGGCAGCACAGTTGAAGGCGCTGTGACCTTGGGCTCAAACACCATTGGCGCCACTGCCGAAGGCAACGTCGCCGCCACCTCGCTGAGCTTTGCCGGCACCAACCTGACCTCCCGCAGCGCAGGCACCAGCAATGCAGTGGCTGATACTTTCGCTGGCACGACTCTTGGCCTCGCCGATGTGGCAGCTGGCTCAAGCGCCACCAACATTCAAGGCAACTATGGCGCTGCAACCATCGGCGCAAGCCTCACGGCTGCTTCCGTGGCGGTTAATTTCACCAGCCAAACGGCTCCTGGAACGCTCGTCACCCTCAGCAACGCGGATGCCACCGTTAACAGCAATACCATCCAATCCAAAGTCACAGGCAACACGGGCGCTACCACAGTGGCGCTGTCTGGCACCACAGGCGATGCGCAAGCGGGCGTGAGCAATGTGCAAATCAATCAAAGTGTTTTGCAGGCGACTATCACCAACTCAGGCGCAGCTGTCGATTCGGGCGGCGTGACTCTTGGCTCGGCTGTGGCTGTTAACAGCAACACCGTTGCCGCGCAAGCCACGGCCAACATGGGCAGCAACAACGTGAGCGCCGCCTTCACCAACCTGACGGTTGGCGCTGGCGCATTTGTTGCTACCACCACCGATGCAGGCGTGGTCACCAACCAAGCTGCTTTGGGCATTGCGAGCAACCAAAATAACAGGAGTAACTCTACAGTTAGCAACATCACCACCGGCGCGTTTGCTACAGCGAATGTCGGCTCCACGGCGAGTGGCGTAGGCGTAACCAACAGCGATGTCAATGTCAACAACAACATCGGCAGCGCGGCATCCACAGGCAACCAAGTGGCCAACACCGTGAGCATTGATGTGGGCAATCTCGTCACATCCACCGGCGCTGCCACGCAAATCGGCGGCATCAGCAATCTGCAAAACAACCTGATTATTGGCGGTCAAGATTCTGTCACCGTGGGCAGCGCAGCAGGTGCAGTTCCTTTGATTGGCGTGCAGTTCCAACAAGCGTTGACCACGGCCAATGTGTCTGTCGCCAGCAATGCCGTCGCGGCCTCTGCCACGGGCAACACCGCAGCCAACCGCATTGCCGTTACAGGCGGCAGCTTGGCTTCCATCTCCGGCGCTTCAGGCGCGATCTCAGGAGACTCAGGCACGGGCGCAACCAGCGTCAACAACGAATTCGCCTTAGTGAACCGCCAAAACGATGGGGCGGATGGCGGCGGCAGAAACGCAGCCGCACAAAGCGTGATGATTGGGATCAACAGCACGGGTGCAGTAGCGGGTGGCATCACTGGCTCTAACCTCACGGTGCAAAACAACCGCGTCACAGCTGAGGTGCGTAACAACAATGCCACCAATGCCATTGCCTTCACCGGTGCTACCAGCCTGGACACAGGTGCGGGCGTGCTCAATCTGCAAAGCAGCAGCGTGCCGGCCAGTGCCGATATGACGAGTCAGATCCGTATCAACAGCGCTGCTTTGGCAGTGGGCAGCAGCAACCTGGCATTGACAGGCAACACCTCTCAAGCCTTGGCGGTGGGCAGCTCAGCGGCCAACAGCATCAACGCAGCAGCGACCAATTTGTCTGGCAATGCGTTGATTCCTGCTACCACAGGTGGCTCTGCCATCACGGCCCTTGGCCTGACTACCGCCAATGCTGACTACGGCATAGCCAATGCGCAAACGCAAAGTGGCAGCGTCTCGGCCGTTGCAGAAACGGTCAACCAGATTGGCCTAAGCGCTGCGGCCATCACCGGCGGTGCGGCCACGCTCACCGGCAATGCCATCAACGCGGTGGCTCAAGCCACCAGCGCCACCAATGGCTTGGCTCTCTCTGGCACCAATGCCAACGGTTTGACGGGTGCGGTGGTGTCTAGCCAAACCACCGATGGCGATGTCGAAGCAGTGCAAACCCGCCCTGGTGCCGCAACTTTCCTCATCACCGGTGCCTCCACCAGCGGCACGCCCCTCGTGGTGGCAAACAACGCGATTTTGGTGTCTGCTGGCCAAAACGAAGCTTTCAACACCCAAAGCGTGCGGGGTACCACAGTGTCTGGCGGCGCTCGCGGTAACAACGATTCGTCGTTTAGTGCAATTTCAGGCGATGCAGCCACAGGCAGCGATTTCACCGTGCTTAACGTGCAAGGCGGCAACGGTAACGTTTCGTCCACCGCCAATCCTGGCCTGATTGGCGTGAATGTGTCTGCGGCAGCGCTTGGCATCACAGGCTCTAGCGTGTCGGTCAGCGACAACACCGTTTTGGCTAAATCCACCGTCAACAATGCCAGCAATGCCTTGAATCTGGAAGCCACCGGCGCTTTGAATGCCACCGGCGCAGTGAGCAATGTGCAAAACGTCACGGGCGGCGCTGTAACAGCGTTGGTCAATACCGGAAACATCGGCGTGTCGCCCGCAGTGGCTACTGTGGCACTCAACGGCACAGCCGCCACCGTGTCTGGCAACCTCGTGACGGCGCAGGCGGGTGCCAACAGCGCAGCAAACGCGCTGAACGCAGTGGCTGGCAGCTCAATTGCTGGCGGCGGAGCCAACAGCGCGATAGCTTCTGCGGCTGGCGTGTCAAGCACGGACACCACCTTTGCTGTGCTTAACTTCCAAACCAATGCGGCAACCGCAAACGCCACGATCACGGGCATGACGATCGGTATCAGCACAGGCGCTGCGCCAGCAGGCTTGTTGTTCAACACCACCGCCTCGGTGCAAGGCAATCAGCTCTTGGCCTATGGTTACGGCAACTCCGCCAACAACACCTTGGGCATGAGCGCCTTGCCAGGCACCCTGAACCAAGCCACCGCTGGCATCAACAACGTGCAGGTCAACACCGCGTCGATCAATGCGGCAATTGCCAGCTCGGTGGTTGGCTTGAACAGCGGTGGCTCCACCAGCGGCGGCGCTGTGATTGTGAGCAGCAACACATCGACAGCCCAGTCGATTGGCAACTCAGCAACCAACCGCATCGCGGCACGCTGATCGCCGTTGCGCATTTTTAAAATCCCGGCGTGTTGTGTGCACGCCTTTGACAAGCTCACTGCGCAAGCAGTGGGCTTTTTTTTCATCCGCGAGGGTTGATCCCGTGGCAACGGAGCAAGTGCAGTGACAACGTAAACACCAAATTCCCAGCAAAAACAGCAACTGAAGATTCATTCCCGAGACAAAAAGCAGAAAAAGCTTAACGCCAGCGTTTGCTGGGCAAGCTGTTGACCATCGTGGGTGGGGGCGTGAAGCAATAGATGCTACAAAATCAGGATCGCTCTGCGCAGTTTCCATGCCGGCGACTGGCTGATTCGGTTCAAAATTCGGTTTAAAAATGCCAAATTCATCCATCAGGATGAGAGACTTCTGTTCTTCGCGGCGGCACAATTGCCGAAATGAAATCCTCTTCGCCTGATTCCAAACCTTCCTTCCTACTTCACGCCCTGGCCGCTGCGGCTGCGCTGCCTCTGGCAGCCCTTGCCCAACAAGCCCCCGACGCAGGCCGCCTGCTCGAACAAACTCGTCCGTCGCAGCCTGCCCCGCAGCCGGGCAGGGCGGTTGTCACCCAGCCCGCTGCTGCGCCCGCTCTGCCTCAAGATGCCACGCCGGTGGCTGTAAGCCGCTTTGCTTTTGAAGGCAACAAAGCGATTTCCAGCGATGCCTTGGCTGAGCTGATGAAAGACCAAACCGGCCCTGCCGTGCCCTTTGGCCAGCTGCGCAACGCACTGTCTCGCATCAATGCCGCCTATGCTGCGCAGGGCTATTTCCTCGCTCGCGCCGTGATTCCGCGCCAAGATTTGGCTCTCAATCAAGGCACGCTGCGCATTCAAATCCTCGAAGGCCGCTTGGGTAAAGTGGCCGGCAACGCCAATTCACAGCAAATGCAAATAGCTCAGGCCACGCTTGCTGCTCAAGGCATTGAAGAAGGAATTGCCCTGCGCCTAGCGCCGCTAGAGCGCAGCTTGCTCCTGATTTCTGAGCGCTTGGGCGGTGAATCCAGCGCATCGCTTGCACCCGGCAGCGCACAAGGAAGCACAGATATAAATCTGCAAACCCCGCCAGAGCCCAAGCGCTGGGCGGCGCAGCTGAGCATAGACAACTCGGGCAACCGCTACAGCGGCCAAGTGCGTGTGATGCTTGACGCCAGCCTGCGCGATCTGGGCACGCTGGGTGATCAGGTGCAATTGCGCAGCCAGTTGGCGCAAGGCCTGCGCTATGCGAGCTTGGGCTATTCCCTGCCGGTAGGCCATGACGGATTGCGGCTGGATGCATCGTTTTCTCGGCTCACTTATGAGCTGTGCTGCCAATTCGCGCCGCTGCAAGCCCAGGGCGGCGTGAATCAACTCAGCTTGGGCGCACGCTATCCTTTGCTGCTGTCTGCCCAGCGCAGCCTGAATCTGGAAGCAAACGTCACCCGTCGCCATAGCATTGATCAAACCGTCGGCACCACCAATGCCGACAAAACCGCCACGCCTCTCACCCTCGGTTTGGCTTGGAACGACAGCAGCGCTTTCAATGGCAGCTTGCTGCAAAACGGCCGCTTGGCCTACACCGCAGGCAAGCTCACGCAGAAAGTCGCCCCCAATCCGAATACGCCATCGAGCTATCGCAAGCTCAAAGCCGATTACGCCGCCACCGCCACGGTGCAGACGAATCAGCAATGGCTCTTCAAAGCCAACACCCAAGCCGCTTTCACCAACCTAGACAGCTCAGAAAAATTCTCCCTAGGCGGAGCAAACGGCGTGCGCGGCTGGCCAGCGGGCGAGGCATCTGGCGACAGTGGGGCGATTCTTAGCGTCGAGTGGCGCTATCAATTCATGAGCACGGCGCGCAATGAATACGCCGGGGAACGGTCAAATTCATCTCAAACCGCGGGGGCTTGGGTGTTCTCTGCCTTTGCAGACGCAGGCCAGATCACGCAGCATAAAAATCTCTGGGCAAGCGCTTTGCCAGCTGGGCAAGCCAATGGCTACAGCTTATCCAGCCTCGGCCTAGGTTTGGCCTATGTTTCAGGTCAGCGCTGGAGCATCAATACGCAAGTGGCACGTGGCCTGGGCAAGAACCCTGGGCGCAGCGCAACAGGCCTCAACAGCGATGGCCGCAGCAGGAATACGCAGATGTGGGTGAATGCAGTGGTGTCTCTTTAAGCAACTCAGCGCCGTACCTGCAGCGCCCCCGGATTGACCACATTCGTGGGCTGACCCTTGATGAAATTGAGCACGTTGTCAAAAGCAGCGCCGAAGTAAAGCTCGTAGCTGTCTTGCTCCACATAGCCGATGTGCGGCGTGCAAATGCAGTTTTCTAACCGCAAGAGTGCGTGGCCTTGCAGGATAGGCTCGCTTTCAAACACGTCCACAGCGGCCATGCCCGGCCGGCCACGGTTGAGCGCGGCAATCAGCGCATCTTGGTCAATCAACTCGGCGCGGGCGGTGTTCACCAAGAGCGCTGTGGGCTTCATGAGCGACAAATCGGCCAAGCGCACGCAGCCGGTCGTCTCTTCGTTCAGGCGCAGATGCAGCGAGAGCACGTCACAGGTGGAGAACAATTCTTCGCTGCTGGCGGCTGTAGCAAAGCCCAAGCCTTGTGCGCGCGCCAAGGTAGTTTCGCGGCCCCAAACCAGCACATGCATGCCAAACGCCTTGGCATAGCCCGCCACCATTTGCGCGATTTTGCCAAAGCCCAACAAACCGAGCGTGCGGCCTTTGAGCGTGGTGCCGAGGTTGAAATTGGGCGGCATGGAGGAGGTTTTCAGGCCAGATTGTTGCCATGCACCGTGCTTTAAATTGCTGATGTAGTGCGGCAAACGTCGTTGAGCCGCCATGATCAGCGCCCAAGCCAGCTCGGCAGGCGCGACCGGCGAGCCCACGCCTTCTGCCACAGCAATGCCGCGCTCGGTGCAGGCCGTCACATCAATATGGCTGCCCACACGACCGGTTTGAGAGATCATTTTCAGGCGCGGCAGCTTTTCAATCAGCTGGCGCGGCAGATGCGTGCGCTCGCGAATCAGCACGATGATGTCGGCATCTTTGAGCCGCACCGAAAGCTGGCCGAGACCTTTGACGGTGTTGGTATAGACCTTGGCTTGGTAGTCGTCTAGTTTGCTGGCGCAGGGCAGTTTGCGGACCGCATCCTGATAGTCGTCGAGGATCACAATGTTCATGGAGGGCAATTGTGCCTGCAAGCGGGGGCAATTGCGGCTACGATCTGGGTTTACTGTCATCATTGTTTAACTTTTTGTGAGTTCCTTCATGTCTATTTCCATGTCATCTGCCAGCAGCCCTTTGTTCAAAGCCATGCTGGGCAACCTCGATCATTTCTTAGCTAAAGCAGCGGCGCATGCCGAAGCGAAGAAATTCGATCCCGCCAATTTGCTGGCCGCACGCCTGGCGCCCGACATGCTGCCTTTGATACGCCAAGTGCTGATCGCCTGCGATGCAAGCAAATTCGGCATCTCGCGTTTGGCGGGTGTGGAAGCGCCAAAATTTGACGACACTGAGAGCACGATTGAGCAACTGCGCGAGCGCATTGCCAAAACCATTGCCTTCATCGACAGCGTGCCTGCAGACAAAATCGACGGCACGGAAGACAAAGACGTGACCTTCCCCGCTGGCCCCGCCGGCAGCCGCACGATGAAGGGCGAGGCCTATCTAAAGCATTGGGTGATTCCGAATTTCTTCTTCCACGTGACGACCGCGTATGCGCTGCTGCGGCACAACGGCGTGGAGCTGGGTAAATCTGAATTTTTGCTTGGGGCTAGGGCAGGGCAGTGAGTCTTCGGTGCTTTTTTTGAGCGCTTTCTGAGTTCGACTGTTTTCACCATACTCGGGCTGCACAGAATAAGCGCCTAAAAACAGCGAAAATAGCCCCTTCCCGCCATTTCCGGCGGGTTGCGTCTTTTTCCCTTTCTATGCTCAACTTTTCCGCCTTCAAAAAATCCGAGGACACCGTGCCCGAAACTCCAGACAACAAAACCACCAAGGCAACTGCTGCGCATCCACTGGACGGCCTCACGGGTGGGGCGTTTTCTGCGGCCACCTCGGGTGAGCGTGCGGCCAAGGTGCGGGAATGGCTGGCCAGCGGGCCAACGCATGAGCAAATGCAAGAAGTTTTCAAAGAGCTGTCTGCCAGGGACAAAGGCGCAGCCAAGCCGCTTCGCGAAAAGCTCGATGAACTCAAGCGCAGCGCAACGCAAGAGCATATTGCCGCCGATTGGGCTGTGAAAGCGCAGGCCTTGCTGGATATTTCTAAGCTCAATATTGCCGATGCCCTTGCTTGGCAGCGCGATGCTGCAAAAGCGGGTGCGCCGCTTTCCAAAGAGCCCTTGGCGGCTTTGCGAGCAAGTTTGAATGAGCGTGTTAAACAGATTGAAGATTTGCAGCATCGCGCACAGGTGCAGCGCGAAGCGGCGATTTTGCTGGCGCAGCGCATTGAATTGCTCTCCACCAAGCCTTTGACGGACGCACAAGCCGCATTTGAGACGCTGCATGTGGATGTGAAGCACTGGACGGAGCAGACCACTGCGTTGCAAACCGATGTGCAGTGGGCGAGCGTGGACGCGAAATTCACACCGCAGCTAGAAACGGCGCAATCGCAGCTCAATTCGCTTTGGGAAGCTTTCTCCGCTGCGCTGGCGCAGGCCACGATGGCCATGGGCGATGCATCTGCGCCGCTGCCTGCTGTGCCGGTGTGGGCAGAGGCCATTCGTATGGCGCGGGGCGAGGCAGTTGAGAAGAAGGCGGACAAACCCGTCAAGCCGAAGGTTGATCCAGAAAAACGCGCTGCGGCCAATGCGGCTGTGCGCGAGATGCTCTCAAAATTGGAGCAAGAGTTGGCGCAGGGCCATGGCAAAGCCAGCGCGCAAGCCGCCAATGATTTGCGCGCTGCGCTCAAAGAGCATGGCGAATTCATGGACGATCGTGTCGAGGCCAAAGCGCGAGACGCTTTAGGCGCTGCGGGCGAGATGGAAGGCTGGCAGAAATGGCGTGCCAATCAGTTGCGTGAAGAACTGATCGTCAAAGCGCAGGCGCTGGTGGCCAAGCCGCTGGGGGGCCGCAAGCAGCAAGAGGCGGTGCGCAGCCTGCGCGATGCTTGGAAGCAAACCGACCAAGGCGGCATGCCCAACCATGGCATGTGGCGCAAGTTTGACGAAGCCTGCAACGAGGCTCACAAAATCGTGGAAGCTTGGCTGGACAAAGTCAAAGCCGAAGAAGGCATCCATAAAGCGCAGCGCGTGACGATCATTGAAGAAATTCAAAATTGGGCAGCAGCCAACGCGGCTCGCAACGACTGGAAGGCGGTGGACCGCGAGCTGCATCAGTTGGCCGAGAAATGGCGCGGTGCTGGCCATATTGGCGAGAAAACCTTTGCTGAGTTGCAGCCGCAATACAAAGCCGCCATCAAAGCGGCGCATGGCCCGCTGGAAGTGGCGCAAAAAGCCTCACTGGAGCGCCGCCGCGCTTTGATTGAAGAAGCCAAAGAATTGGGCGCTGCGCCCATGATGCGCATTGATGCGGTGAAATCTTTGCAAGGCCGCTGGCAGGCCGAGGCGCAAAGCGTGCCAATGGATCGCAAAGAAGAGCAAAAGCTCTGGGATGCTTTCCGCAAACCGATTGACGAAGCTTTTGAGCGCAAAGACAAGGCCCGTCAAGAGCAGACCGCTGCCATGAGCCAGCACGACAAAGCCGTGCTCGATGCCACCAAGGCGCTCGATGCGGCGATTGCCAGCAACGACGTGAAAGCGATTCGCAACGCGATGGACGCGCTGGATGCGGCTGGGCGGGGTAGGGCGCTGCCAACCGTCGCTGCTGCGCCTGTTGCATCAGTTGCAGCTGATACTAATGCCTCCGAGGCAAGTGTTGCGCTAACTGAGAATTTAGAGAAAAAAGAGCCTCTGGCCCTTATAGAATCTGCGCAAGATGCTACTGAAATAATAGCAGATGAGGTTGCTGCACCAGCAGAAGAGCCCGCTGCAGAAGAAGCTGCACCTGCTCCAGTAGAGTCGCCAAAAGCGCAGCCTAAGCCAGTGGTGGCTCGCCGTGGTGATGATCGCCCGGGTGCCAAACTCGGCGCAGCAGCCAAGCCAGAGGCTGGCCGATTTGGCGACAAACGTGGCGATAGAAACGGTGAGCGCCGCGACGGCAAATTTGGCGACAAGAAACCGGGTGGGTTTGGAGACAACAAGCCGGGTGGTTTTGGTGATCGTCGCCCAGATTCACGCTCTGACTCTCGTGGTCCTGGTGGCTCAGGCGGCGCAGGATTCGGCAGCCGTGATGGCGGTCGTGATTCACGTGGCCCAGGCCGTTTTGAAGAGCGCTTTGAAGACCGAGGCCCGCGCCTGTCAAACACCGCGTTTTACGCGCTGCGCGATGGCATGGACAAAGCCCAATTGGCGCTCAAGAAGCTCGCCGCGCAAGCGCACGGCGAATCTGTGGTCGGCTTACTCACTGCTTGGGAAGGTCGCAATGCTGAAAGCATGCCAACAGCGCAGCAACTCGGCCGCAGCCTGCAAGCCAACGCCCGCACGCAATGGGCGCAAGCCTTGGCCAAACCCGCCGCTGGCGACGCCGCCACAGCCCTCCTGCGCCTAGAGATGGCCGCCGAAGTGCCCACACCCGCTGAGCAACTCGATGCCCGCCGTATGCTGCAACTCCAACTCCTCACCAAACGAGGCGAAGCCGCTCCGAAAGACACTTGGCAGCAAGACGCGGCTGCGGTGTTGGCTACGGCCCATGACGAGAGAAACGCTCGCCGACTGCAAAGTGCTTTGAAGGCTTTGTTGCGTTGATCTGAAGTACTAGAAATCAAAAAGCCGCTGTGTGTTTCACGCAGCGGCATTTTTCATGGGTGTGGGAAGAGACGTCCGGTGCGCGAAAGGCGCGAAAGAGTCAGAAAAGAAATTAAAAATTAAATTCAAAGACACTCAATTTCTTTGAATACTGAGTTTCCTTTTTTCCCTTCTTTTTTGTATTTCTTTTTCGCGTTCTTCGCGTGACTTTCGCGTCTTTCGCGCACCGGAAGTTGGATTCCCCTATCAACAGACAAAAAAAAGCCTAGTTCCGGAGAACTAGGCTTTGAACTGGATCCCAGAGCTTTGCAGCTCAACAAGGACCCGAGGAGACAACTGGTACAAATTCAATAACGCGATTGTCGCCGCATGGCTGACATTCCGTCTTGGGACAGGACTCTAAAGATTAACGCTTCTTGCCAGCAGCTTTGGTCGTTGCTGCCGCGGTTTGGCTCACAGCAGCGATGTTTTGCTCAGCCATGTCGGTGGCTTGCTTGACAGCTTTTTGCACGGCTTCGTAAGCATTGCCAGCAGCAGCGACAGCGCTTTTCATCATGGCAACACCCGACTCCGAACCAGCAGGTGCGTTCTTAGCCATGGTTTCCACCAGACCAGCAAACTGCTTTTGAGCAGCAGCGGTTTGTGCTTCGTAGGCCGAGGTGAACTCAGCGCCAGTGCTGGAAGCGATGTCATAGAGGTGGCGGGTGTAAGCCATGCTCTTCTCAGCCAAAGGCTGCAGGAAGGAAGATTGCAGAGCCATCAGCTCTTGTGCATCTTTCACGCTCAGGGCGGCTTGGGTGCTCTCTTGCGCTTCGCTCAGAGCGGCTTTGCTGGCAGTCAGATTGAGCTCAACGAGCTTTTCTACGCCTGCGAAAGCTTTGTTGGTCAAGCCAAACAGGGTTTCGTAATTGGCTTTTTGAGCGGCGAGGATATGTTCAACGGTCATCATAGTAAATACTCCTAGGGTGGGGGGGGTTAAAGAATTTGCTGCACTGCAACATAACCACAAGTATAGGGTAATCCCGTGACAATACAAGTCATTTTTGTTGCAGTGCAGCAAAAACGCTGTCTTTAGAGATCGAACTCTAGTTTGAGTCGGCTTGGGTAGGTCGGGTGTAGCGTACAGTTTTTAAGAGTTTTAGGCTTCTTCCCCTTATAAAACCTGCGTAGTGCGCTATGGAATTCATAGTACGCCACAATCCTTGTCATGCACGCTTATTACGCTGATCAGTTTGTCCTGCCACTGCCAGAGGGGCATCGCTTCCCGATGCCGAAGTATCGGATGCTGCGCGATTGGCTGTCTGCGAACTTGCCACAGGTTAGCATGCAGATCGCGCCTGCAGCCAGCGACGGTGAGCTGGCTTTGGTGCACACGCCGGCCTATATTCGCGGCATTTCCAAGGGTGTGGAGCTGGGCGGGTTGGATCCGAAGATCATGCGGGAGATTGGCTTTCCGTGGAGCGAGGCGATGGCTGAAAGAGCGCGGCGCTCGGTGGGGGCGAGTGTGGCGGCGGCGCGAGTCGCGCTGGGCTGGTCGGATGCGCGCTTGAATGTGAACGGGGGCTTGGGCTTTTCAGAAGCTGCTGTGCAAGGCATTGCCGCCAATCTCGCCGGCGGCACGCACCACAGCTATGCCGACAAAGGCGGTGGCTTTTGTGTGTTCAACGATTTCGCTGTCACGGCGCGGCTGATGCAAAGCGAGTGGGGGCGGGTGCATGGCAGCGCGAGGCCATTGCATGTGGCGATCATTGATTTGGATGTCCACCAAGGCAACGGCACAGCGCGGATTTTTCAGGGCGACGAGAGCGTGTTCACGCTTTCCATGCATGGCGCAAAAAATTTTCCGTTTCGCAAAGAGGCCAGCGATCTGGATGTGGATTTGCCCGATGGCTGCGGGGATGATGAGTATTTGTATGCGCTGGATCACGCGCTTGATGAACTGGAGCGCCGATTCTTCTCGCCCTACGCGCCGGGATTGATTCTGTATCTCGCAGGCGCTGATCCGCATGAAGGCGACCGGCTCGGGCGCTTGAAGCTCACGTATGACGGCCTAGAAGCGCGAGACAGGCGCGTGATGGACTGGGCTTGGCAGCGGCGCATTCCGATGGCGTTTGCCATGGGCGGGGGCTATGGCACGGATTTGCAAACGACGCTTAAAGTGCAGCAGGGCACGTATCGGGTGGGAGCTGAATACTTCGAGCGCTGGCAGCAAGCGCGTCGTATAAATTCAGAATAAACGTTAGATAGGCAAATTGCAGCTTATTTGGCGCGTTGCAACGCGTGCCAGCTCATGGCAAAGACTGGGATAATCATGCTCATGAGCTTAAAAGTCTAAGTGGAAACCTCCGTCGTTAGTTATCTGACGGGTCGCCCTAGCCGGGATGAGACGGTGCATGCCCATCAAAGACTGACGCAGCAATGGTGGCAAGGTAAGACTGCTGAATACGAGCTATTTATCTCTGAATACGTGATCGCGGAAGTCAGCATGGGTGCGCAAGCGCCGCAGAGCAACGCCTACAAGCCTTGCAAGGCTTGGCCGAAATTGCCACGAGTCATGAAGTGGAGCTGCTGGCTACCGTCTTGATTGAGCGCGGAGCATTGCCTACTAACAGTCGTTTGGATGCGCTGCATCTTGCCATCAGCGCTGTTCAGGGCATGGATTTGCTATTGACTTGGAATTTCAAACATTTGGCAAATGCCGCTGCCATTTTGAAAGCCGAGGCCATCTGCCGCGATTGCGGTTATGAGCCGCCGCGCATCATTACCCCCTTGCAAATGATTGGAGATTAATCATGTGGAAAGACCCAATAGTTGAAGAGCTGCATCAAATCCGCGAGCAGATCGCGCGTGAGCATGGCAACGATCTGCATGCCATCGTTAAATATTTTCAAGCCAAAGAGCAGAAAACCGACCGCCGCGTGGTGAGCTTTGCACCTAAGCGGCGAGCGGGTTGGCAGCCGAAGGCAGGAATCGGACTCGCTGGGTAAATTTTCTAGGAGCATTTATGAAAAAGATAGGCGTCTTCTTGATGATTTTTTGAAGCGTAAGAACGCTTCAAATGACAAGACTTGACTGCTCTCGTTGCAAGCAAATATCAGCTTCGGGGCTTTTGTTGTCGTATCACATTTTTTGCAATCGACTCAGTGTTGAAATATGAATCTCTTGCGCAAGCGCTGCATTAAGCGTAATCATCTTCTCTCTGATGCTTGACAGCGAGCACAACCAATTCATCGCTGATTTCATTCAGATCGTAGAGCGCAACGTAGCCGCTGCTGCTGAAATCGATGATCCATTCTCTGAAACCATTGTCTATAGGGCGCCCCATTTTTGGCATGTGCTGGAGCGACGAAATCGAGTCTCTGATTGTGGTGATGGCTCGCAATGCAGCGGCTGGATTTTTCTGAGCGAGAAATTGATAGAGGCGAATCAAGTCTTGGCTGGCTCGCTGGGAGTAGATGACACGCGGCATAGGCTGATGCAAAGTTTAGGCGTGGATTTCGGGAGGCTTGGCTTGCGGATTGGTCTGCAGCGCATCGACCCATTGGCTGAACTTTTCATGCGTGATGTGAAGCCCTGTGGCAGAAAAGTGCTTGCGTGATTGCTCTGCTGCTGCCAAGAAGCGCTGCTGCACTTCTTCTTGCTCGATGTAGCGCGTGATGGCTTCGCGCATGATGAAATGAGGCGTTCTTTGCTTGGCTTGGGCGATGGATTGCAAGCGAAGCCGCTCGTTACTGTCTAATTTGACGGTGAGATGCCCAGCTTTGGGTTGTTCTATTGCAGCTTCCATCTTTTTGCCCCGCTTGTTAAAAGGTAACAACATTTTATACCTTGCTTCAGCTCGGCGAAGATCGACTGCATTACCTTCTGGTTGGTGCACCGAAACGGCGGGCTGCGCTGATCGGGCTGAATGCGATTTAAGCGCGGTAGAAATCAATGATGCTGTTATTTTAGCCAGCTATCACATTGCTTGCTACTACAATTGCGGCCATGGCAACCGCATTACCCACTCAATATTCCGAAGGCTCGATCCGTGTTTTGAAAGGGCTGGAGCCCGTCAAGCAGCGGCCGGGTATGTATACGCGCACCGACAATCCGCTGCACATCATTCAAGAGGTGCTGGATAACGCGGCAGACGAAGCGCTGGCGGGGCATGGCAAGCGCATGAAGGTGGAGCTGCATGCGGATGGCTCGGTGAGCGTGCATGACGACGGGCGCGGTATTCCGTTTGGCATACACCCGGAAGAAAAAGTCGCGGTGCTGGAGATTGTGTTTACCCGGCTGCATGCGGGTGGAAAGTTTGACAAAACCAAGGGCGGCGCTTACAGCTTTGCGGGCGGCTTGCATGGCGTGGGCGTGAGCGTGACGAATGCGCTGTCTAAGCGCTTGGAAGTGATCAGCCACCGCGAGGGCATGGTGGCAAAGCTGGTGTTTAGCGGCGGCGATGTGATCGAGAAGCTGCATTTGCGCAAGCAAGTGGAAGGCGATCGCCGCAATGGCACCAGCGTACGTGCTTGGCCAGATGCGAAGTATTTTGAGAGCGCGGCGCTGCCGATGCCTGAGCTGGTGCATTTGCTGCGCAGCAAGGCAGTGCTGATGCCGGGCGTGACGGTCTCGCTGGTGGATGAGAAGAAAAAAGACACGCAGAGCTGGCAATACAAAGGCGGCCTGCGCGATTATTTGGAGCAGTCTTTGCTAGCGGATGCAGTGATTCCGCTTTGGGAAGGCGAAGGCTTTGCAGAAAACAACGACACCTTTGCAGAAGGCGAGGGCGCGGCTTGGTGTGTTGCGTTTACCGAAGAAGGCCACGCGATTCGTGAGAGCTATGTGAATTTGATCCCCACCAGCGCAGGCGGCTCGCATGATTCGGGGCTGCGCGATGGTTTGTTTACAGCGGTCAAAAGCTTTGTGGATTTACATTCTCTGCTGCCGAAGGGCGTGAAGCTCATGCCGGAAGACGTGTTTGCGCGGGCTTCTTACGTGTTGAGCGCCAAAGTGCTTGATCCGCAGTTTCAGGGGCAGATCAAGGAGCGGCTCAATTCGCGCGATGCAGTGCGGCTTGTGTCGAGTTATGTGCGGCCTGCAATGGAGCTGTGGCTCAACAGCCACGTGGACTACGGCAAAAAACTCGCTGAGCTGGCCATCAAAGCGGCGCAAACCCGCCAACGCGCTGGCCAAAAGGTGGAAAAGCGCAAAGGCTCGGGCGTGGCGGTGTTGCCCGGCAAGCTGACGGATTGCGAGAGCAAAGATTTGGCCTACAACGAGGTCTTCTTGGTGGAGGGCGATTCTGCGGGCGGCAGCGCCAAGATGGGGCGCGACAAAGAAAGCCAAGCCATTTTGCCTCTGCGCGGCAAAGTGCTTAATACTTGGGAAGTCGAGCGTGATCGCTTATTTGCCAATACCGAGATCCACGATATTTCGGTGGCGATTGGCGTGGACCCGCATGGCCCGGAAGATTCGCCCGATATGAGCGGCCTGCGCTACGGCAAGATTTGCATTCTCTCAGACGCAGATGTGGATGGCTCGCACATTCAGGTGCTCTTGCTCACGCTGTTTTTCAAGCATTTCCCCAAACTCATCGAATCCGGCAATCTCTACGTCGCCCGCCCGCCGCTGTTTCGCGTGGACACACCCGCACGCGGCAAAAAAGCTGCTGGCAAGGTGTATGCGCTCGACCAAGGCGAATTGACGGCGATATTAGACAAACTGCGCAAAGAAGGCGTGGCCGAGGGCAAATGGACGATCAGCCGCTTCAAAGGCCTAGGCGAGATGAATGCCGAGCAACTCTGGGAAACCACGCTCAACCCCGACACCCGCCGCCTGCTGCCAGTCCAATACGGCGAGCTGACTTTCCTGCAAACCGCCAACAGCTTCAACCAACTCATGGGCAAAACTGAGGCCGCCGCCCGCCGCGCGCTGATGGAGCTGCATGGGGATGAGGTGGAGGTGGATGTTTGATGACCCCCCGCATCCGCCTTCGCCCCACCCTCGCCAGCGACATTGCCTACGTGCTCTCGCTGGAGCAGGATGCTGAGAATTTGCCGTTCATCACACCTTGGGAGCGCACTCAGCATGAGGCTTCGATTCGGTTTCCGGATATGCGGCATTTCATCGTGGAGGGCGGCGCGGGACTGGAGGCTGTGGGGTTTTTGATTTTGATTGGATGCCGGAATCCGCATCAGTCGATTGAATTGAAGCGGATGGTGATTGCGGGCAAGGGGCACGGGTTTGGGCGGGCGGCGCTGCGGGTGGTGAAAAGGGTGGTGTTTGATGATTTGGGGGCGCATCGGTTTTGGCTGGATGTGAAGTCGCGCAATGTGCGGGCTAGGGCTTTGTATGACGAGGAAGGCTTTGTACTGGAAGGCACGCTGCGCGAGTCGGTGCGGGTGCAGCCGCGTGCGAGCAGTTTGCCCAGTGGGCGGGATTCACAGGCGGGCGCGGATTTTGATTCGCTGCATGTGCTGTCGATGCTGCGTACCGAGTTTGATGTGCGCCGCAGCGCAGGTTTGGAGTTGGCGACTTGAAGCACTATTTTTTAAGCCAAATTGGCCTCTACCCGTTATATTATCTGCGCAGAGTGCTATCAAATTGGAAGCGCTTAGGATGGATGGCCTGTATGCTGTTGGCTGGTTTGTTGGCAATGCATGGCAAGGCGCAGGCGGATGTGTGGGGCTATATCGATGCCAAAGGCGTGGCGCATTTTGCGGCAGAGAAAATCGACGATCGCTATGAATTGTTTTTCAAAGGCGGCACGGGGTTTGATACACGTGATGGCGTGAACGCTTCTCAAAAACCTGACGCAGAAACGCCGCGCCAAGTGGCTGTGCCATCAGGTAAATCCAAGCTGCTGGCGTATTTTGATGTGTCGCCCAATTTCAAAGCTGTCAAGCATCACATGCGCGAATCTGCGCAAATCTACAACCTTGATTTTGAGCTGTTGCAAGCGCTGATCGCCACCGAGAGCGGGTTTGATGCGAATGCCGTGTCGCCCAAAGGCGCGGTGGGCTTGATGCAGCTGATGCCACCCACGGCGCAGCGTTACGGCGTGAGTGGTGATGCGAAAACGCCGATTGAGAAAAAGCTCACCGATCCCAAAACGAATATCCGTGCGGGTAGCCGCTATTTGCGCGATTTGATCAATCTATTTCCCGGCAAACTCGAGCTGGCGCTGGCCGCATACAACGCTGGCGAGGGCGCTGTGCAGCGTTATGGCAACAAGATTCCGCCTTTCAAAGAGACGCAAAATTACGTCGTCACGGTGATGCAAATTTACAAGCAGCTCAAACCGCCTGCTGCGATTACGCAGCGCCAACAACAAGCCCAGCAGCTCTCGCAGCCAGAGCGCGTACGCATGGAATTTCCTAATGCACCTGCGCAAACTGCGCCAGGGCAGATCGCCGGGCGCGGCAACATGGTGCCGCCCCTCACAGGCTCTCAGCCATCGCAGCCTCCAGCCCAGCCTTTCAACGAATTCAAATAAAACATCTCTGCAATGACCGATCAACCCACTCTCGATTTAACGCCAGAAGATAACGGCAGCGGCAATGGCAACCAAGGCAGCAAACCTAGCCTTGCTGATGCAGACAGCGGCGACAGCCTCAATCTGGCCGTTTACGCGCAACGCGCTTACCTCGAATACGCTTTAAGCGTCGTCAAAGGCCGCGCTCTGCCCGATGTCTGCGATGGCCAAAAACCGGTGCAGCGGCGCATTATTTATTCGATGCACCGCATGGGCCTCTCCTTTGGCGGCAGCAATGGTGTGAATGGCGCGAAGCCGGTGAAATCGGCGCGTGTGGTGGGCGATGTGCTGGGCAAATACCATCCGCATGGCGACAGCGCCGCCTATGACGCGATGGTGCGCATGGCGCAAGGTTTTTCGCAGCGCTATCCGCTGGTGGATGGGCAGGGCAATTTCGGTAGCCGTGACGGCGATTCAGCTGCTGCGATGCGCTACACCGAAGCGCGGCTTTCTAAAATCGCCACGCTGCTCACCGATGAGCTCGACATGGGCACTGTCGATTTCGTGCCCAACTACGATGGCTCCGAACAAGAGCCGCGTTTGCTGCCCGCACGCTTGCCGTTTGATTTGCTCAACGGCGCAAGCGGCATTGCCGTGGGCTTGGCCACCGAAATTCCGAGCCACAACCTGCATGAAATCGCGCAAGCCACGGTGGCGCTCATTAAGAATGCCAAGCTCAGCGATGAAGAGCTGTTCACCATGATTCCCGGCCCTGATTTTGCCAATGGCGGCCAGATCATCAGCCCTGCTTCGGACATTGCAGAGGCGTATCGCACCGGGCGCGGCTCTCTGAAAGTGCGGGCGCGTTGGAAGATTGAAGAGATGGCGCGTGGGCAATGGCAGCTCGTCGTGACGGAATTGCCGCAGGGTGTGAGCACAGCCAAGGTGCTGGAAGAGATTGAAGAAATCACCAATCCGAAAGTGAAAACGGGCAAGAAAACGCTCAGCCAAGATCAGACGCAGCTCAAGAGTAGCATGCTCGCTTTGCTGGATGTGGCGCGCGATGAGAGCAACAAAGATGCACATGTGCGCCTTGTGTTTGAGCCCAAAACCAGCAAGATCGGTCAGCAAGAGTTGATCACGGCGCTGCTTGCGCACACCTCGCTGGAGAGCTCTTGCTCGATCAATCTCACCTCGATTGGCATAGACGGCGTGCCTAAGCAAAAAAGCTTGCGCGAGATGCTCTCCGAGTGGATCGAATTCCGCGCCACCACGATTGAGCGGCGCTCGCGGCATCGCTTGGAAAAGGTGCTGGAGCGTATCCATATTCTGGAAGGCCGCCAAATCGTTTTGCTCAACATTGACGAAGTGATCGCCATCATTCGCCAGAGCGATGAGCCGAAAGCCGCGTTGATTGCCCGATTCAAGCTCACCTACGCCCAAGCCGAAGACATTCTTGAGATTCGCCTGCGCCAATTGGCGCGTTTGGAAGCGATCAAGATTGAGACGGAATTGAAAGAGCTGCGCGAAGAGCAAGGCAAGTTAGAAGAAATCATCAACTCACCTACCGCACTGCGCCGCTTGATGATCAAAGAAATTGAAAGCGATGCCAAAGCTTTTGGCGATCCAGCCAAAGACCCGCGCCGCACGCTGATCCAAGCCGAGAAAAAAGCCGTGGCCGAGATCAAGATCGTGGACGAAGCGGTCACCGTGGTTGTATCAAGCAAAGGTTGGGTGCGGGCGCGCACAGGGCATGGCCACGAGCAAAGCAGCTTCGCCTTCAAATCAGGCGATGGTTTGTATGACACCTATGAATGCCGCACGGTGGACACGCTGCTGGCCTTTGGCAGCAATGGCCGGGTGTACAGCGTGCCCGTGGCCAGCTTGCCCGGTGCACGCGGCGATGGTCAACCGGTGACGACATTGATCGAGCTGGAAAGCGGCACGCAACTCCTGCATTACTTCGCTGGTGCGGCTTCTGCGCAAATGCTGCTCTCCAGCAGCGGCGGCTATGGTTTCATCGCCAGCGTGGAACACATGATCTCGCGCCAGAAAGCAGGCAAAGCCTTCATCAGCGTGGCCGAGGGTGAGACAGTCTGTAAACCTTCTCCCTTAGAGATTTACATAAGAAATACGGCTCTACCCGTTACAGAATCAGCGCAGAGTGCTATTAAATCAATAGTAGCTACGCACGTCGCTTGCGCATCCAGCGGTGGCCGCATCCTCACATTCGAGATCACCGAACTCAAAGCCATGACGGGCGGCGGGCGCGGCCTGATGCTGATTGATCTGGATGCGAAAGACACACTCGCAGGCGCAGCCGCTTACAGCCGCAGCATCAAAATTTTCGGCATTGGCCGAGGCGGCAAAGAGCGCGAGGAGCAACTAGAAATCCGCAGCCTCAACAACGCCCGCGCCGCCCGAGCTCGCAAAGGCAAAGCGGCTGATCTGGGCTTCAAGCCCAGCGGCGTGGTGCGGGTGGAATGATGCGCCGCGCGCTTTGGCTGCTGGCTTTGGGCGCGGTATGCGCCCTCAGTGCTGCCGCTCTGGCGCAAACCGATGCCACAGCATCCTCGTCTGCAACCACCAACGCCTCGGGCAGTGCAGCAGGCATAGCGGCATCGTCCTCATTGCCTGCTGCGGCATCGAAACCAGCAGCTTCACCCATCCAAACCCAATTCAAAGCCTACAAGGTGCATTTTTTGGCAAATGGGCAAGAAGAGCTCGAATCTGCCAGCGGTGTGAGCCCGGGGGATGTGGTGGAGTATGTGGCGGTGCATCGCAATGCTTCGCAGCGGCGCTTGTTAAATGTGGATTTTGCAATCCCTATTCCTTGGGGCACCACGCTGTGGGAAGGCAGTGTGCAGCCGGCGAATGGGGTGTTGACGGCGGCTGTGAAGCCTGCCGCCAGCCCTGGCTCAACGCACAGTGCAGCCTCCGCGCAGGCCGCGTTGGCTAAGCTTCAAGGCAAAGACACTGGCAGGTCGCGCGTGGTGTGGCGCGTGGAGCGGCTGGAGCCGGGGCAGAGCGTTCAGATCAAATTACGGGTGAGCATTGATCCTGATCCGACTTTAGCCCCAGCGCCCGCGCCCAACCCGTTTCGGTCTGCCCAGCCGCAGTTGCGCAAGCCTTGAATTCTTTACGAATTGGGCTGATTGCCCTTATAGAATAAGAGAAGTATGCTACTATTTTTGTAGCAAATCAGCGCTTGGCAATCAAAATCACCAAGCTTGTAGCAAGCATGGCGCAGGAAATACCCAAGCCGTAAACCCAGTTTTGCAGCTTTTGGTTTTCATGGTGCAAGCGCGCAGCTGCCTCTTTGACGCGCTGGAGTTTGATGATCTGTTGTTTGAGATTCGTGCGTTCGCCGCGCACGGATTCGAGCAGGTTAAACAGGCTCTCAATCTGCGCTTTTTGCTCAGGCGCGGCCACTGCCGAAGGGGCGGAGGCCACCGCAGGTTTGAATTCAGGGCGCTCAATGCGGGCCACGCGCACCATGTCGTCAAAACTGCCGGGGGTGGTTGCGCCGTAGAAGACTTCGGCTGCGGTTTCGCTGTTAAAGCGCGAGTCGTCGAGCAGACTATCTAGCGCGGCATGGGATTCGTTGCGGCCAGATGCTTTTTGCTGCTTGGCCAGGCTCGGCTCAATCAGGCGCACCATGCCCAAATTCACCAATTCAATGAGCAATTCGCTCACATCGCCAAAGCCTTTGAGCGTTTGTGTGTAGAGATTCACCGCTTGGCCACCATCAATGGCCAGCAGCAAGACGCGCAGCCGACGCGGCATCTCGCGTGGATCACGCTTGACGATCGTGTTGCCACGCTCGGTGCGCACCACCACGTACTGCCCCAGCAGCGCGAGCTCTTGTTTGGTCATCAATGACATGATGGATAGCCTAAAACGGGATCACAGTGATTATGTACACCGAATTATGAAGGAAGTTTCATTTTGTAAGAAGTGCCTGAGACCCATGTTACGAATGAATCTTCTAAAGAATGCAAGAAACGTTAAATGAAAAATGCTTTTACCCTGCAAATTTAAAGCTTTAGAACGAGTCAGCGCTCTCCAAAGTGAGCGCCAAGCTATTGCAAAAAAACATCAGTCTCAAGCCCTTCAGGCCAGCTCGGCAATCATCTCAATTTCAACGCAAGCGCCCATGGGGATTTGCGCCACGCCAAACGCGCTGCGGGCATGAGCGCCGACCACAGGGCCAAAGACTTGGCCGATCAGCTCGGAGCAGCCATTGGTGACGAGGTGTTGCTCGGTGAAATCAGCTGTGGAGTTGACCAAGCTCATCACTTTGACGATGCGCTTGACGCTTTGCAGATCGCCGCCGCTGGCTTGGCAGGCGGCTTGCAGCGCAGCCATGAGCTGAATCGCGCAGCTGCGGGCGGCGAGTTTGCCTTCATCCAAGCTGATATTTTTGCCCAATTGACCGACCCATGCGATGCCGTCTTTGCGGGCGATGTTGCCAGAGATGAAGACCAGTTTGCCAGTTTGCACAAAGGGCACATAGGCCGCTGCGGGCGTGGAGACGGCGGGCAATTCGATACCGAGGTTTTTCAGGTTGTCGTAGACGTTCATAGCGTAAGCTCCGTTGCATAATGAAAAGATGCCGCAATCGTAGCGGAACATAACGACGAAAACCTCCGCTGCCATGCTCCGAATGATCTTGCCGCTTGCCGCCTTTGTGATGGGCTGTGCGATGCAGTTGCAGCAACAGGCCTTGTGGGAAACTTGGATTTATCGGCTTTTATGCCTTCCCGCCCTTATATTATGTGCGCAGAGTGCTATTCAATTGATAGTGCCTAGTCTGCAAAAGAAGCAGATCATCAGCGCCAAGAATCATGCCGCTGCTTGGGTGATCTTGAGCTTGGCGGCGCTTTTTCTGGGTTTTGGCCAGGCGGGCTGGCGTGCAGCTGCATTTGTGGAGCAAGCGATCAGCCCAGATCTGGAGGGGCGCGATATTCGCATCACGGGCATCGCCGCCGCCATGCCGCAGCGCGATGAATCGGGCATTCGGTTTCGGCTAGATGTGGAATCGGCGCAGCTAGTGCAAGAGGGCAAAGCGCAAGCGGTGACGCTGCCGCCGCGCATTCAGCTGGCTTGGTATCGCAGCCTGCTGCGCCTATCAGAAGAAGCTGCGGCTGTGCCTTTTGCCGAGCTGCAAGCGGGCGGTGGTGACATCAAAGCAGGTGAGCGCTGGCAATTGGTGGCGCGGCTCAAAGCGCCGCATGGCAATGTGAATCCGCATGGTTTTGACTACGAACTCTGGCTTTGGGAGCAGGGCATCCAGGCCACCGGCTATGTGCGCGCCACGCCGCGCGAAGCGACGCGGGGCGATGGGCCTATCAGGATTGGCGAGACCTGGCAGCATCCGCTGGAAGCGGCTCGCCAGCATGTGCGCGACGCGATTTTTGAGCGCGTGAGCAACCCGCAATTGGCGGGCGTGATTGCGGCGCTGGCTGTGGGCGATCAAGCCGCGATTGACCGCGCCGATTGGGATATTTACCGCGCCACCGGCGTGGCGCATTTGATGAGCATTTCTGGGTTGCACATTACGATGTTTGCCTGGGGCACGGCGCTCTTGATCGGCAGTCTGTGGCGGCGCAGCACGCGGCTCACGGATCGTATGGCCGCCCAGCATGCCGCGCTGTTGGGTGGCGTGATCTTGGCGACGTTGTACTCGCTGTTTTCTGGCTGGGGGCTGCCCGCGCAGCGCACGGTGGGCATGCTGGCCGCTGTTGCGCTTTTGAGGTTGTCTGGCAAACGCTGGCCTTGGCCGATGGTGTGGTTGGCTATTTTGGCGCTGATTGTGGCCAGCGATCCGTGGGCGCTGCTCTCGGCGGGGTTTTGGCTGAGTTTTGTCGCGGTGGGGGTGTTGTTTGCCACCGATTCGGGAAAGCCTGTCGCGCGGCCCGAGCACGCGCACTCGGCGAGCTGGCTGCGCGCGATGCTGCCACGCCTAGCCGCCCTGCTGCGCGAGCAATGGGTGATCACGCTGGCTCTCGCGCCTTTGAGCTTGTTGTTGTTTAACCAAGTCTCCATCGTGGGTTTGCTGGCCAACGTACTGGCCATTCCATGGGTGACGCTGGTGATCACACCGCTGGCATTGGCGGGCACCGTGTTTGCGCCGCTGTGGGATGGCGCGGCGCTCGCTGTGCAGGCGCTGGGCGCGGTGTTGGCTGGATTGGCAACATTTCCATATGCTACGTTTTCTATAGCATCAGGCGCAGGTTTTATAACGGGGTTTGCCCTGTTTGGCGGTATTTTGTTGGTGATGCGGCTGCCTTGGGCGCTGCGCTGCGCAGGTGCGCTCATGATATTGCCGATGCTGCTCGCCACGCCGCCGCGCCCCGTGCAGGGTGAGTTTGCATTGCTCGCGGCAGACATTGGCCAAGGCAATGCGGTGTTGGTGCAAACCGCTTCTAGGAGCTTGCTTTATGACGCTGGGCCGCGTTTCTCCCGCGAGAGCGATGCCGGCCAGCGCACACTGGTGCCGCTGCTTCGCGCTTTAGGCGAGCGCATTGATGTGCTGATGGTGTCGCACCGCGACGCCGATCATATTGGCGGCGCTGCGGCGGTGCTCAAAATGCAGCCCGAGGCCAAGCTCATCAGTTCAATTGAAAACGAGCATGAATTGCAAGCCCTGCGCCCTAGCCAGCGTTGCATCGCCGGACAAAGCTGGCAATGGGATGGCGTGACGTTTGAGATCTTGCATCCTCAAGCATCAGACTATGAAACGCAGCAAAAGCCCAATGCCATGAGCTGCGTCTTGCGCATCAGCAATGGCCGCCAAACGACGCTGCTGGTGGGCGATTTAGAAGCTGCGCAAGAAGCGCGGCTTGTGGCGCAAGGCGCACCCTTGCAAGCCGATCTGCTGCTGGTGCCCCATCACGGCAGCAAAACTTCGTCCACGCCCGAATTCTTGGATGCAGTGAAACCTAAGATTGCTTTGGTGCAAGCGGGCTACCGCAACCGGTTTCAGCATCCGATTCCTGAGGTGATGCAGCGCTATTCAGATCGCAGCATTCGCGTCTTGCAAAGCCCCAGCTGCGGCGCAGCGCATTGGCGCAGCCAAGAGCCTGATGCTCTA
The DNA here is from genome assembly GCA_031375105.1 of Variovorax sp. Taxonomy (GTDB): domain Bacteria; phylum Pseudomonadota; class Gammaproteobacteria; order Burkholderiales; family Burkholderiaceae_C; genus JANMDU01. Next base: position 26,535 of record JANMHJ010000065.1, read on the forward strand.
AGCTGCCAGCGAGAGACAGATCGGCGTTATTGGCATCATCGCTTGCCTTGAAAAGCATCAGCAGGTGGCATGGTGACTGTTGCAAACACGCTACTGCGCCGCCTTACATAAGCACAACCCTGCCACATCATCGTCCAAGACATGACTTAGTGAAACAGCAGTTTTGCTCGTTTTTTTCATGCTTCCCACGATTTTGTTCCCCAAGTCAATGTAACTCTACGTAAAACCCCTATCCTTTTGCTGTGTATACAAATCATTGCAAAAAAGCTAAGTTAGAGTATTTCATATTCGATCTATAGATCACGAAACATAACGAATACTGGAGGAACTCGATGAAACGAGTCAGCACTTGGTCATTTGCTTCTGGCATGGCTCGCGCCGCATGCAACACCGCTGCGCTCTCTTTGGCGCTACTGGCTTCCTGGCTCCTAGCCACTACGGCAGCAGCCCAAATGAGCATCCCCGGCCAATTCGGCGTCTCCCCAAGTGGCGCAGCCACCTACAGCATCCCCATCCAAGTGCCCCCGGGTGTGGCGGGCATGCAGCCCAAACTCAGCTTGGAATACAACAGCCAAAGTGGCAACGGTATTCTGGGCGTGGGCTGGAATCTGAGTGGGTTGTCTGCAATTACGCGATGCCCCATGACAATTGCTACAGATGGCATACGCGGCAGTGTCAGCTACAACCAAGACGATCGATTCTGCTTGGACGGACAGCGATTGATGCTCAAACCCGGCTCAACCGCCTATGGCGCAGCTAGCAGCGAATACCGAACGGAGATTGATAGCTTCAGCAAGATCACCGCTTTAGGCGCAGCAGCGGGTAGTGCAGTGAACGGCCCTGAATCGTTTGAGGTGCGAAGCAAGGCGGGCGTGATCATGTACTACGGCGCGACAACGGATTCACGCATTGAAGCACAGGGCAAAGCCATCGTCAGAGTCTGGGCGCTGAACAAGGTGACGGATGCGGTGGGTAATGCGATGCACATGGTCTATGAGGAAGACAATGCCAACGGAGATTTCAGGATCAAGCGGATTGACTATGGAGCGAATGCGGCTCCGAATGCGGGTGTGCAGTATGCGAGCTTTGATTACGAGAGCAGAAATGACGCTGTGGCGTTGTACCAGTTAGGCTCACTTATCAAAACCACCCAACGCCTGACCGCAATCAAGAGCTATACCAATGGCAGTTTGATGAAAGAATATCGGGCTGCTTATGTTTCTCAGCCGACATTGCCGCAAAGAAGCGAGCTGATTTCGGTCACAGAATGCGGCGCTACTGGAGCATGCCTGCCTAGCACCATATTTTCATCTCTTCCCCCATCAACGGCATCTCCTGGAGCTGCGCAAACCAGTGCGAGCATTGGCTCAATAGGCTACGACAATGGTCGTGCTTGGGTTGATGTCAACGGCGACGGCTTAGCCGATTACTGCCGCTTGGAGGGCAATCAGAATCTGGTCAGCAGTTCAATTGTATGCACGCTGGCGACGAGCGCGGGCTTTGGAGCAACGATTTCGTCTGGGTTAGTCGACTGGGGATACGATAGCGGAAGGGAGTGGGTCGATTTCAACGGCGATGGTATGGCGGATTATTGCCGGCGCGTGGGAGGAGGAGGCTATTTCAATTCAAACGATCGCGTATCTTGTACGTTGTCAACTGGGGTTGGGTTCGGCGCGACAATCATGTCCCACCCTGTGAACTGGGGTGAGGATGCAGGCCGCAGTTGGGTTGATATCAATGGCGATGGCAGAGCAGACTTTTGTCGAGTGATAAACTTTCAATTCGCCGGCATGACATTGCCCAAGCAAATGGCTTGTACGTTGTCGACGGGCAGCGGTTTTGGGGAGACTATTTTGTCCCCTGGTGATGCGGGGATTAACAGCACCCGCCAATGGGTGGATTTCAATGGGGATGGCCTACCCGATTTTTGCCGAGTTATAGGCGATGGTCGGCTGGCATGTACGCTGTCCACAGACTTAGGATTTGGCATCACTGTTTACTCGAGTGCAGCAGTTGATCGCGGCTATGACACCGGTGGCCAGCAGTGGGTTGACTTCAATGGTGATGGCTTGGCTGACTACTGCCGCTTGATCGGTAATACAAACAATGTATCCAGTCACCTATCTTGCACGCTTTCCACAGGGGCAGGCTTTGGTGTCACGATCACCTCGGGAGTAGAAGACTGGGGCTATACAAGCGGACGTCAATGGGTTGATGTCAACGGGGATGGCATGGCCGACTTTTGTAGGCGTGTTGGCAATCTAGCAAGTCGTTTCATTCCCAGCAGTGCGCGCGTTTCGTGCACCCTGTCAACGGGAATCGGGTTTGCGAGCGGGCCCATTATGTCCGGTGTACTCGACTGGGGATACGACGCAGGTAGAGCTTGGGTCGATACCAACGGCGATGGTTTGCCAGAGTTTTGCAGAACGACTGGCGGTGCTGGCTTGGTTTGTACCTCTTTGCCAGTCGACAATCGCACGCAAATGGCCTCCATACGCGCAGGTCTCAATCCCGTTATGCAGGTCAGTTATGCGACGCTATCAAGCGCAAACGGTATCTACACCAAAGATAGCGGTGCAGTCTATCCACGCGCGAACCTACAAATCCCCATGCAAGTCGTCAGCGCCGTAGCCAGCAGCAATGGCGTTGGAGGCACGAACACGATGAGTTATCAATACGGCGGTCTCAAAGCCGAGAACGCCACCACCACTGTACCTGGCTCTGGCCGAGGCATGCTCGGTTTCCGCTGGATGAAGAGCAAAGAAGAAGTCACCGGGATAGAGTCCTACACCGAATACAGCCAAGCTTGGCCCACCATTGGCGCGCCCATCAAGAGCGAAACCCGCCTCGCAGGCGCAGGCAACGCAGGCTTGCTCAAACGCTCAAGCACTACCTACCAAGCCACCACCGGCTCGGCTCCTAACGCCACCGTTGTTTTCCCCGGCAGCTCCGTCGAAGAAAGCTGGGATTTAAACGGCGTGCAGTTGCCCGCCATCACCAGCTACTACGAATACAACCCAACCGCCTACGAGGCCAGTGACGGAACGCAATACGGCGACCCGAGCCGCATCGCCGTCAACACCAGCCATGGCGGCGTTGATATCGGCCGCAAACTCACCGTCAACACCTACAACGCAGCCCAAGTCAGCGGAACCAACTGGATGCTAGGCCGTTTAAAGCGAGCCAGCGTCACCAGCACCAGCGATCCGGGATCTTTCAGCGGCTTTGGTGCGCCACCGCCTCCACCTGCCCCGGTCACCCCGCCAGTGCTCGTGGTGTTGCCATCAACTGGCGCTGTATCTGAGGAGTGTGGCGTCCTCTACGGCTTCACTGCTAATGCATCTGCCAGAGGCGGCAATGGTAACTATCAATACACATGGAGCAATACTGCGCCGAACATCGTTGCAATGAGCGCAAGCGCTGCAACGGCAAGTCTAAGTCGAATCGCAGATGGGTCGGCCAGCATCAGCGTAACCGTCACAGACTCATCTGGCAAAAGCGGTACATCCAATAGCTTGCAAATAACCTCAACTTCATCATGTACGCCGCCGCCTCCTCCTCCTGTGTACTGCTGTGATGGTGGCCTTTGATGCCTACCACCACATATTCGATAACTTTGCATGATTTGGCACACCCACACAGGACAGCAACATGAGCATCAAAAATAACGGGCACATGCGCCATAGCCCAATCCATCACGCCAAGCACTGGCTTGCTTCTTTCAGTCTAGGTTTAAAGTGGGCAGTATTTGCGTCTGCTGTGATGTGTGGAGCGAGCACCAGTGCACAAGCTCAACTTACGCCCGGCTCAATCACCCGCGCCAGCAGCTTCCAGTACAACGCCCAAGGCCTGCTCATCCAAGAAGTCATCGAACCCGACACCCCCCAAGTCTGCCTCACCACCACCCACGACTACGACGGCTTCGGCAACAAAAGAAGCGTCAGCACCTCAGCCTGCCCAGGAGCCACAGGAGCAACCCTTTCCAGCGCCAGCATCCCAAGAGCCGCCAGCACCACCTATTCAGCCGATGGCCGCTTCCCCGCAGTCACCACCAACGCCCTAGGCCACAGCGAAACCAAACTCTACGACAGTCGCTTTGGCTCGCCCACCAGCCTGACCGGCCCCAATCAACTGACCACCGCGTGGAGCTACGACGGCTTTGGCCGCAAAGAGCGAGAAACCCGATCAGACGGCACCTGGAGCAAATGGAGCTATTTGTATTGCACCGACAGCGGCGCAAATTGCCCCAGCAGCCTAGTCGCCCAAGGCCAAGGCGCAAGCGCAGTCAGCTCGCCCATCGCCCAAATCCCCATCTGGGTCGTCACCGAGCAAAGCTGCAGCGCTGCCGACAGCAGCAATTGCTCTAAAGTGACCCCCGACAAACGCCAATACCACGACGCTCTAGGCCGCGTCATCCGTGTGCAAACCCAAGGCTTTGATGGCGGCCCCGGCGGCGGCGCAGCCACCCCCACCTTAGTCCAAGACACCGAATACAACCCCTTAGGCCAAATCCGCCGCAAATCCAACACCTACGACAGTGCCAACCCCAGCGCAGCAGTGTGGGTCACCTACGAATACGACGCCTTAGGCCGTCTCATCAAAGAACAAGCCCCCGACAGTACCGCCAGCAGCTCAGGCGGCATCGCTACAACCCTCATCTCGTACAACGGCCTACAGTCCACCATCACCAACAGCCAAGGCCAGAGCAAAACTACCGTTAAAGACGCTTTAGGCCGCACGAGTAGCGTCACCGACACCCAAGGCAATGTCGTCACTTACCAATACGACGCTTTGGGCCAGCTCATCCAAACTGATGCAGCCGGCAACATCACCCGCATCCAATACAACATCCGTGGCCAAAAGACCGCCATGCAAGACCCCGCCATGGGCGTGTGGGAGTATGCCTACAACGCCTTCGGCGAGCTCGTGCTACAGACCGACAGCCTAGGCCAAAGCGCCAGCATCGAATACGATAAATTGGGTCGCATGACCAAGCGCAGCGAGCCTGATCTCACCAGCGTCTGGGTGTATGACAGCTGCACCAAAGGCGTGGGCAAACTCTGCCAAGCCAGCACCTTAACCGGCACGGGGCAAATTGATTACAACCGCATCCACAGCTACGATGCCCAAGGCCGCACCAGCACCACCGCCACCAAGCTAGACACCACCGTCACCACCAGCGTAACCTACGAGGCCAACACAGGCCGCGTGCTCAGCAAGAGCTACCCCACCGGCTACCAAGTCAGCTACCAATACACCTACCTCGGTTTCTTAAAAAGCGTCACAGGGCAGGGCGCAACCGGCACGCAAGCGGGCTACACCAAAGAAGCCAAATACGAGATATTGGCCATCAACGCCCAAGGCCAGATCACCAGCTACAAGTATGGCAACCAAGTCATCACCAACAAGACCTTTGATCAGCAGACCGGCAGACTGCAAAGCATCACCGCCACCAAAGAGGGCTTGGCCACAGGCGGCATCCAGCAAACCACCTACCAATACGACTCCCTGAGCAACCTCACCGCCCGAGGCGACGTCAACAGTGGCGTGCAAGAGACCTTTGGCTACGACAACCTCAATCGCCTGACCAACTACAACGCCGTGGGCGGCTCCGTCACCAGCCAAGATGCCAGCAGTGCCGTGCAAGTCATGTACGACGCAAGAGGCAACATCACCTACAAGAGCGACGTGGGCAGGTATTGGTATGACCCCCAGCGGCCCAACCGCCTGACCAACATCACGCTGGAGGCTCCCGCGGGCGCAATGGCACTCACGGGAACAAGAGCACTCAGCTACGCCTTTGACGACTACAAAGCGGGAGCACGCACGCTAGGCACAGGCCTAGGCGCAGCCAGTGGCATGGTCATGGGCAACGGCAACCTGTGGTACACAGTGAGCCAAGACAACACCACAGGACGCCACAGCATTCGCTGGGAGACCTATACCAGTTTCAACATGCCAAAAGAGCTGGCCTTGAACAACCTAGGCGGGGCGCAGACCAGTACGGTGGCCACGGTCACTGGCAGCAGTTGCGTCAATGGCACATTGATAAACGGCAACTGCGTGCAGACCAGCACCGCCCCGAGCAGCATCACTAACTACAGCTGCCCGGCGGGCCAAACGGTCACGGGCAACCAGTGCAACTGGATCACCACGCAGCAGTCCTACACCTACAGTAATGCCACAGCCAGTTGCCCAGCTGAGTACAGCTTTGACGGCAACGGCAGCTGCACCAAAGTTGTAGCAACATGCTGGTCTGCTGGCGAAGGGGATTATTGTAATTACTACACATATTTCAGCTCGCCCATCTACACCTGCCCCGCCGGACAGACCCTGTACGGCGGCTCTCAGTGCCAGCTCACGAATATCACCTATATCAACAACAACGCCTTAGCCACTCCCGTGTACGGCTGCCCAGCCGGGCAAACCGTGATCGGCACAGGCGCAGCCGCCTCCTGCCAAAGAACGCAAACCACCGGCACACCGCAACCCACCTACGCCTGCCCCGCCGGCACACAAATCTCCGGCAACCGCTGCTTTGCAGGCAACATCACCAGCAGCACGGTCACCAACCGCACCTTAACCTTTACCTACGGCCCCGAGCACCAAAGAATCGCCCAGCGCACCCAGTTAGACGCAACAGCGCCAGCGAGCATGGCCGGCGCCGCCGGCATCACCTACTACCTCAACGGACAAAATAACGACCTGGGGTATGAAAAAGAAGTCAAAGAAGGCGGCCTGATCGAGCACAAGCATTACCTCAGTGCAGGCGGCATCGTCTTTGCCATGCAGATCAGCCGGGCAGGAAACTTGAGCAACAGCGGTGCAGGCGGCACACGCCCCGCACAAACCCTGCAATACCTGCACCATGATCACCTAGGCTCAGTAGCGGTGGTCACCGACGACACGGGAAGCGTCGTCGAGCGACTGGCCTACGACCCATGGGGCAAACGCAGATTCCCCAACGGCACGGCAGACACTGCAGGCAGTATCGTCGGCCTCACGCTAGACCGAGGCTTCACGATGCACGAGCATCTGGATGAGATGGGCGTGATCCACATGAACGGGCGCATCTATGACCCGCTGATTGGCAGGTTCATGAGTGCGGATCCGTTCATCCAGGCTCCGGAGAACCTACAGAGTCACAACCGGTTTGCTTATGTGATGAACAATCCGCTCTCCTACACGGATCCGAGTGGGTATTTCAGTTTGAGAAAATTGCTGGGTGCGTTGTTCTGCCCCATCTGCATCAAAGAGTGGCGCAGGCCGATTTTGTCATTCGCTATTGCATATTTCACGGGTCAATGGGTTGGGGCCTATACCGGAAGTGCCGTCCTTGGAGGCGCAGCAGGCGGCTTTGCGCAGGGTGTTATCTCGGGTGGAAACTTGCAGTCTGGATTGCGTGGTGCCTTCAGTGGAGGGTTGTTCGGATTAGCAGGTGGTGTGGGAGAGCTTCCGGGCTCCATTGAGCGATACATCGCTCACGCAGCGGCTGGGTGTTTGAGCGCTGTCTCAGGCGGGGGTAAATGCGGCTCTGGTGCAACCAGTGCAGTGTTTGGAAAATACACAACCAATTGGATTGGCGATAACACCAATATTCAAGGTGATATAGCCAAAGGCATTGCGACAACGGTTGCTGGTGGGATAGGGTCGGTAATTGCTGGAGGCAAGTTTGAAAATGGGGCGGTGACTGCGGCGTTTGGCTACCTCTTCAACCACTGCTCCGGCGGAAAATGCACGACAGCGCTTGAACAAAAGCTCTACGACTGGATGCCTGGGTACAAGGCTGGGACATTGCTCTATAACCAGACGATGGGCGACGGCAGTTGGACAGGTTGGGAGGTTGTCGATGCTGCATCACTTGGCGTTGGCGTAGCTGGTAAAGGTATTTCCATGGGCTTGAACGGTGGTACCAATAGTGTTTTTTGGTCGGGACGAGGTGCTATGGAAGAGGCTGCGGCATTAGGAACCACGCTTGAAAAAACACCAATTGGCAGTGCGTTGAATGCGTTGCAGCAACGTGGAATAGGAAGTCGATGGGTTTGGGAGCAAGCATCCTCTGTCTTTGCAACTAACGCTGCAGGCACTGCTCAAGTAGTGGTTCGCTACAACAATCCTGCGTCTATTTTCTACAGGACAGAGCTTCCAATTTTGCAGCGCAACGGCGTGCTTATCCAGCCGAGGTAAATGATGGGTTTCCTTGCAAGATTCTTTCCGAAGAAAAGATTTGAAGATGGTTCTGTTCTATGGCCTAGCGGTCGTGAGCACTTCACTTTTGTTGATCAAACCGGAAATCGATTTGAGTTTGATGTTCTGTACACGACATCAGCGTCTAATGCTGTCAATACGATTGTTGGCTCATCCATTCTTACTTCTAATGGTGCCCCTGTTTCAAGTGCGATTAAGGCTGAGATTCTGCTGAAATCAGAGGCCTACTTTACGGAACGCGGGCAGCAAATTGTTATAGCTTAAGTACACCAACTTCAAAATATGAAATTAATTTGCTTTTAATTCAATAGCACTCTGCGCAGATTCCATGTCGGCTACTGCCTAATTTCTCTTGTCATTCTTCATTCTTCTCTCATTGAAGAAAGCTCTGGTTTAACCTCACGCAGCTGCTAAAACTGGAGGTGTGTTGCGCGGCTTGTTGCAGCGTGATTGCTGCGCCGCTTGTTGTGCTCTGCGCTACTTCTTCGCCGACTTGCTACCTTTGACCTTCGGGTTGCTCTGCGGATGCACAAAACCAATCGGCCTTTGATGCACCTCAGGCATAGCCAGCAGCTTCTGCATGGCTTCGATCAGCTCACCAATCGAATCATCGTGCTTAGAGACCTTGCGCTCCAGCGCATGCAGCTTGCTTGACAGCTCCCGGTTCGTCGCCAGCATCGAGCGCAGCTCGACAAACGCTTGCACTACATAGATGCTCAGCTCAGTGGCACGAGGAGAATTGAGCACCATCGAAGCCATGATCGCGCCATGCTCAGTGAACGCCAGCGGCGCATAGCGGCGACCGCCCCGGCCACCGCCGACACCACCCCTTATGCTGCCATCCGCGTTTGAGGTTGCAATTTGCAACCTCAAAGAAACAAACTCTTCCTCATCGAGCTGAAACATGAAGCCAGCCGGAAAACGCGCTAAATTGCGATTGACCTGCTGGTTAAACCGTTTGGTCGTCTCGCCGTAGAACGCTGCTAAATCTGTATCCAAAATCACCCGCTGGCCGCGAATCAGGCGAATACGCTGGGCAATCTGGCCAATCGATAGCGGCTCAGTTGAGGCATTCAAATTGGCCGCGCTCATGCGGCCACCCCGCTGGCCAGCACGGTATCGAGCATCTGGCTCACAAAGCGCTGCTGCGCCTTGGGCAGCTTGCCCACGGCCTCAATTTGCTGATGCCACTTAGGCGCGGGCCCGCGCTTAGCACGACTGGTTTGCTGACCTTCGCCAAACAGCTCTTCTAGCGAGATCGACAAAGTACGCGCCACCACCGGCAGCGCGGCCACCTGAATACGCCGCCTGCCCACCTCGTAGGCTTGAATGGTTTGCTGAGACACGCCCAGCACATCCGCCAATTGCTGCTGCGTGATGCCGTGGGCCTTGCGCATGAGCGCGATGCGCTCACCCAAGGCAATAAAAAAATCCCGCTCTTCGGTGCTGATGGCCATGACTGTGGGCGCAGTGTGTGCGCCAAAAGGAGTTGAAACAGTCATGAGCATAAAAGGTACTTTGCAGTGCGTTGTGAATAATACTACTCTAGGTAGTATACTGCGAGCGAATTATTTATTTCCAAGCCGATTGGCAATAAATCCCCTCAATTGCGCTCAGGTATTAACCTCCAAAAGGACTTCACATGGCTCGTATTGCGGACGCAGACCTCCAGCGGCTAAAAGATGAAATATCGGTGCAGCGCCTGATTGAATCGGCGGGGGTTGAATTGCGCAAGACGGGCAAGGATTGGAAGGGTAAATGTCCGTTTCACGCGGACGATACGGCTAGCCTCACCATCACGCCATCAAAGAACCTCTGGCATTGCTTTGGCTGTCAGATCGGTGGTGGTGTGGTGGATTGGGTGATGAAGTTGAAAGGCGTTTCGTTTCGGCATGCCGTCGAGCTCTTGAAGGATGAGACTGCGCTTTCTTCTTTAGCTGCTGGTGCAGCGCACAGCGCCGAGCCGATCAAACGCAGCACGGTGCGCAGTTTGCCGCCGCCGGTGGCACTCGATGCGGATGACCGGGCTTTGCTGCTTCAGGTGGTGAGCTACTACCAGCAGAGCTTGAAAGATTCGCCCGAAGCGCTGGCGTATTTGCAAAGCCGTGGCTTGAACCACCCTGAGCTGCTCGATCATTTCAAGCTGGGCTTTGCCAATCGCACGCTAGGGCTGCGCTTGCCGGGGAAGAACCGCGTCGAAGGTGCGCAGATACGCAGCCGCTTGGAGCGGCTGGGCGTGTACCGTGAAAGCGGACATGAGCATTTCAATGGTTCGGTGGTCGTTCCTGTGTTCGATGAATTCGGACAGGTCAAAGAACTGTATGGCCGCAAGATCACCCCGAAGCTGCGCAAAGGCACAGCGCTGCACATGTATTTGCCCAAGAATCCCTCGCGTGGGCGTGGCGTGTTCAATGTGGCGGCACTCATGGCTGATACGGGTGCATCGAAGGAAATCATCGTCTGTGAGGCCATCATTGATGCGCTGACCTTCTGGTGTGCGGGGTTTCGCAATGTGACCACGGCCTATGGGGTGGAAGGCTTCACGAATGAATTGCTGGCCGCGCTCAAAAGCCATGGCGTAAAGCGCATCCTGATTGCGTACGACCGTGATGAGCCGGGGGATCGTGCAGCGGCCAAGCTCGCTCCTGAGCTGATGCGCGAAGGCTTTGAGTGCTACCGCATCCTGTTTCCTAAGGGCATGGATGCCAACGAGTATGCGCAGAAGGTCACACCAGCAGCTAAAAGTTTAGGGCTACTCATTCGGCAGGCGCAGTGGTTGGGAAAAGGAGAAAAACCTTCGTGCGAGAGTGTGAGTGCGCCCGCAATGCCTGATAGACAAGAATTAGAAGCAAAAGAGGCTATTCCCCGGCATAGAACGTGCGCGAGCAGCTATCAAAATAATAGTGAAGCGGATTCTTCTTTAGCTGCTGAACCTGTGAGCGCTGACGCGTCCACGGTGCTTGCTGCTGGCGCGGCGAGCACGGCGGCGATTGATGTGGATACGCTACCCGTTCAACGCGATGCAGTGCCCGAGCCGTTGGCCGATGTGAGCGCTGCCGAGGTATTGCTGCACTTTGGAGAAGGCGCGAAGGCGCGGCGCTGGCGGGTGCGCGGGCTTGCGAAGAATCTGGCTTATGAAGTACTCAAGGTCAATGTGCTGGCCGGCTGTGGTGATGCGTTTCATGTGGACAGCTTTGATCTGTATGCAGCGCGTGCCAGAGCGCAATTCATCGCCCAAGCTGCTGGCGAGCTGGGTATATCGGAGGACGTGCTCAAAGCCGATCTAGGCCGTGTGCTGCTCAAGTTGGAGGCTTTGCAGGATGCGCAGATTCAAGCCGCGCTCGCGCCGAAGACATCAGCCGCAGCCTCGCCCACGCTCTCACTGGAAGAACACGCCGCCGCGCTTGCATTGCTCAAATCGCCCGACATGGCCGCGCGCATCTTGGCCGACTTTGAAGCCTGTGGCGTGGTGGGCGAATCCACAAACAAGCTGGTGGGCTATTTGGCGGGCGTGAGCAGGAAGCTCGATAGGCCGCTGGCCATCGTGATTCAAAGCAGCAGCGCCGCAGGTAAGAGCAGTTTGATGGATGCGATCCTTGCCTTCGTGCCAGAGGAAGAGCGCATCCAGTACAGCGCC
>JANMHJ010000076.1:0-85719 GCA_031375105.1 Variovorax sp.
AAATCCTACAAATCTTGAGCTTGACCATGTTTGAAAATGTCCCTATCAATCAACTACTTACAACAACCCCAGCAAATTTAAATCGGGATATAGAGCACAAACAGCTCTCTCTCCTCTGAAAAACGTTGGGACACTACTGACCCTGTGTCTTTGCCAATACTCGACATTTCTCTAAAACGTTCCGTGCAATGTCGTAAAAGTGAAGGTCTCTGGCGACACGTAGTAGAACATACGCTTCCTGGAAGAGGTCGGCTGGTTCAGCCGAAACATCGCAGGTGGCCGCGCACGAAATTCCCAATAGAGCAGCAATAGGGCTTCTGGTGCGCTGGTGTATGTCCGCATAGCATGCCCACGCGATTCTTCTTCGCATCGGCTCGTCGCCAGCAAGCTTGAGAATCTGCTCAGCCACGTCGCGAGCGTATTGCGAATGCCCCAGAACCCATGCCTTTGATGCCACAACGCGCAATGCATCGAGGTCAGACCAGTCTTGAGGCTCAAAAGGGGATAGCAGACAAATCATCGCAGAATACTTTTTGATAAGGCCGAGACCTTCATCGTCTTGGGTAATCTGCGCTTCACGCTTTACCAAAAGATTCATTGCTGAGATCAATCCCCTAACGTCTGACCCAGCCAGTTCATTGGGCAGTCTTGTCACTCCCAGTTCTATGACGGTCTGTTGAGACATCCAAATCAAGACTCGTTCGAATAGTTTTTTGAATTCATCGGGAGGTAGTGGTTCAGCTGATTTCCTCGGAGGCCTCAACTTAGTGCCGGTTCCAACGATGTCCAAAGTTAGCGATATGAGCATTGGTAAACCAAGCGCGCCAGCGACTTCGACGGAAAGCGCGTTCTCCAACGAACTGCGGGTCTGTGCATCATCAGAGTTTTTTGCCAAGTATTGAATGACGCGCACAAGAGGAGGCTTGTACGACTCCAATTCATTTTTTAGCAGCAATTCCAACAGAAGATACCGGCGTATCACGAAGATAAGAGTGCGCACTGCGCGGTCCTCGTACAAAGGACTGCCGCTTGCCCTAAGTGCAAGGCTGAGGGCGTCCTTTGGCCGCTGCCACGCAATTGCATGCAGTGAGGCGCAAAGGGCGCCAAAGTGAAGTTGACTGGGCCAGCTGCCCTCAATCGTTTGCAAAAAACTTGCGTAGTCAACCGATGAATGCCCCGGGAGGTTGTCGACAATAAAATACTGAAAACCAGTGAAGCCAACCTTCGACGATACAGGTAGGCTCGTCGAAACCGGAATCTGTTGGCATTGCTGCAAGACCCGAACCTCTGCGTCCAGTCCTAATGAGGGAGATTGGGGATAGAGTGCCTGCAGTCGATTCCAGAGCCGTTCTACCAGCCCGGAGTCCCGCATTTTGGTCGATGCCTCGAGCAAAGCTTCAAGAAGAGGGCTGTCAGTGAGCGAATCCAGGCACCCGGCAATCAATGACTTGGAGGTAGGCTCGTCGCCGCTGCGATAGGCAATTCGCGCAAAGCGCGCCGCCATTTCAGCGGGAAGTTTTTCGCCGCTATCGACAAACTCGCGCACCAATCGAATCGTGAGTTCGTCATCGTCGCTTCTGGCAGCAACCTGCACCCTGATTTGTGCCTTGAACTCTGGCTCTAACTCCTCCGCGTCTATTTCTGCCAAAGCCTGTGAGAGTCGCCCACTTGCAGACAGCGCAACCCATCTTGGCGCTTTGACCTTCAGGACCTCGTCTGATGCGTTCAATTCTGAGAAGCTTGCGAATGCAGGATAGAGGTGCTCAACCGCATTCAGCAGTTGCCTGTTCTCTTCTTTGACGGGTGACATTTCTGAGGCGATGAGAACGATGTAGCTGTTAGATTTCCGCGCTATAGGCAAGACTCTCTGAGCAAGGTTCGCGATATGAGAGACCCAGATATCTTCTGCGAGGAAGGATGTGCTCCGACCTTGGATTTGGGACTGAATTGCAACGTCATTGCCACGGAAGATGCCTGACTCGGGAAATAGCAGCAAATGGCGAGCTCCAGCCTCTTGCGCGGCTGCAAGCGCAAGGCTGATTTCTAGTCGCTCGCACCGAACGATGTTGACCATTGAGGCGTACCGTTCGCGCTCCTTCTCCAGCATTGGGTCACCTCTCAAGTCGGTCACACCGGAGACCAGCATCTCAAAAATTTCTTCGTCAGAGTAATTCCACGCCAGTTTGGGTGGGGTAATGACGGTAATTCCTTGAAACAAGGGCTTGCCTTCCGCATTCCGGCAAAAAATCAGCGCTGCAGCCATGCGACCCAAAACCTGACGAGTGCTTGCTCCGACAACAAGGTCGCCATCGCCCAGATGCAGAGGAGTGCCGTCCTTGAGGACTTCTCGTGGGTCAAAGCCCTTGAGCCTGTTTTGGGGTGGATTTTGGGTTGTCATTTTCCGTCTCTCTGGTCGGTTAGTTTTATCTCTTGTGCCTGATGAGCCATGCATCAGTAGGCACTAGTTAGCGTATGTGTTGCACTATAAAGCACGCCCAACTGATAGCGCGACAGAAAGTGATGACTTGGCCTTGGGGTCGACTGGACGTCACTCACCTTCGTAAACATACTTCTTCTTCTGGCAAGCAGACATTCGTGAATGTCTGTTGTTGGCTCACTCCGGCCTTTAACCTTTCGCACGCCAAAGTCCGCAATCGCTGCAAAGCCGAAATTGGAAACACGAAGGTCTTTTCAAGTCTGAAACCTGACTTTCGGCTCGCCGCCTTGAATTGCTGTTCCCGACGACAAAGCTGTTTTCGACACTTCGAACTCGATGCCAGATAATGGACGTACCGATTGACTTCCCAAGTGAATTCGATGGATAGGCAAAACAGTGAATGAGGTCCGTGACCAACGGCAGCTGTACTCACAAGGCGCGCCGATTTGCAGCCAAAAAGAATCAAAGGATGTTGTAAGGAATTTACCTGCAACCACTTGATATTAATGCACGCTTTCTTTCTGCTATTGACTGGGCTTGAACCGCTTCTACTCTTCAACTATGGGAAATTTATGGCAAGTAAAGTCGTCACGCAATACCCCAAAAGTGTTTGTACTTTACGAGCCGATCCGCCTAGCAGAGGCTCAAGTCAAGTCGGTTTCCTTTACTAAAGTGCGTGAAGTGATGTTTTCGACTCCACTTTGGAATTTTCGCCCAAGAGGAACTCAATAGCACCTTGGGTACCTCGGCTAAGGTCGATCGAAATAGCAGGTGGTTTTACTGGGACGAATAGGTTGCAATCACTTAAACGCTCGTCCAAGTCAAAGAGTGCAATCATCAAGGCGGGTATATCTTGTCCATCAACTAGGTCAATATCGGGTGTTGAATCAACAACAAATCCATGCAACGCATTCGCGTTGTGAATAAATTTGCAAAGAGCTGTACGTAATTTTTTCAAAAGCACTGGATGTAGTTTAATTTTTTTGTCTTTGCTCGCATAGAAGCTTTCTCTGCATTGAACTTCTTGCTTAGCTGCGGCCATAAGTTGCAATGGAATTGGTTTGTTAGGATCTCTAGGCCATCGATCATCAAAATTCCTTGTTGTTCCATAGGCCAATTCTTCAATATCAGAGCAACCATACGTAGTAATTTTCGGCAACCAGCCCTGAGCAATCAGATTTCTCGCTGCTAAGTCCTTATTGCGCTCTGATGTCGTGCCAGCTTCTTTGCGCAAGACTTTACTAGCGTAACGACCGTTCTTCTTCGGCGTGCCTTTTGAGTGATAGGGAGACCCATGTAGTCCCACATTGGTCTCCAACTCAGCGTTGGTTGCGTTAGATATTGATTTCGCAGTTTTCATCATCCATTCTCGTGCCATCAGCTCTGAGGGTCTATGTCGCCCCTTTTTGAATTCCCTAGCATCGGCAAATAAAGGGTTTTTTGGAGTCTGAACACTTGAAAATTTTGACTTCTGCGATTGGTCTTCCAATACATTTTCATGCACCACGTTTTTGATAGATTTCATCGAATTTTTTGCCTTTGTTTAGTTGACTTGAAGTGCCTAAGCTCCGCACTTTAATCTCTTACCAGCGTATAAATGAAATGAATCAAGTTAACGTATTTCTGCATTTGCAAAAGTGCCACGACGACCAAGTCATTGGTCCTGAAGAGCTAGCTGCCCTCCTCAACACCACGTACAAGGTGGTTTATAAAATCCATTCAGACTCACCAAGCAAGCTGCCACCGCGCCTCGTTGTATTTGGTAGAAAACTCTGCTGGCGGCTCGGAACTTGTCGTGAATGGATTCGCTCGTTGGAGGCCGCACAGGTAGGTGCATCACCTAAGAAAGCGACTGAGCGAGGAACCCAGTTGAATGCAGACAAATTGGCGTCAAATGAGGTAAGACTCAAAAATACCCGCATTGGGCGACCCAGAAAAAATAGTCTTAGTGTGGGAGCTAGGTCTTGAATCAGCTATTTGAAACTTGTTTTCAGAGCGAGGCGATACGTGACAAGCAAAAAACACAAGCTCCCTCAGCGAAGCTCGATGCATTAATTGATGCCTGATTAAAAATTGCGAATGTCAGCGCGAAGGAATCATCTGAGCTTGCCTTCGTTCCTCGCTATCTTGCGATGATTTCGCTGCCTCATTCAAAGTCCAGCGATTTGAAATATGTCATCAAAAGTCGATCAATGGAAATGACTTTGATGACTGCATCGTCTTATGGCTTGCCTTATGGATCGATTGCTCGCCTTATATTGATTTTCCTAACGACTCAAGTAGTTGTTGCTAAGTCCCGGGAAATTGTGTTTGATGGCTCATTTACGTCTTTTATGAAGCATTTTGGTATAAGGGCAACCGGAGGGCGAAAGGGAAATATTTCTGGATTTCGAAATCAGCTGGAAAGCATCTTGTGAACCTGTCCCCGAAGTGTGGACACCAAAGAAATCTATTGCTGGGTTGTTCGCCCAGCGCGATTGATCATATCTGAGCGGTCTCCTTGTTCACATTTTGGTCGACCTCTTTTGCTTGCCTGGCCAGCCACGCCTGCTCAAACGCTACGGGTGTCTGCATGCCTAAGCTGCTGTGCGCACGATCATGGTTGTAGTAACCGATAAACTCCAGCACGTCATGTCTTGCCTGCTCTCTGGTGTCATATTTCTGCCGATTGACGCATTCGACCTTCAGCGTGCCATTGGCTGACTCCATCGCTGCGTTGTCCCAGCAGTTGCCCTTTCTGCTCATCGACGTTTGCATGCCGCACACGGCGGTGATATCCCGATAGTCGTGCGCTGCATACTGGCTGCCCCGGTCCGAGTGGTGAATCAAGCCCCGCGCTGGCTCTCGATTGAGCAAGGCGACGCGTAGCGCCTCCTGCGTGAGCCCTTGCGGCATTTGCTCATCCAGCGCCCAGCCAACGATTTTCTTGCTGAACAAATCCATGACCAATGCAGCAAATAACCAGCCCTCTTCGGTATGGATGTAGGTGATGTCAGCCACCCACGCTTTGTTGGGTGCATCTTGTGTGAAGCGCCGCTCCAAGATGTTGGGCGCTAGACCGTAGCCGTGCTTGCTGTCGGTGGTGCAAATCTTGTATTTACGGCGCAGCTTGCACTGCAAATCTAAGCGCTTCATCTCTTTGCCCACGCGCTTGTGGTTGACGCTAAAGCCCAGTTTGCGAAGCTGATCGGTCATGCGAGGTCTGCCGTAGCGCTGCTTGTGGCGAATGCTTTGTTGCTTGATGGCCGCATGCAAATCCTCTTGCGCCTTCGCTTTGGCTTGTTGAGCCTGACCTATCAGGCGGTGCTTGCTGGCGTAGTAGCCGCTTTTGCTTATGCCCAGCGCAGCGCACATGGCTTTGAGAGGCCAAATGCTCTTGTGCTCATCCATCCAGGCGTACGTCACAGCACTTCCCTTGCAAAGTACGCCGTTGCTTTTTTTAAGATGTCGCGCTCCATTGTGAGCTTTGCGCACAGCGCTTTAAGACGGCTGATCTCTTCGTCTTGAGCACTGGCAGATGCGACAAATTTAGGCCGCTCACCCCGCCGCTCTTTGCCCACCCAGTTCTCCAGCGTTTGAACTGGCATGTCAAAGCTGCGCGCAACTTGCGATAGCGATAAGCCGGCCTTGATGACTTGCCCGACCGCATCTTGCCTAGTCTGCGACGTGTATTTCCTTTTGCTGCCTCTGGCCATTGGAACCTCCAAAAAATAAGTTGAAAAACTCTTTCTTTAGTGTCCACTTTTTGGGGACAAGCTCACTTGAGTACATCAATCTACACAAGATACTTTGGGGATGTTCCAATTTCGTCGCTACACACAGTAGTTGCAGAGAAGACTGAAAATTGGTGGTCCGCAAGACATGAAAACGGCCTTTACTCACGGCAGTTGCGTGTAACTATTGGAAACGGGCTTTTCAAAGACATACGCACTTCTGCAGTGCCTGTAGATATGCGTGCTTTGCGAAAATTAAAAGGTAGTTCCTTAGCGATCGACATCTATATTTGGCTGACTTATAGAATGAATTGTTTGAAATCTAATGCTACTCGCCCAATTCCTTGGAATAGGCTGCGGGAACAGTTCGGTCCTGGGTTTCAAAAAGACTCTAAAGGATCAGCAAATTTCAAAAGAAACTTCAAGCATCAATTGAGCATGGTGCTTGAAGTCTATCCCGCTGCGAAAGTAGAGTGCTCAGAACTTGGGGTAGTCTTGAGGTCAGGCCCAACTCACGTGCCCAAAACTTATCCACGGAAAGCTGTGGATCATCAAAGTTATCCACACATGATTTGCAGCTAATTTACGCATGATTTGGAGCTGCTTTTTCCTAAGCTCACGCATGATTAGGAGCCAATTCACGTATGATCAGGATCAAGTTGTATGCTAACATACACCGCAAGTCTATGATTTAATTGTGTTATTTAGGATTCAAGCTTGGCCTCTTGTATTATGTATTTTTACTTTTAATACTGGTAGTTGATCTTTCGAAAATTGTGGACAACATCAAATACTGAAATTTAGTGCGCCCGTAGGGGCGCAATAGCCAGTCGGCGGGGAGCATGCCTGCTCCCCCTGTCCTAGCTTCGCCTACGGCTACGCAGCCGACTCGACCCCCACTGGGAAACCAAAGGTTTCCCGCAGTTGCGGCTCCCTTCCTACATGCTACCAAGGGGTAAACGCTTCAATCAAAGACTTGTGCTTTGATTGAAGGCTCGGTATGCCAAGGTCGTGCGCGCATGTCTTCGGCTATTGGAAACGTTTCTGAAACAGAAATTTCTTAAAAGACAGTAGCGCCGCGAAGCGGCTCTCCGCTTCGCAGCTACGCAGCGAACAAGCGAAGAGGCGAAATGAATAAGATAAAAACTCCCCCAAGCATCCGAAGATGCTGGGGGAATAGTCGCTTCATCAGCCGAAGTTGATGTCGCATTCAGGGCTTTAAAGACTTCCCAAAGTCTTCGCGTAGTAGAGCCACACTGCTTTGTACCAAGCGTTCGATTGCACTTCTCTTTTGCCATTCAAGGCAGCTCATGGTACGTGAGCAAGGCTTTCGGTTACGTGGCCAGCAGCTTTCGCCACTGGATCTCTTTGCCAGTTGCTGAATGTCTGCGAAGACATCCACCAACCCATACAAACATCGCGCAGTCAGTGCTGATCGCGCGAAGACTCCCTCAGTCTCAATCCCAACCTGCCAAGGTTGGGAGAGGGGCGCAGGCTGCCAAGCCTTTGCCCCCATCACTTTTCAACCATCACGCCTTTTCAGAGGCTTTCATTTCACTTTTTGCACGGTTTCAGCTTTCGCCACAAGAACACCCATTGGTTCTGCCCTTGTGGTCTGCCCCAGTCAATTACTCGACCTAGCACTACTCACTGATCTCCCCCTCTTGCGCTTCCCCGGTGCCACCCGGATCATCAGCCGTCAGAGGTTCCCACGTTAGCCGTGAACTACTGCGCGTGACAACGCCGCCGATCTCCATGTCAAGTCATCGCTACGCTTACCCTTTTCCTCGTTTCCGAGTACAGAGGTTTCGATCCCGCGAGATTCCAAAGCCGGTGACCTACCCGACCCGACACTTCATCAACCTACCAATTACCAACCTGCGGTTAGCAACGGCTTCATCACACTCCACACAGCGACCTTGAAGGTCGCCGTTACACGCTTGAGCTATACAGTGACCCAAGGTTTCCCAAGGTGCCGCCTGAGTCAGATTTCTCCGCTCAGGCCGATGGCATTTCTGCACACCATGACAGCCTACGTGTGTGGCACTCGTCGCGCTCTTACGATACGCGCCGAGGGTGGGTCTGGTTACCCACTTTCGTTTAACGGCAGGAACAACTTGCATTGCCTCAAGTTGCCCGTTTCCGTGTCGCCCATTCTCGATCTGGATAATTTATTTATCAATTCAGCGAGCCGTTGCCCGCTTGGGATTGGGTCGAAGATGTCGTTTCAGACATCAGCGCCCTTCGTAGCATGGCGAGCTCAATTACGAGCACCACGCTTCACCGTGCTACTGCTGATTGGCAATCAACAGTTCAACGCGTCCGCGTTAGTGAAATTTGACGTCTAGTCTTGGCGAGCCTGACATCCATGATGATCTAAGTGATCGTGTGGTTGTTGGCTTGGCAAGCCTTTGTGACCACTTAATTGTGTTGCATGCCGCTAGTTCTGTCGAGCTGAATACAGGAATCTCTTTTTGTCGCGGTGCGATTTTGGTCAAGCCCTATTGTTGCGGTAACGACTTCATTTTTCGTTGCACCGAAAAGACAGCAGTATGAGCCAAATTTTTAACAGAATGACTGATGATTTTTGCCTTTGATTTTGAGTGAGTGGCTGAGTAATCTTAGCCCTTATGAGAAATGGAAAACCCTCGAATAGGATTAGTCTGACTCGCAAGAGTAGTCCAACCAATCCATTCATTTTTACGAAGAAAGCGCCTTGGATGCAGCGCGTAGCATCCATCGTGGGGCAGGGTGCTCGCCATTACATACAAGGCATAACGAAGCTTGAAAAGACTGCATTCAGATGCATTGATTTGCACCGACGATACAAGATCAACAGTGCCAAGCACCACGACCTCAAAGCGCGAAAGATCAATCAGCCAGTAGCGCGGTGGTTCGCATGGTTTGATGGTCAAGAAAGCGTGCATTGGGTGATGCTGATCGATCTTATTGATGAAAGCAATCAAGCTGAAAGTTGGCGCGATGCAACTACAGATCGCATTCAATTGACCGGTTACGAGCTCGTTCGCAAGACCAGGCCGGGAGCGAAAGATGCGAGTTGGACTTGGCAATACACACGTAGCCAAGAGCATGCTTTACGTGATCAGATCGTTTCAGTAATACGCGTTCGCCATGACGTAGAACTGGCGCAAATTATTCACGTTCTTGCGCGAACAATTGGCTTTGCTGGTGCGCGACAGCAAGCAAAGAAATGCTTCTCATTGATTCGTTCCGAATGGAAGCGCTCCCGCTCACAGAGTGAAGCTTTGCCCGAGATTCCGAAATTCATTGGGTATGTGCAAAGAGTGGGGGACAAGGGGGAGCTTTGGTCAGAATTAATGAAAGGAAACTCTGCAAATGGGACTGCTTAAACCACCTAAACTTGCTACTGCACGGATCGTATTTAATGCGCCTGCCGAGCTTGGTGTTAGGCTCAAGGCGCTTGAATCGCAGGCAGAGAAACGAGGAATTGCATTGAGCCTGGACAAAGACCTAGCCGCCAAATTAGCAAGGCTAATCGATGCTGCAGAAAAAGAACTGGCTTGTCATGCGGAGCAACGGTAAACGACTGACAATCCCGTCAATCTTTGTAGGCTCTTCTGTACACTGTAACTTTAACTTGCACAGTGTAAACAGGGGCAAATTTTGTCAACGGAGGAGGCTGTTGGCGACTTTTACAATGTACAAGTCACTCGTACATGTTACTTGTACATGTTGGAGCATGATCGCGACAATAAATCTCTCAGCAAGAGCCACCTCCACAACCGCATGCGGCGGCAGCTGAGCAGCCACCCGCCGAAGCCTTTTCGCTCTCTGATTTATTTCGCTGAATATGGGCTTCAAAATCAGCCAATGCAGAATTAAGTTGAACCGCTGTGAATTGTGACGGGTTATGGATCAGACCTGAAAGAGCATCTAGGTTGAAGATTGATGGGATCGCTTTTGAGGAATCTTCAAACAGTTTTGCACCCTTGACAGCTCTTCCCAATTCGTGAGGGTCATCAAACTGACCGTCGGTTTCGGGAAGATGGTGAAGGTACCAGCCGAATGCTTCCTGGCAGAAAACTCTATACCGCTGTGTGCTCAGAATAAAGTTGTGCCATGCTGAATCGACAAGTCTTGATGGCATAGCGACAGGCTTCCCGTCGCATTCCTTGCAAATCAGAAAGTAGGTACGCAATTGGTTCAATACTTCCTCTATTGCAGCATCAGTGATACTTGGATACTGTACTTTTAGCGAATGTGCAACAGACAAAGGGAAAGCATATTTGCGAATGTAGTGCGAACGCTCTTGATTAAGCTGTTCTGCATATCGTAAGACCCAGAGCAGTAAAAACATAACAGCTCCAAAGCACAAAAAAATCGAGCCAATGACTTTGTCCTGATGATCCATGACATAAACCTTTCTGAGAAAAGTATGCGCCTAATTAGCTTTCAAAAACCTGAGGTCGCTTGGTTTTTTTATTTGGCTAAATTCGTTTAACTGAAACGAGTGGTGAGTCCTTGCTCTTGTCGAGCAGCGCCTTGGTTTCGTTCACAAGATCGCCTGGCGAACACTCAAGAATCTTGGCGAGCTTAAAGATGATCCACAAAGAAGGTTGGTTTTCCCCGCGCTCGATCCGACCGACATGAGCACGCTCCATCAAAGCCATATGTGCTAGGTCTTCTTGAGAGATGCCTTGACCCACTCTGCGCGTTCGTACCACTTGCCCGAACGCAATTGTTGATTTTGGTTCAAAACTGGTGGAGCCAAACGGTCTGCCGTTGGACAAAGAAGATGCTTTTGCCATAGGCAATGAGCATCAGATGATGTATCATTTCAAGCATCGCATAATTATGCGCATTTGATGATTTTGATTGCTTATATTTTGTCCTCGCGGGCAGCGCTGTAGCTAGGAAAGAGTGCTTGTTAGGCTAAGTAAAAGGAAGGTTAACTATGAATGCTTGGATTCTGTATATGTGGTTTGCTGGGGCTTCTGGTGGCTACACGCTAACCGTTGTGGATCAACTTGAATCGAAGGAAGTATGTGAGAGTCTCTTGACTGACATCAAATCGAGTCAACCAGTACATTTCGCTTTCACAAAGGGCGCATGTAAGCAGTATCGAATGGTCAACAAAGAGCAGCGCTAATAATTTTCGCAATGATTTAAAAGGTGTGCACCAATGGAGTTTTACTTATTCTTTGGCACGTTTGTTTTAGTGTTTGTGATTGCGTTTGGCGTAGCAATTAAACGCGGCGTGCCATTTTCATGGTACTACATTCATATAGAAGCACACAATCCAAACCACCCCGACCACCATAAACACTCAGCAGGCGTGCATTACATACCGACCTATGGTGTGTTTGATGACAAAGGTGAACTGCTTTAGAAGACATATTCTGATCTTGGGAACGCCAGAAAAGTCAACTCACTGAACATGTACAAGCTCACTCCAGTGAGTCGTATAGCTCGGTGATCGATTCTCAGAACGCATCGCCCAATGCTGCGTAAAACCAGCAGGTCGGCATCATCAGAATTAGGTAGAGTTCAAGCGCGACGAAACTGAACGATATTCCTTCAAGTATATTGACTGAATCTCTTGACACCCAAAAAGATGATCGCCTATGAAGGACAACGAATGCCTGAAAACAACAAGGAAAACCTACGCCAAATTTTGGGACTGACTATCGTCGTCCTGTTCTTGTTAGCTCTAGTGGCGTTAGCAAAATTTTCACCCGAACTAGTCGTGGTGTTGATAGGCGTGTTGTTTCTATATGCGGGAAGTGTAGTTGCTTTTCGTCAAGGAAAATCTGTTCGCTGGTTTTCTAAGTGGGTTTGGATACGTAGGGCCCGAAAAATACGCAGGGCCTTTATTGCACCCCCTCTTGCTCTGGCCTTGTACGCTGTTTGCTTTGCGTTAGCTGGATTGGCATGCATTGCTCTCGCCTTGACAAAATCTCCAATTGTTTTCTCGGGAATTAATGCGCTTTGTGGTTTTACTCTTTGTCTGGCTACCTTGGTGGACTGGCATCAACGATTGAAGCATATGCTGTTGACCGGGTGGGTCAAATGGCTCGCAAAAGCAGGGTTCGCATTTTTAGCGACGGCAACGATATTCGTATCTACTATTCTCGCCAAACAAGCAACTAGTAGCCTCGCACAAGTCGATCCTGCCGCGATGCCTGAATTTGTCAGACTCCTATCAACGTTACTTTATCCCTTTGCGCTCGCCATTGTTGTATCGCTTACGCTATCCACCATCATGCTTGTGCAGTACCTCTTTTTGATGATCAGCATATTGTTCAGGATACCCGCCTCTTATCTTGCCGGATTATTTTCTTCGCAGACTCGAAAAAAATTGCAGATTTTGAGCTACAGAATTTTCTATGGGAAAAGACCACCGATAGATCGAACATTCTGGGATCGCTTGATGGATGGGTCGCAGCATGTCTTTCGTCCTTTAGGCACTGGAGTTATTGCAGTTGCTGTCGCATTCATGAGTCATCTTATTATTGGGCTAGCAGATCAGGTTCCAGATCGAGTATTCAAGAGTTTATTGGTCGCTGTCGAATATCGAAGAGAGCACAGTTGCGATAATATTCTAAAAACTTCGCACGTTGCCTATCTTCAGGACGGCTATGTCTCTGTCGCAACCTCGTCGGTTGATGGAGTTAAGTTTTCGGTTCAGAAATGCATGAGGTGAAATTTGCGGAAAGAACACATGCAGTCATATGACGTATTGAGCCGTCGTCTTCAACCGTTGTTAGACAGCGACCCGCTAGAGGCAGTCAAACAAGCCCGGGAAATTGAACTAGACACGCCAGAGAGTAATAATTTAGCTGGATTGCGGGCAGCAATATTGGTTGAGGGAGGAATATTGACGCATCAACAAGATGCCATTGAAGAGGGCGTGAAGATTTTTCGAGAGCTACACAAAAAGCTTCCCGAGAATTTAAATATCGCCTATAACTTAGCAAACGGAATTGTGGCGATGATTCGTAATCCGCCCCATGATTCAAATTGGCTAGATTTTCAAGAGAGAACTCGGATTGAGCGCACTGAAGCGCGGCTTTATCTCTCCAGAGTCGCTAAGTCACAGCATGTTGATGTTGAATTAGAAACTCAGGCGCTAACAAACCTAGCGAATCAATTCAGCAATAGCTTCCGCCTCAGTGAAGCGCACGACGCTCGTCTTGCTGCTCTCAAGATAGACCCTGAGAATGGAGTGGCGGCAGCGTCTGCCGCAATGGAACTATTATGGCTTTACGAGCAAGGCGGATTGTCAGATTTGACATATACCGAGGTTCAGCATTTAGCCAAGATCGCTCACCGCAATCATGAGAAAGTAGCCCACTTCGCTGGCGCACAAGCAGCGCAGAAGATCGCTGAATTTGTCCAAAAAATCGATGCCCCTTTACCTCGTTCTCAGCATACTGACCCGTTTGTGGAGTGGGTAGAGCGTGAGCGGCTAACCCTTGCGCCTACCGTAGAACTCGTTGATCCTACCTTGGGTAAATTAGACTGGCTTATGCTTTCCTCAATCATTGAAGACGTTTCAAATGGGGGGTGCTTGCCGCCGCCAGTGTTCGCGATGTTCAATGTGCTGAAAAGCGATTTCATTCTGGCTCGTGATTTAGCATGGCAAAGTACGGGCAAAGATGCATGGCCTCAAACCGCACGTTATGCCGATACTCTTGACTACGCGATTTATGGCCCTGATGTATCCGCACTCATATTGGCACATCGCGCTGCCCTAGACCTTCTCGACAAGGTTGCCGTGACGGCAAACCACTACTTTGGACTGGGGCTACCCACAGAAAAGGTCTACTTTGGGCGGTTATGGCGAACCAACCATGGTAAATCGGCAGAAAAGCGCGTACTTTTGGAGACCGTTGAGAAAGCAATACGCGCAGGTGTGACTGCTCTTTATGGACTCACCGAGCTAGCCGATGACTATGAATCTGAGAGTGGAATTCTTCGGCCACAGAAAGATTTGCGCAATTCAAGCACGCATCGATTTGTTGTCCTTCATGATGAAGAAGGTATTGGCTACAGACAAGCGCCAGAAATAGCTCGTCACCAGCGACGGCAATTTGATCAAGAGGTTTTGAATGCCTTGCGTGTCGCAAGAGCAGCAATCCAAATGCTTGCTCTTGCGATTTCGCAAAATGAACAAAGACTAGCAGCAAAAGAAAGCGTCCTACGTATCCGAATGGATGTACAAGATCACGATTGGATTCGAGGATATGAGTAAATTTTGTGATATTACGCATAGACCTGTGAAGCGCAAGAGCACCAATGGCTTACTCAGCGCTTAGATACACATAAACACTAGCCCTTGAGATACTGAATTTCTCAGCCAGTTCGACCTTGGATACGCCAGCACTAGCCATCTCTTTGAGCCGCGTCACATCAGCTTTGCCCAACGCTGGCTTGCGTCCCTTGTAGCGTTTTTCTTTTTTCGCGATTGCAATGCCCTCCCTTTGGCGCTCGCGTATCAGCGCACGTTCAAATTGAGCCACGGAACCCAGTAATTGAATCATGAACATCGAATAAGCCATGCGGTGAGCATCGCCATCGGCAATAGGCGGCTCGAACGTTAAATTCTCTTTCTTGAAGGTGATGGTGATACCTGTTGCCGTGAGCTTTTCTACGACTTCTTGTAGGTCACGAAGCGAACGCGAGAGCCTGTCCATACTGTGTACAAAAATATGATCCCCTTCGCGCACGAATTCCAACATGGCCGCAAGCTGCGGACGGTTCACATCTTTGCCGCTGGCTTTGTCGGTGAACACTTTATCCAGTTCGATGCCGTCTAGCTGGCGTGCTTCGTTTTGATCGACGCTAGAGACTCGTAGATAGCCAATACGCTTGCCGCTGCCAACAACGCTGCTAGTACCGCAGCCGTGAGCACCAGAATCGCCCACGTTCGCTGTCTTTTTTACTGTCTTCATCATTACCTCCAATGGTTCAAAAAAATCAGTCAGACGAAGGCCAACTGTCTATTTGAAATCTATAAGGTCCTATGGAAAATGTCAATAAAATCAATAACTTAGCCTAGATAAACATTTTTTTCTTCCAGCAAGATGTCTGGTTGGTGTGTACTCCAAATAGACGCAGAAAGTAGCTTTGAAGCTCTTGGCGCTACTGCTCGCCAAACCAATGCAAAAAGCCGCTCTAATGCCGTTTTGATGGCTTTGCAGCGGCTTTTTTTGAAGCCGTTGATCCAATTCAGTCATACAGCCATTGACTTGCGTTACGGAAGAATTTTCTGCTTTACAGGCGGGCGTATCGCTTCTACGACGGTTCTTTCACGCTCAGGTAGGTTCAGACAAAAAATTCCCCCGTGTCAGGCCAGAAATCCCCCTTGTTTTTCGGAATAAAAAGCCACTCGATGCGGTGGTTTCTTGCTCAGGCGGTTATCAAAAGGCCAAGGCAAAGATTTGCACTCAATTTCGACTCCAGCGACGCCACAGACAGAAGTGCGAGCTGCATGTTCTGATAGTGCCTTGTGACAAATGCCCCTAGTCTGCTAACCGGGCGCATCAGCTTTGCCACTGTTACATCTGGCCTGTTTTTGTATGCAGTTTGTTTTTGATAGCAAGCCGAGCAGAGAGTATTTGAATCAGCTTAGGATCGCAGTCTAGATGCGCTATTTGCATGCCTTTATGCACCATCAGTTCTGGGGAGTTTGGCAGCAATGAGTGTTAAAAAATGCAAATGTCAGGCTATGATCGATGTCAATCCGTAACAAATTAAACAGGGATGTATGGGTTTCTTAGGGGAAATTGGTCGCGCCAAAAAGCAGGCAGACAGTGAGTTGACTCTGCAATTTTTTCCTGCGCATCTTTTGTGGGCATTGGGTAGCCTATCTGCCTTGCATGGCAAAAGCTTTTCTGCCGAACTGGTGGCTCAAGAGTTCCCTGCCTCTGAGGCCGAGCCGCCTACCGAAGCCACCCTCATCCAAGCCGCTACCCGCCTAGGCTTTCGTATTCGCCGCATGGAACTTTCGGCGGCTCAGTTGTCGGGCTTGCCGCTGCCTCTCCTGATTCAAACCAAGACTTCTGTTCCCGTATCTGAGGAGCTTTCTGTCGCTGCTGTACCTGAGAGTGAAGGCCTAGCACTGATCACCGCAGTCCAGTCAGACAAAGCCGTGCTCTTCAGTGCGGGGGCTAATCAACCACAGGCATTATCCTTGGGCGAGTTATCAGATCGCTTAACGGGCGTTGCATGGCTGGTTTCTCCTGAAGTTGACGCCGTCAACGATGCCGATGCCAGCGCGTCTGATGAAGCCGCTGTTACACAAAGCTTTGGCTTTCGCTGGTTCATCCCCGAAATCATGCGCCACAAGAAAGTCTGGCGTGATGTGCTGCTTGCATCCTTGGCCTTGCAAATCGTGGCTCTGGCCACGCCGCTGTTCACTCAAGCCATCATCGACAAAGTTGTCGTTCACCGCACCCAGAGTACCTTGATCGCCATCGGCATTGCCATGGCGATTTTTACTGTCTTCAACGGCCTCATGAGCTGGGCGCGCCAATATTTGGTGCTCCATACCGGCAACCGGGTTGATGCAGTGCTCGGCGCTGCCGTTTGGGAGCAACTACTTCGCCTGCCCCTGCGCTACTTTGAGCATCGCCCCACCGGCGTGGTCGCTGCTCGCCTGCATGCGGTTGAGACCATTCGAGAGTTCGTCTCCGGCGCAGCCGTTAGCCTGATTCTCGATCTGCCCTTCCTTTTCATCTGTCTGGGCGTCATGCTCTGGTATAGCCCGCTGCTCACGGCGGTGGCTGTGGGGATATTACTCATCATTGCTATGGCCAGCTTCATCATGGCGCCTGTCTTCCAGAAACAGCTCAACGAGCAATTCCTGCTCGGAGCACGCAACCAAGCCTTCGTGACCGAACATATCGCAGGCTTTGAGACCGTCAAGACCTTGCAGATGGAGCCTCAGCTGCGTCAACGCTACAGCGGCTATCTCGCCACTCTTCTGTCCAGCGCCTTCAAGACAAAGCAGATCGCCAATACCTACAACACCTTCGCCACTACCATGGAGCAGGTCATGACCTTGAGCATCCTCATGCTTGGAGCCTACATGGTAATGACACCCGATCCAGAATCGAAAGCTGTGTTTACAGTGGGCATGCTGGTGGCCTTTCAGATGTTTGCCGGCAAACTCAGCCAACCCGTGCTTCGCATCGTCGGCCTATGGACACAGTTTCAGCAAGCCAGCCTCAGTGTCCAGCGATTGGGCGATGTGATGAATGCGCCTACCGAGCCCTACAGCCTGATTCCACAAAGAAGTAATCAAGGTCAAGGCCAGATGCAGATCGAAGGCCTTGGCTTTCGTTACAGCGAGCAGCATCCGCTGCTATACACCAATCTCAATCTGAGCCTGCGACCTGGTCAAACCTTGGCCATCATGGGGCCAAGCGGCTCGGGCAAGAGCACGCTGGCCAAGCTCATGCTCGGCTTCTATCAGCCAACTGAGGGCAGCATCAAGCTCGATGGTGTGGACATCCGCAACCTCAGCGCCAATGAACTCAGAAGCCACTTTGGTGTTGTGCCGCAAGAAACGATTCTTTTCAGCGGTACGATCCTAGCCAATTTGCAAGCAGGTAGCCCGGGAGCGACACTGGAGCAAGTGACCTTAGCGGCCAAGATGGCGGGGATTCACGACACCATTGAGCAGCTTCCGAAGGGCTATCAAACTGAGCTGGGGGAGCGTGGGGTTGGATTGAGTGGCGGGCAGAAGCAAAGAATGGCCATCGCCCGAGCGCTGCTGAAGAAGCCTAAGATTCTGATCTTTGATGAAGCGACGAGTGCACTGGACGGGGACACGGCAGAGAGCTTTGCTAAGACGATCAATCAGCTCAAGGGCAAGGTAACGATGCTGTTTATTACGCATGCGATGCCGAAGGCGTTGAAGGTAGATGGCGTCTTGAGAATCGGTAAGCAGGCGGATGGCAGCAGTGTGCATGAGGTCAAGCAGATGGAGTCACATTTGCAAGCGCCGCAAAACAAGATTGGAGAGGCATGATGAATAGCAGAATCGATATCGCTATAGATTCGACAGCAATCTGCTCAGATTTCATTAGTGCAGACTGCTCGAATCGCCTAAGGGATATAAGCTGTTTTTACACAATATGCTACAGACACACGGACTACACGATATATCAGTCTCTAGTACGTCGAGAGGCTGCACTGAATGTTGCTGAATATGTAGTGATTAGGAGTTCTGTATGAGCATCAAAGACAAGCAGATTCCTAGTGAAACAACTGGCTTTCCCGCTCAGCTTAAATGGGCTGGTTTGATGGTGCTTTTACTCTTGCTTGCATGGGCCATCCTCGTGCTTTTGAGTGCCTACAATTCAACTGGTCAATGCTTGAGCAAATTATCAAAACTTTCTGAATCAGAGATGAAGCTGCGAGTGATTAAGAGTTATGTCGCACACAGTCTTGGCAGGTATAGTTTGCTTTATGGAAGTCCGCGTGATCGAAAAATCATGTTTCTTGGCCGCAGCATTACGCAACAAGAACTTATTCAACGCAATGAATTTGGAACGCTTCTGGATTTACTTAAAGAGCAGCCTTTACAGCTAAGTGATAAAAATCAACTTAATCAGTTCCATTCAGAGATTGATAAAGGCGAATTCACAATTCTCAACTATTCGCCCAAAACAACGTACTCATTGCTTTTGCTGCCGGGGAAAACCCTCCATCGATCTGACCCAACGATTACCTCTGAGTTTTTCAAGATGAACAAACACTTGGGATTGACAAGTGAAAAATTTAATAACTTTGGTAATTATCTTTACGAATACGAAATGTACAACTTGGACGCCACCTGCTGCGGTGCAAGGCAACAAAGTAGCCAAGAAGAAATAATTGAGGCGAAAAAAGAAAATCTAGCACAACTGAATTTTCGCAAAAGATTTCCAGAGCACCGTTGGAGTTTCTCAGTTTCAAATTGTGGGTCTGTATGGTTTCCTCCTCACCCTCAGGATCAAGAATAATTTATCTACTTTTTAAGGATTTAACATGCCAATGCCAACTGCAATAGAAATTCTGTCTCAGTATCTTTATGGGCAAAAAACGCCGCCTGTGGGAGACGATTTAAGAAATGATCGATTTATCCGTCCCAAAGATACTGACGGGCCTCCAATTGTGGTGAACTCAGAAGACTACATGCGCAATGGAGGCGGACGATTTGTCGGTATCGGTAATTTCAATTTCGTGCGGAATTTCCTGCAAGGTTCTGACTATACGAATGGAAGAGTAAATCCGGGTGCATCTAGTTTGGCACCAGGCGTGTACTCAACAAGTGATCTATTGACCACATATGGAATTGCGGACGGCAACATTGGTGTCTCCCAATATTTTCTTGAACCAACCGCAGCAGACTTTAAGGATCGAGCCTATGTTTTTGGATCCACACAATTTCGCATCAATACAGATGCACGCTTTATTGTCAAAGCCGACGGAACTCGGGAAATTCAAAATATTGGTGTGATTCCTGTAGACGACAATTTTGATTTCAAAAGTGATAGTCCACCGGCAACGGTTACCAACTTTTTTACTGAAACTAGGATTGATCCGTCAGGAATCGGTAGGAGGGTTCCTATTGAATTTAGAGGGCCAATAACAAAAATACCTGTTGTGAAGCAGAGCGATTGGATTGAATTAGATATCGCTAATGCAAGATACCAAGAATTTGTATTGCAAGGGCAAACGGCGGGATTGCTTATTGCCATTCAGAAATACACCGAATTGATGAGTGAGCTTAACCGATCCGGTGTCATCGATTACCGAGACGGTAGCAATAGGCTGGTCTATTTTGATGGCTTAGATGTTAATAATGATGGCAGTTTGATGGCTGGCCAAGCTTTAGCGAAAGTCAGTGGATCGAGCCTGTTTCCTCAACTGGCCCCATACGAGGGCGTAGCTCTCATTGGGGGCGGCGGTAACGATGTACTTGTTGGCGCAGATAAAGCGGATTATTTGCGAGGCGGTGCAGGCAATGACATCCTAGACGGCGGTGCAGGTGCTGACACCATGGAGGGCGGCGATGACAACGACATCCTGTCTGGCGGTGCAGGAGATGACATTCTAAAAGGCGGTATCGGCAACGATATTTTGGAGGGCCGAGCAGACAAGGACACCCTCAAAGGTGGAGACGGTAAAGACGAGTTATACGGTGACGCGGGTAACGACACTTTAGAGGGCGAAGACGGCAACGACAAACTCTACGGTGGAGCTGATAAAGATATCCTCAAAGGTGGCAAAGACAACGACGAACTCTACGGCGATGCGGGCAACGACACATTAGATGGAGATGAAGGCAACGACAAGCTCTATGGCGGAGCTGATACAGACACCCTTAAAGGCGGCGCAGGCGATGACGAACTTTATGGCGATGCAGGCAGCGACATCCTAGATGGTGGTGCAGACAACGACAAGCTTTATGGTGGTGGAGACAGCGACAAGCTAGAGGGCGGCACAGGCAACGACACCCTCGAAGGTGGTGCTGGTGCAGATCAACTGCGCGGAGGCAGTGGATTCGATACCTACAAGGCCGACTCCCAAGA
Organism: Variovorax sp.; assembly: GCA_031375105.1. Classification (GTDB taxonomy): domain Bacteria; phylum Pseudomonadota; class Gammaproteobacteria; order Burkholderiales; family Burkholderiaceae_C; genus JANMDU01. The sequence continues at coordinate 20,718 of JANMHJ010000076.1, forward strand.
TGTCATCAACGATAGCGATGGGCAAGGCACTGTCCAGCTACAGGCATTGACCTTGCGCGGCGGCAAACGCAAGAAGAACGACCCTCCCAAAACCTACAAGGGTACAAGCGGCGAAATTTATGTGTTGCGGGGCACGACGTTGGTAGTCAATGGTGGCTTGACCATTCAGAATTTCAGAAACGGCAATCTCGGCATCAAGCTGGAAGACGAAAAAGAACCCCCACCGCGCGACCCCATCATCTTGGACTTGGATGGCAACGGCTTAACCACAGTGGGGCTTTCCAACGGTGTTTACTTCGACCACGATGGCAATAGTGTCTTGACCAAGACAGGCTGGGTGGGCTCGGGTGATGCGCTGTTGGTTTGGGACAGAAGTGGCAACGGCAAGATCGACAATGGCGCGGAACTGTTCGGCGACTTCACGCCACTGCCCAACGGAGCCTTGGCTCCCAACGGCTTTGCAGCGCTCGCAGCTCTGGATTCCAACGGAGATGGCGTTCTGGATGCGAGTGACCCCGCCTTTGCCAATCTCAAACTCTGGCGTGATACCGATCAGAACGGGCAAAGCGGCAGCGGCGAGTTGATCTCGCTGGTCGATGCAGGTGTACTGAGCCTGAACTTGACCAATACACTTAAAAACGAAGCTCTTGCCAATGGCAACCAACTCGCTCGCGAAGGCACGTTCACGCGGGCTAACGGTACGACCTCGGCCATGGGAGAATTTCGTTTAGCAGCGGATACGTCGGATACTCAATTCGCAGTTCAGGTTGAGGTGTCCGAGCCGATCAAGAGTCTGCCCAGCATCGTTGGTACGGGTCATGTGCGTGAATCGCTACAAGCTGCCTCATTGTCAAGTGATTTCGCGAATGTTCTTGCTCAGTTTCAAGGCGCATCCTCGCGCACTGAGCGCAGAGATATGATGGATGGGCTGCTGACCGCTTGGGTTGATGCCTCTGATGTTTCCAAGAGTTTGGAAGAGCGAGCGGAAGGCAAATATCGCGTTATCTACAACGGGATCGGTTTCACTAGTCGCGGCAGCAACATTATTCCAAATCCTCCAATCCAATCATCCATGGGTAGCGGCATTCCGACTACGGAATTTGAAGCTCCTTACCTTACCGAGAGCTACCGAAACTTGATTAGAACCTGGGGTGACAGGATTCATGTGCTGGAAGCTTTCGATGGTACGTATTACTTCAACTTACCCGGCGAGGTGGCTTCATCGACTGAAAGCTTTTTCTCGGCAAGGTTCAACTATCAGAACACCTCCATCGAGATCTATGTACAGCCATTTCAACTGAACAATCTGCAAACAGCCTACAACCAACTGAGGGAGTCGATGTATGCAAATCTGGTAGTTCAAACTAGCCTCAAGCCTTATCTCGATGCAGTTGAAACTATCATTGACGACAACGGCCTGCATTACGACACCACACGCATGAGCCAATTGTTAGATCAGCAACTTGTGGCAGATCCTGAGGGGTGGCTGACGGATGTGCTGGAGTTGAATCGCTACAGCGGTGATTTCCTTGCCTTGACCAACTGGGCTGACCTAGCCAACCTCGACGAAGCCATTCAAACCCTGCCACAAACGCCGGGTATCACGGCACTACTGGATGAATTCAGGGTGCGCCAGTTTGGGGCGGGCAACGACAAAATCGCCACAGACCAAGAAGAGGCGATCTTGCTGCTGGGAAGTGGCGATGATGAAGTTTCCGGCAGCAACGGTAATGATCGCATGTTCGGACAAGAGGGCAATGATCGTTTGACCGGCGGGGACGGCAATGACTTGCTGTCTGGTGGTGCAGGTAATGATGTGCTGTCTGGCCAGCATGGCGGCGATACCTATGCCTTCGGACGCGGTGATGGTCAAGATACGATCATCGAAGATTCTTGGGTTCAAGGTGAGACTGACCGTATCCTCTTCAAGTCGGGCATCAATCCCAATGATCTCAAGTTAGATCGGGTTCGGACAGTGAATGGCTGGCAGGTCAGTGATGACCTGAAGATCACGATTGGCAATACTGGCGAGACGATCACGATCAAAAACCACTTCAATGAGAGTAATCGCCATGCTGTAGAAGAGATCTTTTTCGCAGATGGCACGGTGTGGGATGCGGAAGAGATCAAGACACGTAGCCTTCTGGGTGGAGCTGGTAACGATAACTTGCGTGGCTTTAATCAACGCGATGACATGCTCATTGGAGGAGCAGGTAATGATTTTCTAGAAGGCGGCTCGGGTTCGGATGGCTATCACTTTGGTTTGGGCGATGGCAGTGATGTGATCAATGAAGCTAGCGCTACAGGCCTCGACTATGTGCAACTTGCTCCTAATGTGACACCTGCTGATGTAATGGTGCGCTGGACGCTACAGGGTGATATGGCAGTTACGCTGCCAGATGGCAGCAAGATCACGGTGCTTGAACAGGCTCAAACATGGTCTGATGCTATTGGCATTGAAGAACTGCGTTTTGCAGATGGTACGGTCTGGGATCGTGCAGAGCTAGCATCACGGGCGTTGGCTGTCAGTGATGGCAATGATACGGTTGTGGGTGGTTATCTGGACGACACACTCGATGGCGGCTTGGGCAATGATCGGTTCCAAGATATTGGTGGATTTGACACATATCAGTTTGGCGTTGGGGATGGGCAGGATGTCATTGCTGACGGTCAAGGCCGCATCCAATTCAAGGAAGGCATTGATCAGAATGGAGTGACCTTCAGTTTGGATGGCAATGATCTGATAGCCACGATTGATTCTTCAGGCGATGCAGTTCGCATCCAGAACTGGCTCGGCGGTTGGCCAATCATTGAACGTTTTGATTTCGACAACGGCGCGCAATTGAGTGGTGGAGATGTGCGTGCGTTGCTGGGTGTGAGCCAAGATAATGAAATTCTGTATGGTTCTCCGGGCTCAGACAATCTAACGGGTACCGCCAAAAATAGCATGCTGTTTGGTCGTGAGGGCGACGATACTCTGGATGGCGGTGCTGGTCGTGATGAACTCTACGGTCAAGAGGGCAACAATACCTATCGCATGCAGTCAGGCTCGGGCTTGGATCATGCCTATGCTTCTAATCTTTCTGTTGCCAGCGATACTGTAGCGTTTGCTGCGGGTATTAGGCCGCAAGACATTACCGTGCAGCTCGGCGATTCAAGCTGGAGCGGACAAGCAGGCGACATCGGTTATTACAACATCGTAGTTGGGTTCGGTGGCAATGATGCCCTCATGTTGCGCAGCGATGGCTCGACTGATTTGGGACAAACGGCGCTTCAGCGCTTCACTTTCAGCGATGGCACAGAATTGACGCTGGCCGACATCGTGGCTCGTGCAGACAGCGGTAGGATCGGTTGGCAAGAGCGCTACAGCTACAACTCTACAACGATCACGGGTAGCCAAGCGGACGACACCATCCGTGACTACACGGGGCAATCCGTGATCGTACATGCGCGTGGCAATAACGATGATGTTGTTGTGACTGCTGGCAACGATGTGGTATCCGCAGGGGCGGGCGATGATCGTGTTAGCTCGGGAGCAGGCGATGATCTGCTTTCTGGAGAGGCAGGCAATGACAATCTAGATGCTGGTGAGGGGAATGACGTAGCCGTTTTCAATCATGGGGATGGTCACGACATTCTGAGCATGGGCAGTGGTCTGGATACCTTGTCTTTCGGCGCTACAGTGCTACCTTCCATGTTGACTGCTGCCCTCAACCGAGATGGACAAGTCGTCTTGAGCGTAAATGCAGGAGTTGGTGGATCAATCACTCTTGGCGGCACCACACTGGACGACATTCCGGGCGATGTCGAACGCATCCAGTTTGTGAATGCTGATGGCCAAACTCAGATTTTTGATTTCGCAGCTTGGCTCAAGGCTAATAAGGCGTTGCTGGTCAGCGCCACTACCGACAATCCTGTGGCATTTGGTGGCATGGGTTTTGAAATCACTGGACGTGCATTGCCCACGGGCGGGCTAGAGGCCGTTGCCTACGCCCAGTCTGGTAATTTATTCGGATCAAGCTATCTGGCCAATAACATGGCGACGTCGGGTGATGACGTACTCTATGGCACGCCCAATATGGATTCGTTAGACGCTGGTGCGGGCAATGACATTGTGCTTGGACTTTCCGGTGATGATGCCATCCTAGGTAATGAAGGCGACGATCTGATCAATGGGGGCGACGGAGATGACGTACTCAATGGCCAGGCGGGCAATGACATCATTTATGGTGGTTGGGGTGCTGATCTTCTGACCGGTGGTACAGGATCTGATGAATTGCATGGGGAATGGGGAGGCGATACTTATACCTTTGAGCTAGGTCATGGCGAGGTCATGATTGATGACGACCATCGTGTGATCAATTGGAGTTGGCAAGGTGGTGAATCCGGCTTTGATGGAAGTTACGGCGGTTATGGTGGCTATGGCGGCTACGGTGGCTCTGGACTGTTGGTCGATGATGCCCAGAATATTCTGAGTTTTGGTGTTGGCATCAAACCCGAAGACCTGATCTATTCTGAGCGCAATGGTGACTTGGTGATCGAGTTTATCAACCAGCCCGGTGATCGCGTCATCCTTCGCGGTTTTGAAGCCAACCGTGAGACGCAGACCCGTTCTGTGGACGTGATTCGTTTTGCTGACGGTACGGAGATCGAAGCCAGTAGCATTTTGCCGACTGGTAATACCGTGATTGCTGGTAATGCCGGCGAGTATTTGGAAGGCACAGCGGCATCCGACACTCTGATTGGTGGAGACGGCGATGATGGTCTCAACGGTCAAGGCGGTGCAGACCGTTTGGTGGGTGGCGTTGGCTCGGATACGTATTATTTGTACAAGCCTTGGGGTGCAGTCGCGACGGAAACCTTGATTGCCGAAACTTGGCGCGAACAAGATATCAACCGTATTGAATTGACAGGCGAATTCGATGCAGATGAGCTGTATCTCGAATTCGATGGTCGTGACCTGCTCTTGCACTTGTCTGAAGCAGGCGATGTCATTCGCTTTGCTGGCTTTGATCCAAGGATGCCGGGTATGCAGGCTCCAGTTTCAGAGATCAACCTACCTTGGGCTGGAGTGAATCTGTCGTTTGATGATTTGCTGGCAAGAGGCGTCTTGTACGGTGGACAAACCAACGATATCTATGAGATTAACCTCGGAGACGGCGTAGTCAACATTGTGGATGTGGCGACACCAGATGCTGGCAATGTCATTCGCTTTGGGCCCGGTATTGAGGCGGCGGCGCTTCACAATAATTTGCGTTTTGAGCCAGATGGTACAGGTGGACATGTGCTGCTCATTCCTTATGGCGCAGCAGGTGATGTAGTACGCATGAGCGGCTTTGATCCGCAAGACGTACTGGGCAATCATGCAGTGGATCGCTATGAGTTCGCTGATGGCACAGCAGTAGACTACGCTACTCTGGTGTCTTGGACTTTTGTGGTCGAGGGTGACAACGCGGGTAATTTACTGGCAGGCACCAATGTTGCGGACCGTCTATACGGCTACGCTGGCGATGATGTCCTGAGCGCGGGTGATGGCGAAGATGTACTGACAGCGGGCAGAGGCAACGATGTCATGCGTGGCGGTATCCAGCGCGATGCTTACGTCGTCAATCTGGGCGATGGCGAAGACCTGATCGAAGATGGTTTGGATGCTGGGATCGGTAATGCTCTCACTTTTGGCCAAGGGATTACCCGCGACGATGTGCAAGTACAAGTGGATGGCGACGACCTGCTGATCCGATACGGTACTCAGGGCGACGTAGTACGTGTAACCAACTATGCCCCCGATGGAGTTGATGGGGGTACGGTAATCGATACCTTGGAATTCGCCGACGGTACAGCCATCACGCTGCGTGAATTCATGAACCGAGCGCCCGACCTTACGAATCCCTTGGATGACCAAGTGACGCTTGAGGATGCGACGTTCAGTTTGGTCTTGCCAGATGATCTCTTTACTGACGCTGATGGCGATAACATTCTGACCCGCGTATCGGTATCAGGCTACACCACGCGACCGGATTGGTTGCAGTACGATGCGGCGACGCGCACGCTGTTCGGCATCCCGGATAACGATGATGTCGGAGAGTTTGATGTCACGGTGCAGGGCATGGACGCGCTGGGCGCAGAGAGCTTGCACAGTTTCCACGTCACCGTTCAAAACACCAATGATGCTCCAGAGGTCGGCGCATTGTTGTCCGACCAAAGCACACTGGAAGACATTGGCTTCAACTACACCTTGCCAGTAGGCGCTTTCCGCGATGTCGATCTGGGCGATGCTTTGACTTATTCTGCAAGCTTGGAAAACGGCGGGTCACTACCTAGTTGGCTGACTTTTGATCCGCATAGCGGTAGCTTTTCTGGGACGCCTATTAACGCGGACGTGGGGCAACTGCGCGTTACTGTAACAGCGACTGATCTGGCTGGCGCGACAGCTAGTCAAGTCTTTGCTGTCAACATTATCAATACCAACGACGCACCGGATGCAATCAATGATATTGCCAGCATCAGTGAAGATGCCACAGCAGCAGCCACGGGCAATGTCCTTGATAACGACCAAGATGCCGATGCGGGCGACACGCTTACGGTCAGCAATCCGGGGCAATACCAAGGCTTGTATGGCGTATTGACCCTCGCAGCAGATGGAGGTTATACCTATGTACTGAATAACGCATCTGTGCAAAGCCTAGGCCTTGGCACCAATGTGCAAGACCAGTTTGACTATCAAATGTCGGATGGTCAAGGCGGTACGGACGGCGCGACTTTGACGGTCACGATCCAAGGCCAGAATGATTTGCCGCTTGTACAAGCCGACAGTGCCAATGCCACGGAAGACCAAGGTGTCGCTGTTAGCGGCAATGTGCTAACCAATGACAGTGACATTGATCAAGGCGACAACCTGTCTGTTACCCAAGCTGGGCGGTATGTGGGGCGCTATGGTGTTTTGACTGTTCAAACTGATGGTGCTTACCAATATGAACTCAATAGCGACGCATCGGTGCAATCTTTAGGCCGCAACAGCCATGTTGCAGACAGTTTCGAGATCAGCATCACGGACGGTACGGCAACAGTTACCAATGCATTGACCATCAACCTAACAGGTAGCAACGATGGACCTGCTGCACAAGCTGATGCGAGCACTGTTTCTGAAGATGGTCAAATCACTGCTTCAGGCAATGTCTTGACCAATGACAGCGATATCGATGCAGGCGATGTGCTAAGCGTTGCCAATGCAGGTGTCTACCAAGGCCAGTATGGCAGCCTAGCACTAGCAGCAAATGGCAGTTACACCTATACCTTGAACAACGACTCACCGGATGTACAAGGTCTGGCTGCAAATCAGCAAGTCAGGGATGTTTTTGCGCTGGTCACAAGTGATGGCGTGGCGAGTGCCAACAGTAGCTTGACGATCACCGTGATAGGCAGCAACGACGGCCCCATAGCCGCAGGTGATGTGGCCAACGTCGGTGAAGACGCACAGACGGTGGCGTCAGGTAATGTGCTGACCAACGACAGCGATGTGGATGCAGGTTCGGTGTTGACGCTAGCCAACGCCGGTACTTACCAAGGTATTTACGGCAGTTTGGTTCTTGATGCCAACGGACAGTACACCTACACACTCGACAACAGCGCAGCCGTTCAAAGCCTACGAGCCGGCCAGCAAGTGGCTGATGTCTTCGCCCTCCAAACCACAGACGGTACAGCCACCCTGGCCAGCAGTTTGACACTCAACATCACGGGCAGCAACGATGCGCCGACGGTGCAAGCCGATGTCGCCACTGTGGCAGAGGATGGCATCGTCACCGCTGCTGGTAATGTGCTGAGCAATGACAGTGATGTGGATGCCGGTACGGTGCTGTCTGTAGCCAATGCTGGTACATATCAAGGCACATACGGTAGCCTCGTGCTCCAAGCCAACGGTCAATATGCGTACACCTTAAACAATGGTGCATCAGTGGTGCAAAGCCTAGCGGCTGGTCAGCAGGTCAGCGATGTCTTTGCGCTCGTCACCAGCGATGGCTTAGCGAACGCCAACAGCAGCTTGACGATAACGGTGACGGGCAGCAATGACGGCCCTGTCGCCACAGGTGATGTAGCTGCCGTGACAGAAGACAGCCAAACGGTGGCATCCGGCAATGTGTTGACAAATGACAGAGATGCCGATGCTGGAGCAGCCCTTTCTATTGCTAACGCCGGCACTTATCAGGGACAGTACGGCTCATTGGTGCTCAATGCCAATGGACAGTACGCCTATACCTTGAGCAATGCCAGCAACAACGTCCAGTCACTGCGTGCTGGACAGCAAGTGACGGAGACCTTTGCGCTGATCACCAGCGATGGGTTGGCCAGTGCCAACAGCAGCCTGCTCATCACCATCAATGGCAGCAACGATGGCCCTGTTGCCTTGGCCGATGTCAACGCCGTGAGCGAAGACGCGCAAACCACTGCCACCGGTAATGTGTTGGCGAACGACCGCGATGCGGATGCGGGCACGGTGCTGACGGTAGCCAATGCAGGGACGTATCAAGGCACGTATGGCAGCTTGGTGCTCGGCAGCAATGGCCAATACACTTACACCTTGAACAATGGCTCATCAGCAGTGCAAAGCTTGGCGACGGGTCAGCAGGTCAGCGATGTCTTTGCACTTGTGACCAGCGATGGTATCGCCACGGCCAACAGTAACCTGACGCTCGCTATCACGGGAACCAATGACGCGCCCACCGTCAACCGTGCCATTGCCGATCAGAGCGCCCAAGCGGGTAACGCGTGGACACTTGACTTGCCCGATGACAGCTTCCGCGACATTGACCAAGGTGACGTGCTGGGCTACACCGCCACTTTGAGCAATGGTCAGGCGTTGCCCAATTGGCTGACCTTCAATGCCAATGGGTTGGTTTTCACGGGCACACCCCCCGCAAACGTCGCCGGGCAAAGCCTTGACCTCAGCGTGACCGCGACCGATCCCCATGGCACCACAGCCACCGAACAGTTCATCCTACGCATTGAGGCAGGCGGTAGCTACCACGGACTGACCTTGATCGGCACGCGCGGCAATGATCGACTGGTTGGTACTGCCTGCAACGACAGCTTGGATGGCCGTCAAGGATCAGACACCATGATCGGTGGTGCAGGAGATGACGTGTATTACGTGGACACCTATTGCGACCGAGATGGTAAGGGCAATGAAGGCTTAGGCAATGGCGAAGACCCACCACCGCCGGGGCATGACGACAATTACAACGACGGCCCAGGAACCTCGCCTGGCAATCCAGGCCGTGGCAATGGGAATGGCAATAGTGGCGGTAATGGAAATGCAGGCGCTAACAGCAATTGCTGCCCATCCGACATCGTCACTGAATACCTCAACCAAGGCTATGACACCGTGATCAGCAGTGTCAACTATGTACTGCCCCAGCATGTTGAGGCCTTGCAACTAGCTGGATGCGCTGAAGACGGTACAGGCAACAGTCTGGATAACTGGCTACGCGGCAACGCCTATGCTAATAGCTTAGATGGCAAGGACGGCAATGACCTGCTCAGTGGCGGTGACGGTAACGACTGCCTTGTTGGCGACAACGGCAACGATGTGCTCGAAGGTGGCAACGGCAGTGATACCTTGGACGGCGGTTCCGGCAATGACGCCCTTTATGGCGGCAGCGGCAACGATACCCTACGCTCGGGCACTGGCGCAGGTCTGCTGGCGGGTGGCCGTGGCAACGACACACTGACAGCGGGCAGCGGTCATACCTTGGTGGCTTTCAACAAAGGCGATGGCTGCGATACGCTGAACCTACAAGCCAGCGCTCCGCTGACCTTGAGTCTCGGTGGCGGCATCAAGTACGAAGATATCAAGCTGCGTCGTAGCGGCTCTGACCTGTACTTTGATTTCAACAGCAGCCGCAGTGACAGCGTTCGCATGGTGGGCTATTACAGCCTGACCAGTAGCCAGCGACCAGCAATCACCCTGCAATTCATGACCGAAGCAGCCGGGGTGTACAACAACAGCAGCACCGATGCTTTGCGTGACGATAAAGTCGAACTGTTTAACGCCAGCACACTTATCAATCGCTTCAACACCGAGTGGTCAGCCAGCCGCACTGTGCGCAGCACCAATGCTTGGAGCGTGATGAATCATCTACTAAATGCGCATCTGGGCGGCAGCGACACGGCGGCGCGGGGTGGCGATCTGGCCTATGTGTTCGGCAACAACGGCTCGCTGGCCAGCATGGGGCAGACCACGGCAACCGCGATGCTGTCTGATAGCAGCTTTGCGGCCAGCAATCAGACGCTGCAAGCCAACTGGCAGTCGGCAAGCGGGCCACGGATGGCTGGTTAAGTAAAGCCGATTCAGTCAGCGAGCCATTCACACCATCCCAAGATCACGAAGCTGTTGATCTTGGGATGGGTTCAATGGTCAAATTGCTCTGCGTAAGCATTGATCCATGTACTACCAACTCGAAGTCACGACACGCTGTAATTTCGATTGCTATTACTGCGCTGGTCGCAGCATGCCACAGCGCGACATGTCTTGGGCGACCTTTGAAAGCATTGTTGACTGTATCACCACGTCTGGGGTGACGGTTTCTTTGCAAGGAGAAGGAGAGCCCAGTCTTCACCCCCAATTCTTTGAGATGGCGCAGTATTTGCTCAAACGCAAACTCAAACCGTACACAATTCTCAATGGAAGCCGCATGGATATTGAGCAGTTGGATGCTTGGTTTCCCAGTTTCGGAATTTCTGTGGACACTTTGGATGACACGTTGGCGCGCCAAATAGGGCGGCACAATCTGGCCAAGGTACGCCAGCATATCGATAATGTTCTCGCCATCATTGATCCCCGCAGGATTACGATCATGACTGTTGACATGGGGCAACCGCTTAATGTGTTACGTGAATGGGTGAGGGCCAAGAAGTTCGGCAGGCACATCATCCAGCCTCTTTCTCCAAAGGCCGACTATGCCAAGCGCTACTCGGTGCCTATCGTATGGACGAATGCTTCACCACCCCATCCCAAGACATGCCAATTTCTGGAAAAGAAGCTGGCACGCTTTTATACATGGGACGGCATTGAACTGCCCTGTGTATTCATCAAAGATACCAATGACTTCACTACGATGGATCAATTGCGTGCGTCATTGATACGGGGCGAGCACAAAAGTTGTTGTCATGGTTGCCAGCACCTCCGAGCAATCTCGCCATGAAGCGCATTGCCGTCAAGCCCTGCATCCTGTTTACTTGGGAAATCGGCAATGGCCTAGGGCATGTCTTGCCCCTGATTCCGATTGCCCGTCATCTCAAGGCAGCAGGTTATCGGATCGTTTTTGCGTTGCGTGATGTGCGCCATGCTGCTCATCTTCTACAGGCAGAAGGCTTTGAGGTCTTGCAGGCTCCTTATCACCCAGACCGCCAAATCGCACGTCATGAAGTCCAGCCTGATTCGCAAGCCGATATCTTGGCCTTGTTTGGCTTTACCAACGAAGTCGTGTTGCGCAACATGGCCATTGCTTGGCAGATGCTGATTCAGCGCGTCCAACCCGCTGTCCTCGTCGCTTCTTACGCGCCACTGTCTTTGCTATGCGCGCGTGCGCAAGGCATCCGTACCGCCATCATGGCCATGCCCTTTGAATTGCCGCCCGACAGCCATCCACTGCCCTCCATCCGCACCGGCAAAGCGCGCTCTGAAGAGGGGCAAGACGAGGCTGTGTTGGCAACCGTCAAACAAGTCTTCCCCGAACAACACTATTACTCTGTTGCCAGTCTCTTTGCCGCTGACAAGCGCTGGATCATGAGTTTCCCAGAACTGGATTTCCTGTATCCACGGCAGCATGTGCAGTACTGCGGTAGCTTGTCTCCAACGGATCAGGGTATGTCCGTTACAGTTGACAAACCCACCGAACAAAAACTCATCTTGGCCTATCTCAAGACCGAGCTGCCCAAGCTGCAAGAGATACAACTCGCTGCGCTAGGCTCTCCGCATCGCTGGATCATTTACCTGCGTGGAGCCGATACACAATTGCGTCAGGCATGGCATGCGCCCCACATCACGATTCATGATCAGCCGCTCAAACTGCAAGATGTGCTGCCTCATGTTGATCTGGTGCTCAGCCATGCCGGCCAAGGCATGACATCGGCCAGTTTGCTCGCTGGCAAACCTTTGGTTATGACCAGTGACCATCTGGAATCTGTTCTTAATACCCGCTGCGTCCAGCGCATAGGCGCGGGCTTGGCCAGTGCGCTCAAAGCCGATACCGTATCTGTCGCGATTGACCGCGTTCTGACGGATGAGCGATATAGCCAACAGGCTCAGAAGTTTGCCCACAAGTACAAGGATTACTCGGCTGAGAAGGTGAGTCAGCTCATGGCGCGGGATGTGCACGCACTGGTGATGTCATCCAAGAAAGAAGTGGTGGCATGAGTCAAGTGACGTTGTGCTTCTCAAACGGCTTGGAGTTACGCTACCGTCTCCATGACAGCCAGACGACCAGTCTTTGGATGAGCATGCTCAAGAAGCTATCGCCTACTTGGCTCTTGCGCGACGACATTAACCATCGGCACGGCTTTGCCGATGCAGCGGATATCCACTCCAAAGTGGATCGATTGCGGCAAGCTGTTTGTGCCTTGAAGTTGCCACCACCACGGTTGTCTGCGACCACTTGGCAGCAAGAGCTGAATCAGTTGCATGTGCATTTTCCGGGATTTTTTGAGAAACGTCGGTCAGCCACCGAGTTTGAAAATGCCCATCAGATGAACTTATTGATTCATTGGCTGGAGTACGAACTCATGGATCACTATGGCTTGAAACACCAGCAGTTGTTCAACCTAGACTTCAATCATCGACCGCAAGCCTACAGGCTCAAGCAGTTTTTTCCACAAAATGAGCTTTCCCAATTTAGTGTGCAACTGCCGTTTGGAAGTTTGCATTTGCACTACATCTACATCGGGCGACATTTTCTGGAGATGTTCGACGCACGTGACACGATCAGCCCCTCATCGCATTTTAAGGCGCAGCATGAATTCAATGCCACTTGTGGGCTGGTATTTTCTGAGACTCAAAACGTTGACGAAATCCATCTGGATAAGATGCGACGATACTATGAAGCGCGCGGTGGCCTGGCCTTTTGGGGATACGAGTTTGACTCGCCGTATTTAGCCAAGGGGTTCTTCCAACTGGGTCAACTGGTTGACATGGATCGCTATCAAGATCAAGCGCAGAGACAAATGCTACGAGAACAGCTGGCCCGCGCCCATGTTGTCGGCTGGCACTCCTAGCACTTGCAAGACATCAGGATATTCAAATGAATCCAAGCAGTACTAATCCATCACAGTCTGATCAGTCATCTACAGATCTGGCCCCCGCTGCCAGAGATTTCCGACCCGATCTGCTGACCATCCAGCACAGCCCGCCTACGCCTTGGCCACGCGGTGCCTTGCTGGTGGTTGCGGCCTTGGTGTTGGGCTTGCTCATCTGGGCGATATTTGCCAAGCTTGACGTGATTGCCACGGCACAAGGCCGCCTTGTCCCCATCTCTTTTACCAAGGTCGTGCAACCTGCCGAGCCGGGTGTGGTGGTGGATATCCTCGTCAAGGACGGCGACACCGTGAAATCCGGTCAAGTGCTGCTGCGATTGGATGCCCGCGTGGCTCAGACGGAGTTAGCTGCACTGTCCAAAGATGTGGCCATCAAGCGCCTGTCTTTGCAACGCATCGAGGCTGAACTGAGTAACCGCTCGTTTGTAGCTCCAGTAGGCTCACCGCCAGAAGTTGCTCAGCAGGTCGAAGCTCAGTTCCGTGCCCGCCGCCAGAGTTATCTCGACGCTGTTGCGCAGGAAACTGAAAACATCAACAAAGCCAAAGCAGACTTGGCAAGCGCAGAGCAAATTCTTTCTAAACTTCGCCAGACCGTACCGATCTACCAAAAGAGTGCCGAAGCGCATGACAAGCTGCTCAAAGACGGCTTCATCGGCGAGGTCGCCGCCAACGACAAGAAGCGTGAATATGTGGAGAAAGAGCAAGACCTCAAAGCCCAAGAATCAGCAGTTCAAAGCCTCAAAGCCGTGATTGCCGGCAGCGACAAAAAACTATCGAGCATTCAGTCCAACTATCGCTCCCAATTAGAAAACGAGCGCATTGAAACATTAACCCAGCTCAACAAGAGCAACCAGCAATTAGACACCTCGACCATCAAAAGCGGCCTGCTGGAGATCAAGGCGTCAAACGACGGTATTGTCAAAGACCTCGCAGTCACCACCAAGGGAGCCGTCGTGCAAGCGGGTAGTTTGCTGCTCAACATCGTGCCGCAGAACGAACAACTTCAAGCCGAAGTGTTGCTGTCCAACGAAGATGTCGGCTTTGTAGCCAAGGGACAAAAGACCCAAGTCAAGATCGCTGCCTATCCGTTCCAGAAATACGGCTTGCTGGATGGTCATGTGCATCTCATCAGCGCTGACTCTGCTGACCCCAAGCAACAGCAACAAACCCAGCAGCCCAATCTAAGCTACAAAGCCTTGGTGACACTCAAGCAGCAAAGCCTCAAAAGTCCCAATGGGGAACAACTCCAGCTCTCAGCGGGCATGCTGGTCAGCGCTGAAATCCATCAAGGTAGACGTACTGTTATGGAGTACCTACTAAGCCCTGTGCAGAAAGTGGGGCAAGAGGCGGCTAGAGAGCGGTGAAAATGCATTTAGATTGCATTTAGATTGGATAATTAATCACCACTTTGATATATAATATTTGCATATCTGGATGCAAAAATAAGCTGTGTTCGCCAGATTGAAATGGTTTTTAGCCGCATTCAAAGGATGACCCGCTCAGCTTAGAGGCTTCCTAAGCCAAGGACAAAATCGTCCGCATGGGCGATGTACAGATCAATGACGCAGAGCGCGCCAAGCACTTCCACTTGGACACCTACTGCTTCGACTCCAGTTCGGAGAGCTGGCTGTTCTGGGATCTGCTGCGCGAACAGCGCGTGAAGAAAATCTACTTCACCGGTATGCTGACGCACGGCCAATCCGACTTCTTCATCCAGTACTTCGACCCGGATTCACGCACCGTGCGCAACTACTATCCAGATTTCATCTTCCAGCGGGAAGAACCGGACGGAAGCCTGAAGTCCGTGATCGTCGAGGTGAAGGCTGACAACCAGATTGAGGAAGCCGTGGTGCAGGCCAAGAAAGACTTCGCGCAGCAGATGGCTGTGGCCAGCGGTATGGAGTACTGCATCCTCAAGTCAACCGACGCTGACAATCGTCGTTACCGTGTACTCATGTAGCCGTCACCCCAAATTGTGCACTCAAAGCCAAATCTAGATTCTGGAGACTTTCGAGAATTTAAGAGACTTTCCTGCTTTCAGCCAAGCTTTTGCGCAAGTGCCTCTGGATTCAGGTGGGTGTATCTCTTCAACATGTTTAGATTTTTATGGCCTGTGACAGATGCGACCTCAATCGGGTGCAAGCCTTTCTCAAACAAGCGTGAAGCTGCTTCGTGACGAAGATCGTGCCATCGAAGGCCTTCTATCCCGATTCTCTTTAGAGTTTTTTTCCAAACACAAACGACTGCATTTTGAGTGGTGGCAAATACCTTTCCATCGATCGAGCGAGGGAGCATTTGCAGGATGTGAACGGCATTTTTTGATAAAGGCAATGCTGCCGGCACAGCCTTGTTTCCCTTGGCTCTAAATTGAGCTGGAATCATGACGACTTGACGGCTTAGATCGATCCAGTCCCAACGCAGCTCAAAAAGCATTCCCTGACGCAGCGAGGTTTCGATGGCAAACTGGAATAACGGTTTTACCCAAGTATTGCTCGACTTTTCCAAGGCAATGGTAAGTTTTTCATATTCGCCTTCAAGAAGTCTTCGATCACGTTCTTTTGAGCCGGAGGGCTTGCGAATGTTTTTGAGCGGATTGGGTAAACCCTCCATCCCCCATTCTTTGCGAGCAATCTCGAACAAATGGCTGATGATGGCTAACTCAAGTCTTACCGTATTGGTGGCTCGGCCTGCATTGAGTCTTGCGTCGCGATATTGAGCGAAGTCTGAACCTCTCAGTTTTGCAAGGTGGTAATGTGCTAACTCGTGGAGTTTCCAACGTTCAATTCGCTGTTTTTCCTGGTAAGGATGGCTTTTCTTTGACGCAATCTCTGCCCAGTATCGGTCTAAAGCCTCTGCGAGGGTTGTGCGCTCCGCCTCGCCCCTTGATACAAAAATACCACGATCCATCTCATTTTCAAGGGCGCGTGCCCATGCCTCAGCTTGGGAGCGGGTGTCAAAGGTGCCGTATTGGGGCGGATAACCTCGACGGATGATCTGGCCTCGCCAGAAATTGCCACGTTTAGTGATGCTTGCCATGAAAGAGTGCTCCGAATTGAATCCAGCAGCTCCCAGTGTCGAACTATGGCAAAACTATGGCAAAGTCATGTTTTGAGTCGAAAAACCAAAGAAAAAAGGCTTGCACTTACGTGCAAGCCTTTGATTTGTATGGCTCCTCGACCTGGGCTCGAACCAGGGACCTACGGATTAACAGTCCGGCGCTCTACCAACTGAGCTATCGAGGAACAGCCATAAATTATAGCGTGAAAATTGCTATGCTTTCAAGAGCTAAGAAGGAAAGTTCGTAAGAGATGCTTGCCGTTGGAGTCTATGTTGGACCCTCAAAGCGCGAAGCTGGCTGAGAGGCGCAAAGTGCGAGGCGCTGCGGGAAAGAGGTAAGCGTGACCAAATTGGTGGGGACTTTCTTGGAAAAAGCGCTTGTCCAGTAGGTTGTTGACGGCCAATTTCCAGGTGGTTTTCATGCCGCTGGTTTGCGTGTCCCATGCCAGGCTCGCGTCTAAGCGCGTCCAGGCGGGCAGGAAGAGTGAGTTGTCCGGCAGGATGGCTCTGCGGCCTTCGTTGCTGAGGTGTGCCCCGAGTTGCCAATCGGGGGTGATGCGGTAAGCGGCGTTCAGGCGCAGGATGTGGCTGGGCACATTGGTGGGCTTGAGGCCGTTGAGCGCGGTGTTGATGACGGCATCGCGCTGTGTCGCGTGCAGCCATGTGGCGGATGCGCCAAGCACCCAAGGGCCTTGGGTATGCGATGCATTGGCTTCCAAGCCGCGATGGCGCTGCCGGCCGTCAAATTCTACGCTGCTGCCGGTGTCCACCGCGAGCGGGCGTTGAATGTCAAACCAGGCCAAACCAGTTTCTGTTTGGCCATGTGGGCCCTTCCAGAGCGTTTTGATGCCGATTTCTATCTGGCGGCTGCGCTGTGAGGCCAGCGGTAAACCGGCTTGAGCGCCATAGGCAGGTAGATTGGGGATCACGCTTGATTCAATGCTTTGGCCGTGGCTGGCGTAGAGCGTGTGGTTGCCTATTTTGTAGCTCGCGGCGAGCCAAGGTGTGCTAAAGCTTTGGCTGTAGCTGGTGGCGCTGAGCAAGTCGCTGCGCTCTAGGCGTGTGTGGCGCAGACCTAGCCAAGTGTTGAAGGCCTCGTTCCATGCGATCACGTCGGTGAAGAAGAGTTCGCTGGTTTTCTCGCGAAGGGTGTTGCCGGGTACGTTGAGCGTGGGGCTGGCAGGGATAGGCTGCGTGGGGTTGTTGAGATTGAGTGAGCCAGTTGGAAAGGGGCCAAATGCGCTCTCGTTCGTTTGGATGCGACCAGATGATTGCAGAAAGCCGACGCTCAAAGCGTGCTTCACATTTGCGGTCTGCAAGCTGCCGTCGAGTTTGAATTGCGCCGCTAGCTTTTTGCGGCGCTCGCCGTCGCTGCGGAAATCATAAATATCGGCATCGCCATTGGGGCAAAAGCGGTCTGCGTAGTAGTCGATACCGTTGCTGTCGGTGCAGCCATAGGGAAACGCGATGCGATCATCTGTTTTGAGGCGCTGGCTGCCCAAATGCGCACTCCATTGCCATTGATCGTTGATGGCTTGGGTATAGCGCAGCGAGCCGGTGAGTCCTTCAAATACGCTGGCTTGGCTCCAAGCTTGGCGATTCAGATTGAGCTTCGGGTCTGCGGCGGGCAAGCTGCCTGCATTGCCCAACACCGAGAGGCCGGGCACATTGGGCTGGCTCTGTCTGCTCCACTCAAATTCCGCTTCAAGCAAACCATCGCGTCCCACGCCCGTATCAAGCGCGAGTGCGAGCAACTGACGGCTACCGCGTGTACCTGGCGCTGCGCTGTTCAAGCGATCTGTGGCGACGTTGAGCCGATAGCCTTGTGCGTTGCCTTCGCCAAAACGCCCACCCAGATCCAGCGCTGCGCCGAGTTGGCCGTTGGAATCGACGCTCAGATCTACGCTGCTTACGGGCTTGGCGGCCAGCGAAGGAGGGCGCTTCACCACGTAATTCACCAAGCCGCCCGGTGCACTCGTCCCCGCCTGAATGCCGCTCGTGCCTTTGAGGATTTCAATGCGGTCTTTGTTGGCCAGGCCAATGGCGGTGTCACCAGAAATCGGCAGGCCGTCTCGGCGGATGTTGTATTTGTTATCGATTACAAAGCCGCGCACGGTGGCGTAATCGATGTAGCCGACGGCGTTGTAGGCATCGGAGATGGAAGCGTCGAATTTGAATAAATCCGCGAGTTTTTGCGCGCCGCTGCTTTTGATTTGCGCACTGTCGATCACCGTGGCCGAGATCGGTGTTTCACGCAAAGGCGCATCGCCAAACCCGCCTATGCTGAGCTGCTGGCGCGGCGCGGGCGTGTTCACAATGACGGGTTTGAGGGTGACTTCTGGCTGCTGAGAGTTGACAGAAGTCTGCGCCTGAGCGATTTGAATGGCATTTAAATTTGCTATTAAAATAATAGCTAACTGCGCACGAGATATAACGGGCAGAGCCCAGTTTGGCTTTAAAAAAGATGGATTTTGGATGTGATTAGTCATTAGCTTTCCTTCGCGAGGATTACCTCAGTCAGGTTCAAGGGTTTGATCTCAGCCGCCCATCAGAATTAACAGGCAGCACCCCTAGCAAGGTGCAAATTAGCACCCCGCTAATGTACAACACTCATCAATCACCCTGCTCAAATCCCGTAAAGTAACTCGCATGACGCAGCCTTTCCGCCTCGAACTCATCGACTCGCCCGCTCACCCCATGCTGCCCGCCACGCGCGAGCTGCTGCGCGAATACCAGCGCTCGCTCGGCATAGATTTGTGTTTTCAAGATTTTGAAAATGAACTCAGCGAATTGCCCGGCGCATATGCCCCGCCTGATGGCCGCTTGTATGCCGCCTTTGTCGGCCAGCAACTCGCAGGCAGCATCGCCCTGCGCCGACACGATGCACATTCCTGCGAGATGAAACGCCTTTACCTCCGGCCAGAATTTCTAGGTAAAGGCTTCGGGCGACTCCTTGCGCAACACATCATCCAGGATGCCCGCCAGATAGGCTACCAACGCATCTTGCTCGACACATTGCCTAGCATGCAAGTTGCACAAAGCCTCTATGAAAACCTCGGGTTTCGGGAGACGGCGGCTTATGTTTTCAATCCGGTGGTGGGGGTCAGGTACTTGGCTCTTGCATTGGCTTGAAGCCAAAAGGCGTATTATCACTTCATCGCATGCTGTGGGCAGCAGCATCCAACCCGAAGGCCTGCCCCCAGGCTTTTGTTTTTGGGAAATAGAAGCCGTCCGCTGTACCATTGTTCATGCCCTCGTCCTTTCGCCCGCTCGTCCACGAACTACGCTTCACGCACCTGCCCTCAGGTGCGCGCATTGCATGGGCACGCAGCGGCCGCTCGGGGGCGCCGGTGCTGCTGCGCACCGCTCACTGGATGACGCACGTGGACTACGACCTGCGCTCACCGCTGTGGCAGCCATTCATCGAACGTCTAGGGCGGCAACTGGAAATGGTGCGCTACGACGAGCGTGGCTGTGGCCTGTCAACGGCTGACGATGTGCCCCTGAGCTTGGATACGGCGGTCGAAGAGATCGAGGTCGTGGCGGACGCTCATGGCGCCGAGCGCTTTGCACTGCTCGGCATCTCCGGTGGCGCAGCGGCGGCGGTGGCTTATGCGGCACGGCATCCCCAGCGGGTCTCTCACCTCGTTTTGCTGGCCGGTTACACCCATGGCTTGCTGCACCGTAACCCGTCTGCCCAAACCCTGGCCTTCCACGAGGCGCAGTTAAAACTCATCGAACTGGGCTGGGGCCGCAACGACCCCGGTGTGCAGGCGATGTTCACCAGTCGTTTCATGCCGGATGGCGATGCCGAGCAGCTCACTTCGTTCAACGAACACCAGCGCCTGAGCTGTGACGGCCTGCGCGCCGCAGCCATCGTTCGCGCCAAGGCTGGGCAAGATGCGCGTGCGCTGGCCGCAAAAGTGCAGGCACCCACACTGGTGTTGCACAGCGAAGGCGATTTGGCCGTGCCGCTGGCCTTGGGGCATGAGTTGGCTGCCAGCATCCCCGGTGCCCGCTTTGTGCTGCTGCGTTCGCGAAACCACCTTCCGTTACCGCAAGAGCCCGCATTCGAGCACATGTGCCAGGTCATCACCGAGTTTGTGGCGCACAAGCCGCCGTCTGTGCAGTTAACCCCACGCGAACGCGAACTGGCTAGCCTGGTCGGACAAGGTTTGGACAATCTGCAAATTGCCGCCCGGCTGGGGCTGGCCGACAAAACCGTGCGAAACATGTTGTCCGCCCTGTACGCAAAACTCGGCGTGGAAGGTCGCGCCATGGCGGTCGTCAAGGTGCAGGACATGGGCTTGTAAAGTCAGGGCCGAGCCGGGACTGACGGGACTTGGTTGAGCCACCCGGGACGCTTGTCCTATGGCCTGCGGCTCGCGATGAAGGTGAAATGCTTGCACCTTCATAACGAAAGCCCGACATGTTTATTCAACGCCCCAACGCCCAGCTGCACACCTTGAGTTTCGGCCAGGGCCCACTGACCCTGCTGGCCATAGGCGGCTGGGTAGCTGGTGGGGACGTTTGGCACGAAGCCTTTGGGCATTTACCGAATTGGCGTTGCGTGAGCCTTGACCACCGAGGAGCGGGCCATTCCACGCACAGCGGCCCCATCACGGTGAGCGACATGGCCGATGACCTGCTGGCCGTGGCTGACGCGCTCAATGTGGGCTCTTGTGTGATCGCCTCGGAGTCTAGTGGCGCGTCTGCGGCCTTGCTAGCGATCCAACGCGCACCGGATCGCTTTGTCGGTCAAGTGCTCGTGGGCGCATCGTGGGAGCGGGTGGAAGCGGGCGCGTACGACAACTTTTTTGCCAGTTTGCGCCGCGACTACACCGCCACTTTGCGCAGCTTTATCGACAACTGTCTGCCCGAGACTGACAGCGCTGAGCTAAGGCACTGGGGATTACAAACGATGACCCGATCTAGCGTTGACGATGCGATTGATTTGATCAAATCCCGTGAGCAAATCACTTGTGCCGATGTATCGCCCTTGCACCATCTGCCAGCGCTGCTGATTCATGGCGACCAAGACAGCATCGTGCCAGTGCAAAGTTCACGTCTGCTGGCCGCACGCCTGCCCAACGCCGAACTTCATGTGTTGCCAGGTCTAGGCCATGTTCCCATCATGACAGCGCCTAACGAGGTAGCAGCTCTGATCGCCAGCTTCGGCGACCAGATTCTTATTGAGCACATAAGCAAAGCCCCGATTTCTTCACCCACCACACCGACCCTCTAGGACGCCGCCCACCCAAGTCGCACAAGCGATGGAAAATTCATCAAAACCCTCCCGTGAAGGCTATGCAAAGCTTTTCATAGCTCGCTACTCCGCATAGCTCTCAAGCCTGACTGCCCTTAGCATCGCAGCAGTGAATTCTCTCTCGCAAAGTTTCTCATCCGCCCTCTCGCTCATCGCCTCTGGCGATGCTGCGCTGTGGGCGATCATTGGGCGGTCGTTGGCTGTTAGCAGCACGGCGACCTTGTTGGGGTTTGTGATCGGCTGTGCGTTGGGTGCTTGGCTGGCGATTGCGCGGTTTGCTGGGCGGCAGGTAGTGTTGGCAGTGCTGAATTCTTTTCTGGCTTTACCTTCGGTGGTGGTGGGGCTGATTGTTTATTTGCTGCTCTCTCGAAGCGGGCCCTTGGGTTTTCTGGGCTGGCTATTCTCTTTCAAGGCGATGGTCTTGGCGCAGACGCTGCTGGTGATTCCAATTGTGGCGGCTTGGGTGCGGCAGAGCTTGGAAGATGCGGAACGCGGGCATGGCGAGCAGTTGCGCTCGATGGGCGCTCGCGGAGGGCTACGGGCGGCGCTGTTGTTGCTGGATGAACGCTTTGTGTTGCTCTCGATTGCCATCGCCGCTTTTGGCCGGGCGATTGCCGAGGTGGGCGCGGTGATGATTGTGGGCGGCAATATTGATGGCTTCACGCGGGTGATGACGACTGCGATTGCGCTGGAGACGAGCAAAGGCGATTTGCCGCTGGCAGTTGGGCTGGGCATTGTGTTGATGGCTATCGTGCTCGGCCTGAACGCGGTGATTGCCTTGCTCAAAAGTTGGCGCGAGCAGCGGGAGGTGATGGCCGCATGAATGCTTCGGCAAACGCGCCTGTGTTGCTCAGCTTAAAAGATGTGGCTTTGAGCTTTGGCCGGGTGCAGGCTTTACAGGGCATCAATTTTTCGGTGATGCAAGGCGAATGCGTGGCGCTGGTGGGCGCGAATGGCAGCGGCAAGAGCAGTCTGCTGCGGTTGATGCAAGGGCTACTTAATCCGACGCAGGGCAGCGTGTATCAAGCCGATTTGAAGCGCCAAGCCTTTGTGTTTCAAAAGCCTTGGATGCTGCGCGCGAGTGTGTTGACCAATGTGGCGCTGGCGGCTTGGTTGCGCGGCAAGCCTTGGGCGGCGGCCACGCAAGATGCCTCAGTGGCTTTGCAAAAAGTGGATTTGGCGGATGTGGCCTCGCGAGGCGCACGCACGCTTTCGGGCGGGCAGCAGCAGCGCCTTGCGGTGGCGCGAGCCTGCGTGAGCGAGCCTTTGCTGATGCTAATGGACGAGCCCACGGCCAGCCTTGCACCTACTTCCAAGCGAGAGATGGAGCAGCTCATGGCGCTTTTTAAAAGCCAAGGCATGACGCTGGTGTTTGCGAGCCACAACTTAGGCCAAGTCAAGCGCTTGGCGAGCCGCGTTATTGCGCTCGATCTTGGGCGCGTGGTGTTTGACGGTTCTACAAAAGATTTTTTTGAAACCCCGCAGCCAGAGCGCGCCTCGCGTACGGCTGCACAAATCCTCGATGGAGAGCATGAGTGAAGACATCTTTTAAGTCAAATCGGCCTCTACCCGTTATATATCGTGCGCAGAGTGCTATTAAATCAGGAGTGATTGCCTTTGGCGTTACGTTGATAGCAACAACAGCTTGGGCACAAAACATCACCATGGCTTCCACCACATCGACAGAGCAATCGGGTCTGTTCAGCGTATTGCTGCCAGACTTCAAAAAAGCCACAGGCATCGACATCAAAGTTGTCGCCCTAGGCACAGGCCAAGCGCTGGACATGGCGCGGCGCGGTGATGCGGATGTGCTCTTCGTGCACGATAGAGCGGCAGAAGAAAAATTTGTGGCCGATGGATTTGGGGTGAAGCGTTTTCCTGTGATGTACAACGATTTTGTGTTGATTGGCCCGAAAGCAGACCCCGCCAAAATCGCGGGGCTCAATGTGGTGGGCGCTTTAAAAAATATTCGCGGCAGTAACGCCAGCTTCATCTCGCGTGGCGACACATCTGGCACCCATGCGGCGGAGCTGCGCTATTGGGCGGAAGCGGATCTTTTCAAACTGCCGAATCAAAAAGGCACGGGCTACCGCGAATGCGGCTGCGGTATGGGACAAGCCTTGAACATGGCTTCGGGCAGCAGCGCCTATGTGCTGTCGGATCGGGGCACGTGGCTGAACTTCAAAAACCGTGGGGATTTGGTCGTACTGGTACAGGGCGATCAGCGTTTGTTCAATCAATACGGTGTGATGGTGGTGCATCCCGCCAAACATCCGCATGTGAAGCAAGCGGATGCGCAACGCTTTGTGGATTGGGTGATTTCGCCGGCCGGGCAAGCCAGCGTCGCCAGCTACAAAATCGGTGGCGAGCAGCTCTTTTTCCCCAACGCGGTGAAATGATTCTTAGCCTATATGCAGCGGCGCAGATGAAGTGCGCTGAAATGCCTGAGCTTTCTCAGTGCAGGCGTGTGGGGTCTCGCGGCGTGCGAGCGGCCAGTTTTCGGTACACCGTTGCGCGGCTGATCCCTAAGGCTTTCGCCGCTGCTGCCACGTTGCCGCGATGCTGAGCGACGGTGTCTTTGATCAGGGATGCTTCGATATCTTTGAGGGGCAGGGCGCTCGTGTTGTGCTGCGTAGGGGCATGAGACACACCGCAAAGCTGCACACGCAACCCTGACCACAGCGGTGCTTGCATCACTTGGCCGCGACGCAGCGTGTCAAACAGCAAACCCAGCGGTATTGCAAACACTTCACTAGCGCAGGCCTTGCCTGAGGCAGGCTGCTCAGGCCACAAGCCAAGCATTTGCCGCGCAGTGCGGTTCATGCCTGTGATCTGGCCGTCTTCGCCCAGCGCAAGCAAGCCATCGGCATCGCCGCCCAAGGCATGCCCAGGCCACTGCATGCGAAGCAAGGCGTGCGCATTCAAGGCTTGCACTAAGTTATTTTCAATTTGCTGCGCGCTGGCTGCCACCAAATGCTTGAGCTCAGGCCGTTCCCTGGCCTCGATGCCTGTGAGATCGAGCATGCCCACGCAATCGCCTTGCGGGCCAAAGAGCGGCGCACCTGCGCAACTGTAGATGCTTGTGTCATGATGAAAATGCTCGCCACGGTGCAGCCAAATGGGCTGCTGCTCATGCAGCGCTGCGCTGATGGCTGAGGTGCCCACAGCTTGCTCAGAGAGATCCACGCCAATGCGCGTGATCAGCGTGGCGCGGCGATCATGCGCATCAATGGGGCCATCCGCATCAATCACTGTGCCTTGCGAATTGACCAAAATCGCAAAATAGCCTGTGTGCACCATCGCCTGCGCCATGCTTGCGAGCGCAGGCTTGGCCGCCTGCACGAGCTGGCGATTGGCATCCAAAATTCTGCGCGTTTGTGGTTTGGTCACCACCTCAAATCCAAGCCGCTGTTCAAAGCGCTGACCGCGAGCAAGGCAGCGCTGCCAAGAGCGCGTGATCCAATCTTCCACACCCTGCGCACTATCGTTGCATCTTTGCTCCAGCACCTGCCGGCGCGCTTGTGCGATCACGGCCAAGCGCTGGGCGGGCGTGCTGGACAGGGCGGATGATGACATGCTCATGACAATTCGCAGCTTAGCGCGAAAGCCTGTATCAATTTGAGAATAAATACGGCTGAGATGGTAATCCTAGGGTTTCGCCTAGTGTGCGCAATCTGGCTGCGCCAAAGAATGCAAGCTGAACTTTTGACCCCCACAACAGGAGACACACTGCCATGCAAGTTCAGTTCAAAGTCAATGGAAAGGCCGCGTCGCTTGACGTTGCGCCCAATACCTTGCTCTCTACCGCGATACGCGAACACCTCAAACTCACCGGCACCCACATCGGCTGCGACACCGCGCAATGCGGCGCTTGCACCGTGATGGTCAATGGGCGCAGCATCAAATCTTGCAACACGCTGGCCGTGCAGCAGCAAGGCGCGGAGATCACCACGATTGAAGGTTTGGCCCAACCCGATGGCACGATGCACCCGATGCAAGCGGCTTTCAAAGATTGCCACGGTCTGCAATGCGGCTACTGCACGCCAGGCATGGTGATCAGCGCGGTGGATTTGTGCAGCCGCCATCCCAAGGCAAGCGAGCAGCAAATCCGCGAGCAGCTTGAAGGCAACTTGTGCCGCTGCACCGGTTATCAAAACATTGTCAAAGCGGTGCAGCAAGGTGCTGCCGCCATGGCAGCTTAAGCTCAAGGAGAAACACATGGGCGCACCCGATTTTGCAAAACTTCCCCACATCGGCGAAGCTTTAAAACGCAAGGAAGACTACCGCTTCCTCGTTGGCGCAGGCCAATACACTGACGACATCAATCTTCCCAATCAAACCTATGCCGTCTTCGTGCGCTCGCCGCATGCGCATGCGAAGATTTTGGGCATTGACCTGAAAGCAGCCGATGCCATGCCGGGCGTGGTGAAAATTTTCACTGGCAAACATGTAGAAGGCAAAATGGGCGGCCTGCCTTGCGGCTGGCTCATCAACAACCCCGACGGCACACCGATGAAAGAGCCGCCCCATCCGATTCTTGCGCAAGGCAAAGTGCGCTACGTGGGCGACCATGTGGCCATGGTGGTGGCTGAGACGTTGGAGCAGGCCAAAAATGCGGCTGAGGCCGTGCAGGTGGAGTATGAAGTGTTGCCCGCTGTGGTGAGCGTGACGCAAGCGGCCAAAGGCACAGCGCTGCATGAAGCTGCGCCAGACAACCAATGCTACAAATGGCAATTGGGTGACAAGGCGGCGGTCGATGCTGTGTTTGCCAAAGCTGCGCATGTGACCAAGCTGGATTTGACCAACAACCGCTTGATTCCCAATGCGATGGAGCCACGCGCGGCGATTGGCTCGTACAACCGCGCCAATGACGATTACACGTTGTATGTGTCCAATCAAAATCCGCATGTAGAGCGCCTGCTGATGACGGCTTTTGTGCTCAGTTTGCCTGAGCACAAGGTGCGCGTCATTGCGCCAGATGTGGGCGGTGGTTTTGGCAGCAAAATTTATCTCTATGCCGAAGATGTGGCCCTGACTTGGGGCTCCAAGCAAATCAACCGCAACATCAAATGGACTTGCGAGCGCTCCGAGTCTTTCCTGAGTGATGCGCATGGGCGTGATCATGTGAGCCACGCTGAAATGGCGATGGACAAAGATGGCAAATTCCTTGCCATGCGTGTGCACAGCGATGTGAATCTGGGGGCGTATCTCTCCACTTTCTCCACCGCTGTGCCCACGATTTTGTATGCCACGCTGCTGGCCGGGCAATACACCACGCCGCAGATTTTTGTGGAGGTGGATTCTTGGTTCACCAATACCGCGCCTGTCGACGCTTATCGCGGCGCGGGCCGGCCAGAGGCCACCTATCTGCTGGAGCGTTTGGTCACGCGCTGCGCTTGGGACATGGGTTTGACGCAAGATGAAATCCGCAAGCGCAATTTCATCACCACCTTCCCGTATCAAACGCCTGTGGCGCTGCAATACGATGTGGGCGACTATCACGCCTGCATGGACAAAGCCCAGGCGTTGGCCGATGTGGCCGGTTTTGATGCGCGCCGCAAAGCCAGCGAGGCCAAAGGCTTGAAGCGCGGCATCGGCTACAGCAGCTACATCGAAGCCTGCGGCATCGCGCCATCCAACATCGCTGGCGCTTTGGGCGCACGGGCTGGCTTGTTTGAATGCGGCGAAATCCGCGTGCATCCCACGGGCAGCGTGACGGTGTTCACTGGCTCTCACAGCCACGGTCAAGGCCATGAAACGACGTTTGCACAAGTGGTGGCAGCGCGATTGGGCATCAGCCCCGACATGGTGGACGTGGTGCATGGCGACACAGGCCGGGTCCCGTTTGGCATGGGCACGTACGGCTCGCGCTCGATCAGCGTGGGCGGTGCAGCGATCATGAAGGCGCTGGACAAAATCGAAACCAAGGCCAAGAAAATCGCCGCGCATTTGATGGAAGCGTCTGACGCGGATATCGAATTCTCCGGCGGTGAATTCAAAGTCAAAGGCACAGACAAGAAAGTCGCCTTCGGCCAAGTAGCGCTCACGGCCTATGTGCCGCACAACTATCCGCTGGACAAGCTGGAGCCCGGCCTGAACGAAACCGCGTTTTACGACCCCACCAATTTCACCTTCCCCGCAGGCACTTATATCTGCGAAGTGGAAATTGATCCGGCTACTGGCGTAACTCGCGTGGACAAATTCACGGCGGTGGACGACTTTGGCACCATCATCAACCCGATGATCGTGGAAGGCCAGGTACATGGTGGCTTGGTGCAGGGCATTGGCCAAGCGCTGATGGAAAACTGTGTGTATGACCCTGAATCTGGCCAGCTCCTCACCGGCAGCTTCATGGATTACGCCATGCCCCGCGCTGACGATTTCCCGCAATTCAAGCTCGATACCGTTTGCACGCCTTGCACTCACAACCCGCTGGGCACCAAGGGCTGCGGCGAAGCCGGCGCGATTGGCTCGCCGCCTGCGGTGATCAACGCCGTGCTCGATGCGCTGCGTCCACTCGGCGTGAAAGACTTTGACATGCCTGCCTCGCCCCACCGCGTGTGGGAAGCCATTCAAGCTGCGAAATAAGGAGAACTGATCATGTACGCATTCACCTACGAACGTCCCGCCACAGTGACCGATGCAGCGAGCTTGGCCAAAGCAGGCGCGAAGCTACTGGCTGGTGGCCAAACGCTTTTGGCTTCCATGAAGCTGCGCTTGGCTGACCCTGGAAAAGTGGCCGATTTGGGCGCAGTCAAAGAGCTGGCTGGCATCAAGAAAGAGGGCAACGCCTTGGTCATCGGCGCGATGACCAAACATTGCACCGTGGCCGAAAGCGGCGATGCCAAAGGCGCAATTGCTGCGCTGGCGGATTTGGCCGCTGGCATTGGCGATAAGCAAGTTCGCGCCATGGGCACGCTAGGCGGCTCCTTGGCCAACAACGATCCTTCGGCTTGCTACCCCAGCGCCGTGCTCGCGCTCAATGCCACCGTGCACACCGATAGCCGCAAAATCGCGGCGGATGATTACTTTCAAGGCATGTTCAGCACAGCTTTGAAAGACGGTGAAGTCATCACTGGCGTGAGCTTTCCTCTGCCCAAAAAAGCCGCCTACATCAAGTTCAAGCAGCCTGCCAGCCGCTTTGCCTTGATCGGCGTGTTTGTGGCGCAAACCGATGGCGGTGTGCGCGTGGCTGTGACGGGCGGCGGCAACGGCGTGTTTCGGCACAAAGGTTTGGAAGAGGCTTTGAATCAGAGCTTCACGCCCGAGGCCGCCGCAGCTGTGAAGATTTCTGCGGATGATTTGAGCAGCGACATTCACGCCAGCGCCGCTTACCGCGCCAATCTGATCAGCGTGATGACGCAGCGCGCGGTAGCGAAAGCTTTGGCTTGAGCATAGAACCAGTTCAGGCGGCTGCCGCTTGAGCGATCATTGGGCAAGCATCCTGAAGCCTTTCAGGATGCTTTTTTTAAAGCCTTTTTGGCCTCTAGCCGTTATAGAATATGCGCAGAGTGCTATTGATTTTATAGTAGATTGAATCTGTTGTGAATCACCTTGTCGCTTTCGATTCTGCCGATGCCGTGATTGCCGCGCTGCAAACGGAAGGTTATTTTGCGGATCGCCGTTTGGCTACAGCCGTTTTCTTGGCGTTGAAATTGCAGCGCCCGCTGCTGCTCGAAGGCGAGCCCGGCGTGGGCAAAACCGAGCTGGCCAAAGCGCTGGCCAAAGCATTGCAGCGCGCGCTGATTCGCCTGCAATGCTATGACGGGCTGGAGCTGCGCGAAGCGCTGTATGAATGGAATTACGCGGCGCAATTGATTCACATGCGTGCTGCCGAAGGGCGCGGCGCATCCGCAGATGAGCTGGAGCAACAGGTTTACCAGCGCCGCTATTTGGTCGAGCGCCCGCTCTTGAAAGCACTGCAAACGCCTGCGCCCGGCGCGGTGTTGTTGATTGACGAAGTGGATCGTGCTGACGAGCCGTTTGAAGCCTTCTTGCTTGAATACTTGGGCGAATACCAAGTGAGCATTCCAGAGCTGGGCACACTCACCGCGCTCGCGCCGCCGCTGACGATTTTGACGAGCAACCGCACCCGCGATTTGAACGACGCGATCAAACGGCGCTGCCTGTATCACTGGCTCGATTACCCTGAGCGCGAGCGCGAACTGGCAATCATCCGCGCCCAAGTGCCGGGGATTTCACAATCGCTGTCTGAGCAGGTCTCACAAGTGGTGGCCAAATTGCGCGGCCAGCCGTTTGTGAACGCTTTTGCCCGCTCGCCCGGCATCGCAGAAAGCGTGGAATGGGCCAAGGCTTTGGTGGCGCTCAACACGCTGGAAATGGACCCGGAACTCATCAGCGACACCGCTGGCATTCTTTTCAAGCAACGCGAAGACGTGGCCGCGCTCACGCAAGAGGTGGCGGGCAGTTTGTTAGAGCCCATCGATGCCGATGCTGCTTAAGGCGAGCTTTCATGCAACTCGGTGACGCACGCGCTGGCAAGTTGGCTGACAACATCAGCGCCTTTGGCCGCAGCTTGCGCCGCGCAGGTGTGCGGGTAGACAGCGCGCAGATCGCGCTGGCACAGCAGGCGGCGCTTTGGGTGGGCATGAAGAGCAAAGCAGATTTGAACGCAGCGCTGGAAGCGGTTTTCATCAGCGCTTTGCAAGACCGCGCTGTCTTCCAAGAGCTGTTTGAAGCCTTTTTCAAAGACCCCAACATGGGCGCGAAGCTGCTCGCGCAAATGCTGCCCACGGCGGAAGGCAAAGCCGAGCCCAGCCGCCGCCGCCCGCGTGTGCGTGAGGCTTTGTCGCCGCAAAAAAGCTTGGGGCAACAGAGTGCCAAAGCGCAGCCAGATAAAGAATTTGAATTCGATGCCGCGATGACGGCGAGTGATCTGCAAGTTTTGAAGCACGCCGATTTCAACGCGCTCACAGCCAGCGAGTTTCGCTTGGTGGAGCGCTTGGCGCGAGATGTGGCGCTGCCCATGCCCTGCATCTTGGGGCGCAGATTGCAGCGCGATGCGCAGGGCACGCGCTTGCATTGGCGCCAAGCCGTGGGCGAGGCGGCGCGTTCGGGCGGCGAGTTGATGCGCTTGCCACGCTTGGCAAGGCGCAAACAGCCGCTGCCGCTGCTGATTTTGGTGGATATTTCTGGCTCGATGGAGCGCTATGCCCGCATGCTGCTCACGTTCTTGCATGCCGCCACGCGCGAGCATGCAGGCCAACGCATTCGGCGCGATGTGTTCGCTTTTGGCACGAATTTGACCGATCTGAGCGCCTGCTTTCGCATCGGCGATCCAGACGAGATGCTGCAAGCGGCCAATGCCGCGATTGCTGATTTTGGCGGCGGCACGCGCTTAGGCGAAGCGCTGGTGAGCCTGCGATCGCGCCATGCCCGCCGCTTGCTCGGGCGGCGCACGGTGGTGCTGCTGATCAGCGATGGGCTGGATACTGGCGAGCCTGAAGTGTTGAAACAAGAGTTGGCTTGGCTCAAGCGGCACAGCCGCAGCCTGCTCTGGCTCAACCCACTTCTGCGCTTTGATGGCTATGCGCCGCTGGCGCGTGGCGCGGCGGCTTTGCATGAGCGTGCAGACAGCATGCTGGCCGTTCACAATCTGGCCAAGCTGGAAGATTTGGCCAGCAGCATCGCGCAGGTGATGAAGCGATGAATTCACGAAGGATTTTGGAGGATTGATATGGACATGCAAGGAAGCCGCGTGCTCGCGGCCACACAAAGCCAAGCTTGGGCGGCGTTGAACGACCCAGAGGTGCTCAAAAGCTGCATCCCCGGTTGCGATTCGATTGAGTTGACAGGGGAGAACCAATACGCCATTGGCATGGCAGTCAAAATCGGCCCTGTCTCGGCCAAGTTCAAAGGCAAAATCGCGCTGCAAGACATCGTGATTCCGCAAAGCTACACCATTCAATTTGAAGGGCAGGGCGGTGTGGCTGGCTTTGGCAATGGCAGTGCCAAAGTGGATTTGAAGCCGGTTGACACAGGCACAGAGCTGGCCTATTCCGCGCATGCCACAGTGGGCGGCAAGATCGCGCAGGTCGGACAGCGGTTGATTGATGGCGTGGCCAAATCCATGGCGGAAGATTTCTTCAAGCGCTTTGAAGCCGTGTTGCTGGAGCGCCATCCTGCGCCTGAAGGCGCTATCAAATCAGAAGCATCTCGCGCAGATTCTATGCCGCCTACAGGCCAAAATAGCTTCAAAATTCCGGTTTGGGTATGGATTCTGGGCGCGGCAGTGTTGGCAGCTTTGATTTGGCAATTCGTCTAGACTGCAAGCATGGAAAATTTAGATGTCACCGTCTTGCGCACGCTGCGTGATTGGCGCATGCAAGGCAAGCGCGCCTTGCTCGCTACCGTGGTGCGCACTTGGGGTTCGTCGCCACGGCCAGTGGGCTCGATCATGGCGCTGTGTGAGACGGGAGCAGTGGTGGGCTCGGTGTCCGGCGGCTGCATTGAAGATGATTTGATTGATCGGTTTACCAAAGCGTATGCGGGAAAAGATGTGGATCGTGCGATTCCCTCTGGCGCGCCACAGTTCATCAAATACGGTATCAGCGCCGATGAAGCGCATCAATTCGGCTTGCCCTGCGGCGGCACGCTGGAGCTGCTGTTGGAGTTTGACCCTGATGCAGCCCAGCTTGCAGAATTGGTCAAAGCACTCGAAGCAGGGCGCTTGATGCTGCGCAGCGTGAATCTGGCTAGCGGGCAAGTCACACAAGGCGAGAGCGCCGCACCGCAAGAGCTGAGCGTGAGCGACACGCAGTTGGCCAACACCTTCGGCCCCGAATACCGCATGCTCTTGATCGGCGCAGGCCAGCTCACCGAGTATTTGGCCACGATGGCACTGTTCAACGGCTTTGCGGTGACGGTCTGCGATCCGCGTGAAGAATATCGCGGTGCATGGAGCGTGCCCGCCGCCAAGCTCATCACCGACATGCCCGATGACGTGGTGAAAGCCTTTCGTGCAGACAGTCGCAGTTGCGTCGTTGCGCTCACACACGATCCAAAATTGGACGATCTGGCTCTGCTCGAAGCCTTGCAGACCCCCGCTTTCTACATCGGCGCCATCGGCAGCCGCCGCAACAATGCCCTGCGCCACGCCCGCATGAAAGAGCATTTTGAGCAAACGGATGAGAGCTTAAAGCGCCTACGCGGCCCGATCGGTATTTACATCGGCAGCAAAATGCCCAGCGAAATCGCCGTCAGCATCATGGCTGAGATTTTGGCAGTTAAGAATGGTGTGAAACTGCCGAGAGAGATGGAAGTGGCGCAAGCGAAAGACGAATTGGAAATACTGCCTAACGATGCTGAGAGCGCCTTAGTTTGCCAGCGGATGCGTTGAATTACTATTAAATCGATAGCACTCTGCGCAGGTTCTATAACGGGTCTAGCCTCAAAAGGCTTGAGAATTCGCGCTCAAAAGCTTATTTTCGACTTGTAGCCTGACGATCATATTTGCGCCAGTACTGAAACTCATCTTCATGGACTTCAAAATCAATTTCAGAGATGCGCGCCTGTAAACGCTCCTGCACATCCGTCACGGCCTTGTTGTAGATCACTGGGCCAATTTCATCGAGGAAGAAACCTAGCAAACCGCTGGCAGCGATGTTGCCGATTTTCTCTTCCATGTTTTCCTTAAAGTACCGCTCAATCGAAGCCACGGCTTCATTGCGGACTTCTTTGGACAATTCAATCGTCATGGCAGTTCTCCTGATCGAAGCGGTCACAGCCTCATCGACTCTTCCAACATCCCCACATACTCCTCCCGCGTGGCGATCCGAGGATTGGTTTTGTGGCAATGGTCAACCATCGCGCCGTCGATGATTTTCTCAAATTGATCGTGGCTGACGCTCATGTCTGCCAAGCCTTTAGGAAGCCCGAGGCGGTGCACCATGTCTTGCAGGGCGGGGATCACGTCTGAGCCGGAACTGAGGTTCATGGCTTGGGCCATGCGGTTCATGCGGTCTTCGGTTTGAACGCTGGATGCAGAGGCGTTGTAGCGCACGACGGCGGGCAGGAACATGGCGTTCAAAGTGCCGTGGTGTAGGCGGGGGTTCACGCCGCCTAGGCTGTGGGAAAGGCTGTGGACGCAGCCTAGGCCTTTTTGGAAGGCCATCGCGCCTTGCATGCTGGCGCTCATGAGCTGGAAGCGGGCTTCTTGATCTTGGCCGTTTTTGGTGGCTCGCTCGATGTGGGCCCAGCCTCGGCGCAGGCCGTCTAGAGCGATGCCGTCGGCGGGCGGGTTGAAGCTGGGGGCTAGGAAGGTTTCGATGCAATGGGCAATCGCGTCCATGCCGGTGGCGGCCGTGAGGCCGGCGGGCAGGCCGAGGGTGAGCTGCGGGTCGCAAATGGCGGCTTTGGGCACGAGATGCCAGCTGTGGAAACCGAGTTTGCGGCCGTCTTCGACGATCAGAATCGCGCCGCGTGCGACTTCTGAGCCGGTGCCGCTGGTGGTGGGCACGGCGATGATGGGGGCGATCTCGGGCGAGATGCGCGGCGAGCCGCCTTCAATGGTGGCATAGGTTTTGAGCACGCCGCCTTGCGGCGTGAGGATGGCGATGCCTTTGGCGCAATCAATCGCCGAGCCACCGCCTACTGCAATCAAGCCATCACACTTTCCTGCACGGTAGGCGAGCAAACCGGCTTGCACGGCAGCTTCGGTGGGGTTGCTGGGCACATCGTCGAAAATCGCGGCGGGTTGTGCGCCCAGTGCAGCGATGGCCTTGTCCACAATGCCTGCGGCGCGCACGCCTTTGTCGGTGACGATCAGGGGGCGCTGGATGCCGACGCGCTCGCATTCGGCTTTGAGCGTGGAAATCGCGCCGTGGTCAAACTGGATGTGAGTGATGTAGTAGATATAAGCCATGATGGATTGAGCGAGAAATTTGGTTACGATGAAAGCACTTTACACCTAGGAGCTTGCTATGCGCTTAAAGCCATCTTTCACCGCCATTTCCATTGCCATTTTGGCGACGCTGCCTTTTTCTGCGCAGGCCGCTTGCATGAGCGATGCGGAAGTGAGCGCGCTTTTGGCGAGCTACACCGCCAAAACACCTGCCGCTAACCCTGAAGGATTGACGGAAGCCGATGGCGACTGTAGCCGCAACAAGCTCACCGCGCTCCTGGAAAAGAGTGGGGCAAAGCTCGTGGGCTACAAAGCGGGCCTCACAAACCCCGCCGTGCAAAAACGCTTCGGCGCTGATAAGCCCGTTTGGGGCAAGCTCTACGAAAACATGCTTTTGAAAGATGGCGCTACGGTGGACGCAGCCTTTGGCGCTCGCGCTTTGTTTGAGGCCGACATGTTGGTGCGCGTGAGCAGCGAAGCGATCAATTCTGCGAAAACGCCGATGGATGTGTTGAACGCGATTGATCAGATCATTCCCTTCATTGAACTGCCAGACCTCGTGGTGCAAGCGCCGCCTCGGCTCAATGGCGCGGCCATCAGCGCGATCAATGTGGGGGCTCGGCTGGGTGTGTTGGGGCAGACGATTGCCGTGCCTACCATTCGAGCGGAGCGCTATCAAATGCTGGACGCACTGCGCGATATGCAGGTGACGATGGTGGACGGCGCAGGCGCGGCACTGGGCGGCGGCAAGGGCTCGGATATTTTGGAGCATCCTTTGAATGCTGTGGTGTGGCTCGCGCAGGCTTTGGCCAAAGATGGGCAGAGTATGAAGGTTGGGCAGCTCATCAGCCTGGGGTCTTTCTCCCCGCTCGTGCCCACCAAAGCGGGGATGACAGTGACAGTGAGTTACGCAGGTTTGCCGGGTGCGAAACCGGTGAAGGTGAATTTTAGATAAGCGCTCAACTGTTTGTGACAGCGCGACAGATTCCCCATCCCGCCCCGCTCACGAGCGCCATGCAAGGCGTGCTTGAGCGCATGGCGCGGGCGAAGCAAACGCCTTTGCACCAGCTCACGCCGGTGCAGGCGCGTGAGGCTTATGCGCTTGGGGCGCAAGTGCTCGAAGTGCCGAAAGCGGAGTTGGCGCGGGTAGAAGATTTGGCTTTGACGAGCCGAGATGGTGCAAACATTCCCGTGCGCTTGTATGCGCCTTCTTTCGAAAAATTACCTGTGCTGCTGTTTTTTCATGGCGGTGGCTTTGTGATTGGTAGCATTCAAACGCACGATATTTTGTGCCGTGAACTCTCTCGGCTCTCAGGCGCGGCGGTGCTTTCGGTGGACTACAGATTAGCCCCCGAGCATCCGTTTCCTATTGCTCAAAACGATGCTTGGGATGCCTTGGCTTGGCTTCGCGGGCAGGCTGCTGGGCTGGGCTTGGATGGCGTGCGGATCGCCGTGGGCGGCGACAGCGCAGGCGGCAAGCTCGCCGCTGTTTGCGCTCTGCTGGCGCGAGATGCTGCTTTGCCTTTGGCCTTGCAATTGCTCATTTATCCAGACACAGCGGGCGCTCAAAACAGCGATTCACGCCAACAATACGCGCAAGGCTATGTGCTAGAGGCAGCGCACATACGCTACTTTTTTGATAGCAGTATACGTAGAGAATATAACGGCGATTGGCGTATTTCACCCTTGAATTCGCCTGATCATAGCGCTGTAGCACCGCTGTTCCTTGCATTAGCAGAATGTGACCCGTTGTTTGACGAGGGTATGGCGTATGCAGACAAGCTGCGTGTCTCCGGCGTGACGGTGAATCTAGAAATTTACCGAGGCGTGACCCATGAATTCATCAAAATGGGGCGCATCCTTCCCGAGGCGCGGCAGTTTCACAAAGACGCTGCGCTGGCTTTGAAAACTGCTTTTGAAAATTTGAAGTGAGCTTGTGAACATGAACCGTCAAGATTTCCGTTTTTTCCACCGCCTGCGCGTGCGCTGGGCTGAGGTGGACATGCAGAAAATCGTCTTCAACGGCCATTACCTGATGTATTTTGACACTGCTGTGGCTGACTATTGGCGAGCGCTCGCGCTGCCCTATGAAGAAACCATGCACCAGCTCGGCGGTGATCTCTACGTGAAGAAAGCCACGCTCGAATACAACGCTTCTGCACGCTATGACGACACGCTGGATGTGGGCATGCGCTGCGCAAAAATCGGCAATTCTTCGATGCTGATGCAAGGCGGTATTTTTGCAGGCGAGAAGCTTTTGGTGAGCGGCGAGCTGCTTTATGTGTATGCCGATCCGGCTACGCAAACCTCGCGCCGTGTGCCTGATAGCCTGCGCGACATGCTCACTGGCTTTGAAGCTGGCGAGGCGATGACCAGCATTCAGGTGGGCGATTGGCAGACGCTGGGGCGCGATGCCGCCCTTGTGCGCACAGAGGTCTTCGTGGAAGAGCAGGGCATCTCGCGCGAAGACGAATGGGATGCCGCAGACCACACCGCGATTCACGCCGTGGTGTACAACCGAATGCAGATGCCGCTGGCCACAGGGCGTTTGTTAGTCTCAAGCCCCGGCGTGGGCAAAATTGGCCGCATGGCCGCCAAGCGCGTGCTGCGCGGCAGCCATTTGGGGCGGCAAGTGCTGGATGCGCTTTGCGCTAAAGCCAAAGCGCGTGGCGATAACGAGATCATTCTCCATGCCCAGCAAAGCGCAGCAGCGTTTTATGCAAAATCAGGCTTCGTGCAGCGCGGCGAGCCGTTCTCAGAAGTCGGCATCGCTCACATTGAAATGTTCAAAACTCTTTAAACCGATCCCACCCTTAGCCCATGAAAATCACCGAGCAACT
Source organism: Variovorax sp. (assembly GCA_031375105.1). Lineage (GTDB taxonomy): Bacteria > Pseudomonadota > Gammaproteobacteria > Burkholderiales > Burkholderiaceae_C > JANMDU01. Next base: position 58,048 of record JANMHJ010000076.1, read on the forward strand.
CACAAGCCCCCAAGTCGCCACGCGCATCGCCAGCCCAGAGAGCGTGGATCAGGCCATTCTCAGCCGTTATTCCAATCGCGCCTTTCTGCCTCGGGAAATCGAGCGCGAAAAGATCGAACACATCCTGCAAATCGCCGCCCGTGCGCCCAGCGGCACGAACACACAGCCTTGGAAGGTGTACGTATTGCAAGGCGCTACAAAAGATGCGTTGGTGCAGAAAGTCTGCGCCGCCCATGATGCGATTGCCGCCAACCCGGAGCTTGCCAAAGAGCATGCCGAGGCTTACGACTATTACCCCGAAAAATGGGTGTCGCCCTATATTGACCGCCGCCGTGAATGTGGCTTTGGCCTGTATGGCGTGCTTGGCATTGCCAAAGGCGATAAAGCCGCCATGCATACTCAGCAGCAGCGCAATTTCCGTTTCTTTGATGCGCCCGTGGGCTTGATGTTCACCATCGACAAAGTGATGGGTCGTGGCAGCCTGCTTGATTACGGGATGTTTTTACAGAGCTTGATGGTGGCCGCGCGTGCACAAGGCCTGCATACCTGCCCGCAAGCGGCTTGGAATGGGTTTTCCAAGATCATCTTGCCGCATGTTGGGGCGCAAGATCATGAAATGTTGGTCTGTGGCATGAGCCTAGGCTATGCGGATGAAGCGGCTTTGGTCAACACGTTTGCCACGACACGGGTGGATGCGCAAGACTTTACCGTCTGGCTCTGAAAAGGATCAATTGTTTGACAAGGGGCTGGGCCGCGAGTTCATGCCCTTGGTGAGCAAGCCTTCAAACTGAAGATTGATACTGCGCAAATGGGCAGCCGCCACGCGCTCGCCATGCAAAGTAGATAAAGCGCCCATCCACTCGCTGCGCAAATACCAAATCGCCTCTAGGTCCACCGCAAACATGAGTCTGCGGCGCAGGGCAGGGTAAGCCAAAGCACCTTTTTCACCAAGGGTGCTGAGCATTGTCACGCGGATTTCTTCCGTGCGCTCTTCAAGCACAGCCTCTGAGGGTGCGGGGGTCATGCCCACTGCCCCCCAAAAGGAGGCTGATGCAGATTTAAGCCAACTCATCGAAAAAAACCTTGATAAAAGTACAACCGTTTAATCTTCCACCCTGTTTTTTCTTGACTATGCAACACCTTAATGCAAGAAAAGTGACAAGGCAAGGAATTCCTTCACGGAATCATGCAATTCGTTAGAAAACAACAATTGAATCATGGGCTTATAAATCTTTATTAACAATTTGGATTAAAAAGGCCAGCCAATCTACATATTGATTTAGATGACTTTGCACAGCTCAAACACCAAGGCTGGCGCTAAAGATTTGGAAATCGCAGCCAGAGAGACATGCGCTGTGGAGGCATCGCCCATCTGCGAAACATGGAAATCGCTTCCCACATGCTCGTTGAGCTCCACAAAGGCCATTTTCCGCTCTGGATAGCGTTCTTGCAATTGTTGCCGTAGGGCGATCATCTCTTCCATGACCACGCTACTGTCGTACACGATGGCATGTGGTAGCGGATGTGGCGAGGCATCAGCATCCAGACCGAGTAACACTTGCGCTTGAACCACGCTGGCACAAGCGCTCACGCGCAGGCCCATGCGGCTGACGGCGCGATGCGCTTGCTCATGAACGCTGCTGTTGCCTAGCAGCAGCAGAACGCGGCAGCCCGCGATGATGGTGCCGATGTCGGTATCCAAGTTGCTGTCTGGCATGCTCGCATTGGGCTGCATGCTGGTGGGCGCGGGAGGCGCAGCAAAATCGACGGTGACGGACAAAGCCTCCTGCGTCACTTGCAGCTCCGCACGCGCACCCATGCTGGCAGCCAATTGATGCCAAAGATACCAGCCTACGTTTTGCCATTGCCCCGGCTCAATGCTTGCTGTGCTCAGGCGCGCAATGACCAAAAGCTGAGCGGTGGGTTGATCCACAGAAGGCTCGCGCACAGCAAAGCCGATGTCTTGCGCCATGCTGCCGGCCCAACCAATGAGCTCGTTGACAAGCGAATTGAGAGCCGTGGGATAAGCATGAATTTGTGCATCCAGTAAACCCAGCCGCGCTTTCACTTTGCGGCGATGCAACCAGCGGGCGCGCAAGGTGATTGCATCAGAGATGACTTGGCGCAGCGAGAGCTGTTCGCTGACTTGGGATTCGCGCGAGCTGCGCAGCTGCGTGAATTGGTGAGCGATCAGCGCGGCGCGGCGAGCATGATCGAGCTGATCCGTCACATTCGCAATGGCGGGGGCGACGTTGGGATGGAGCAGGGCGATCTCTTGCAGCTGAGCCAACGCCTGCGTGAGGGTGGCGGAGGTTTCTTCGCCGAGCTTGAGAAAGAGCGTGCTCCAAGGAATGTCTTGGCCTGCCAAGGCGTGACTTGGCGTGGGGGCGAGATGCTTGTGGGGAGAGGTTTTCTTCAGGATCTTGCGCGGCATCACCGTGTCGCACACCTCCTCCAAAATGGCGTTGAATTCAGATTCACCCATATCGTCTAGTGCGGTATCAGGCATCTGACCAGAGCGCTGGCGCGTCTGGGCGGCATGTGTGACGGCATAAGGGGCGGTAGCGACACGTGTGGCCGGCAATGGGCTTTGCGGCGCGGCAGAAGCTATTTTCCTGCCACGCGCATCGGGTTGAATCCAGCGCAAAATCATCTCAGCCTGCCTGTGTTGTATGGAAAACGCTTTGCACATCAGCTATTTCGTTTCCATTCGCATTTTCCGTGTTTTTTAAGTGATTCAAACCGTCCTTTTACACGGGAAAACACTGAGACTACATTCGCCATAATGGCTAAATAAATACAGGAGACACACCATGCGATGGATCAAACGAATCGGCGGCGGATTGCTGCTTTTGCTGGGCATCGTCGCCTTGGTGTTGGCCATTTACATTTGGCGCAGCCTGCCTCAGCTCTCGGGCAGTTTGCAGGCGACGGGCTTGCAGCAAGCGGTGCAGATCAAACGCGATGCCTCTGATGTGACGCATATTTTTGCGCAAACCGATACAGATGCTGCCTTCGCTTTGGGCTACACCCATGCGCAAGAGCGGCTCTGGCAACTGGAGACGAATCGGCGTGTGATGCATGGGCTGCTGAGCGAAGTTTTTGGCTCTGCCACTCTGGAGACGGATCAGCTCATGCGCAGCCTAGGCATCATCCGTGCGGCACAAAAGCAATATGACTTACTGCCTGCGGATGCCAAAGCCGTTATCTCGGCTTACACGCAGGGCATCAACAGTTTCATTCAAACTTCAGGCCAAGCGCTGCCGCCAGAGTTTCATATTCTGGGCATCAAGCCGGTGCTTTGGCAGCCTGCCGACAGCATGGGCTGGGGTTTGATGATGGCGCTGGATTTAGGCGGCAACTGGGGTGTGGAGTTTGCGCGGCTGGCGTCAAGCAAACATGTGCCCACCGCGCAGCTGTGGCAGCTCTTTCCCGCCTATTCGGGCGAACAGCCTGCCTCTAAAATTGATTTCTCAAACCTTTACCGTGAGCTAGGATTGTTTGCAAGCAACCCCGCCAACGCTACTAAAACAGGAGCACTCCGCGCAATAGATATAACGGGAAATGCCTTATTTGACTTTAAAAATAAGCTGATTGAACCATTCATTCCCGCCCCAGCAGATCTCGTGGCCATGGCGCAAGATGCGGGCAATGTGGAAGGCAAGGGAAGCAACAACTGGGTCGTGGCCGGCAGCCACAGCGCCAGCGGCAAACCGCTTTTGGCCAACGATCCGCATCTGGGCTTAGGCGCTCCCGCGATCTGGTATTTCACTCGCCTGCAATCCAAAGCCTCGGGCATGGATGTGATGGGCGCAAGCTTACCCGGCTTGCCTTTCATCGTGCTCGGGCGCACAGCTCAAGTGGCTTGGGGCTTCACCAACACCGGCCCCGATGTACAGGATTTGTACATTGAGCGGATCAACCCCGCCAATCCCAAGCAATACCAAACGCCGGAAGGCTGGAAAGATTTCGAGACGCGCACCGACAGCATTCCCGTCAAAGGCTTGCCCGCCGTGAGCTACGCATACCGTACCACGCGCCATGGCCCGGTGGTGAGCGATGCGCAAACGCAATATGCTGAGACCATCGACAAACAAAAATTCGCCGTCTCCCTGCGCTGGAGCGCGCTTGATACCGACAACCGCACCACCGTCGCCGGCTGGAATGCGCAAAAAGCCAAAAGCGTAGCTGAGCTGCTGGCAGCGTATGCCGACTATCACTCACCCATGCAAAACGTGGTGGCCGCAGACACTTCGGGCGCAGTCGCCTTCAAAGCCATCGGTAAATTTCCGCAACGCAAACCTGAGAACGATATTCGCGGCATCGCACCCGCGCCCGGTTGGGAGGCGAAATACGATTGGGCGGGCTACGTGCCGTATGCGCAAAACCCGTCTGACGATGGCAAAAAAGGCTGGGTGTCGACGGCCAATCAGCGCATCCACGCGCCAGATTACCCACATTTCATGGGGCAAGATTGGGCCACACCCGAGCGCTTTGATCGCATCGAATCTTTGCTCGCTGCGAGCCAGAAGCACGATCTGGCCAGCATGCAGCGTCTGCATGCTGATACCGTGTCTACGCCCACGAAGCGTTTGCTGCCCGCTTTGCAGAAAACCACGTCTAACCATCCTTTAGCCGCCGCTGCGATTGAGCAGCTCAAAGGCTTTGACGGCAACATGGTCGCCAGCAGCGCCGCGCCGCTCATCTTTGCCGCTTGGGCAGACGAGGTGGCTCGCGGCATCGTCACGCCGAAGCTGGGCGAAGCCACGTTCAAGCGCCTGTATGGCAAACGCCATTTCAGAGGCGTGGTTGATCAAGTGATGCTTGGCGCTGATCCAGCAGTAGGCGCTTATTGGTGCGCTCCGCAAAGCTGCGCAGAAGTGTCTTCAGCCGCGCTCGGCAGGGCGCTCGACAAAATCAGCGCAGTGCAGGGTGCAGATGTGAAAGTCTGGAACTGGGGCGCTGCGCATATCGCTCGCTCCATCCATCGCCCGTTCGGCAACGTCGCTCCGCTGGCGAAATATTTCGATGTCACCATCCCCACCGGCGGCGACCCGTGGACAGTCAACGTTGGCCAATATTGGCTCAATGAAGCCAAACCCTACAACAACCGCCACGCCGCCAGCCTGCGCCACGTCTTCGATCTCTCTAGCATGGAAAAAAGCGGTTTCATGTACCAAACCGGCCAAAGCGGTTTGGTTTGGAGCAGGCGCTACCGCGATATGAGCGAGGGCTGGGCGGCGGTGCAATATCGGCCTTTGCAAATGTCTCCAGCAGCCTTTGCATCTGAATTGGTATTACAACCGCGCTAAAACCTGCGCCGCTGAATCGCCATCAGAAGGCATTTACGAAGGCTGTTGGATCGAGTTGCGAATATGCTGCGTGCCGCGCCAGACCAGCCAAACGACCAGCGGGATGGATGCGCCAGCGGCCAGTTCGGGATTGATGGGCAAGCCAATGCTTTTCGCAGCCTTTCCCGCATACAACAGCAGGCTCACCACATAGTAAGAAATGGCTGCAATCGACAGGCCTTCCACTGTAGCCTGCAGACGCAACTGTAGCTCTTGCCCACGGGTAAGCCGCTGGAGCAGTTGGCGGCTTTGTTGCTCGGTGGCAATGTCAACCCGGGTCCGCAGCAAAGCGCTGGCGCGGAAGATACGCTCGGAAAGCGCTTGTAATCTGCGCTCAGTTGCGGCCACTGTGGCAATGGCTGGCGATAAGCGATGCTGCAAATAATGGCCAACGAGTTCAACGCCCTCGGTGGGCTGCTCACGCAGCTCGGTAATACGCTGGTTGACCAAAGCCGCGTAAGCCTGCGTGGCTGAGAATCTGTAGCCATGAGTGGCTGTAGCTTGCTCCACCTTGGCCGCGAGAGAGACCAAGGTGTCTAGCAAACGCTCATCTGAGGCGCCCTTGCTGTCTAGTTGGGTGGTGATCTCGACCAAAGCTGTTTCGCATTCGCTCAAAAACCCACCCAAAGCCTTCGCCACAGGCAAGCCTTGCAGCGCCATCAGGCGATAAATTTCCATCTCGATCAAACGCGTGCTGATTCGGCCTGTGCGCGATTCGCTCGTGCCTGGCGGCGACATCACCAGCATGTGTTCAAAGCCATCAGCGCACACCCGCAGTTGCGTCACCACCCAAGATTTTGCGAGGCCAATCTGTGACACCAACACCGTCTCTCCGCCAAACCAGGCCTGAGCTTGCGCCAACAGTGGCGATGGTTTGATTTCATCGGATTCGACCATCGCCAAAAGGATGGCCGCGATGGTTTGGCCAGGAATGCTGCGCAGCCAATCGCCCGATACAGCCAATTGTTGGGGCAAGGCCATAGCGCTCACTGCGGCCAGGCGGGATGGATCGGCCTCTTGAGGCAAGCTCTGAACGATCGAATAGCGCGTGAATTCGGTGTGGCGCTCCCACTTCAGCGTGCAAGCGCTCAGGCGCAGCCGCAAAAAATTGTTGTTCAATGCCTCAAGCGGCAAATCTTCTTGGCCCGTCAACTTGCGCAGGTGCTCGCACTCTTGTTCGCGGGTGATGCCCGCATTCAGCACGGCCACACAGGCTACCAATGCGGGCATGCGAATGCGCGCAGCAGGCCGGGCATGCACCTCGTTATGCAGCGTCATGCGCAAAGCCGCATCTGGAGGTAAGACCGAGTGGGATTCTTGGGTGTTGGTGTTCATCGCAGGCTCGTACTATAAAGGAGCAGTCCGAGGATGCTTTGCAAAGATTCTTAAAGTTCAACCTCACGCATTGCAAAGCTAGGTCAAACCGCTAAACTAAAAGCCATGAACACCCTAGCCGCCCTGCGCTCCGCTCTCAGAGCCTTAGCCTCCAACAAGCTGCGCAGCATGCTCACCATGCTGGGCATCATCATTGGTGTGGCTGCGGTGATCACGATGATTGCTGTGGGGCAGGGCGCGACCAACCGCGTGCAAGAGCAGCTCAAAGGTCTCGGCGCCAATGTGATGCTGGTGATCCCCGGCGGGCTGACGGCAGGCGGAGTGCGCCTTGGTGCTCAAACGGGGCAAGCTTTGAGCGAAGACGATGCGCTGGCCATTGCCAAAGATGTGCCCGAAGTGCAGGTTGCCGCGCCTTCCATGCGCACGGGGGCGCAAGTGGTGCTGGGCAACAGCAACTGGAGCACCTCGATTTTCGGCACGACGAATGACTACATGGAAGCACGCGATTGGGCGTTAAACAGTGGCCGTTTGTTTGAGGCGGCGGAGATGCAAGGCTCAGCCAAGGTCGCCATCATTGGCCAGACCGTGGCGATGCAGCTTTTTGGCGATGCCGATCCAGTAGACCAGATCATCCGCGTGAAGAAAGTGCCGGTTACAGTAATTGGCGTGTTGGCCAGCAAAGGGCAGAATTCGCTCGGGCAAGATCAAGACGATATCGTCGTCGTGCCGATTTCCACCTATCGTAACCGCATCCAAGGCGGCAGCCCTGGCAAAATTAAGCGCATTGGCTCGATCAGTGTGAAGGTCAAAGAAGGCCAGAGCATGAAAGTGGCGGAAGACAACATCAAAGAGCTGCTGCGCCAGCGCTTCAAGGTGCAGCCGGGCGCGGATGATCCATTCAGCGTGCGCAACCTCACCGAAATGCTACAAGCCCAAGAGGCCTCCAGCCGCATCATGACGCTGCTCTTGGCGGCAGTAGCAGGCATCAGCTTGATCATCGGCGGCATCGGCATCATGAACATCATGCTGGTCAGCGTCACCGAGCGCACCCGCGAGATCGGCCTGCGCATGGCTGTGGGAGCAAGAGGCAAAGATATCCTCGCCCAATTCCTGATCGAAGCCGTCACGCTCTCCATCATTGGCGGCGCGATTGGTGTGGCCATTGGCGCACTGGCTACATGGGCAGTTGGCCAATTTGCAGGCTGGCAGGTGAGCATGACAGCCGCCTCCATCTTCCTCGCAGTGGGCTTTTCAGCCTTCGTCGGCGTATTCTTCGGCTTTTATCCAGCCAGACGCGCTTCTAAGCTGCTGCCGATTCAGGCGTTGCGCTACGAATAATGATGAAGCATGACAAACTGATTGACGTATTGCACTCAACTGCCACCGGCCTGCACAAAGCCGGTGTGATGGATTTGACCACCATGCGCGAATTTGATGCGCTTTGTTTGCCGCCCGTACAAGACTACAACGCCGTTCAAATCAAGGGCATTCGCCTACGCTTCAAAGCCAGCCAGGCTGTGTTTGCCGCTTATCTGAACACTAGCCCGTCCACGATTCAGCAATGGGAGCGCGGCATCAAGCATCCCAACGGCATGGCATGCAAGCTCTTGAGCCTAGTAGATACCAAGGGTTTGCAGGCGCTAGCTTGAAAAACAAGCGTCCCGGGCATCGATTTCTCTGGCAGCGCCTCATCAGTTCTGATGAGACTTGAGAGCTTATTGATTAAAAAGCAACAACGCGTATCAAGCCGCCACAAAATGCTAGGCGTGTAAGGATTTTCTCCCCACAATTGCGGATGACGCGGCGCTTAGCCATCCGTAACATGACCCATCAAAACAGCGATACCACCAACCCACTCACGATGCCAGCCAGCAGCGATGCAGGCTTGGACATCGAAGCACTATCCCCCCGCCAACTGCGCGTGGTGCTCGTGTGTGACGTGGTCGAATCGGTGCGCTGGATGGAGCATGATGAAGACAACGCCATTACCCGCTGGAGCCAATTTGCAGCCACTGTGCGCAGCCGCATCGCGCCCGAGCATGCCGGCAGCGTCGTTAAAAGCACGGGTGATGGCCTGATGCTCGAATTTGAGAGCGCTCCCCAAGCCGTGGCCGCCGCCAACGCCATGCAAAAACTCAGCGCGGAGGGCAACGCAGGCTTCGATGCGGAGCGCCAACTGCACCTGCGTATCGGTATCCACCAAGCCCAAGTGCGCCGAGATGCGCATGACTTGTATGGCCACGGCGTGAATCTCGCTGCCAGAATCTCTACATTAGCCGGCCCCGGCGACATCATCGTTACCCCCGAAGTGCGAGACCACCTAACGGATAGCTTGGACGGCGATATTGAAGATATGGGCGAGTGCTATTTGAAGCATTTGAGCGAGCCGCAGAGGGTGTATCGGGTTAGCGTTGCATCAGAACAGCAGAGTTCACTACTGACCACAACTAAGGAAACACTTAATTTACCGTGCTTAGCAGTTATTCCATTTAAATGCCTGGACAACGGCTCGCCTCATGAAGTGTTAGGTGAGGTTTTGTGCGGAAATATCATTGCTCACCTTAGCAAGTCAAAAACAATTAAAGTACTTAGTCGGCTTTCAACGACTCCTTTTAAACGACATACTTGGGATGCAGTGCTGAATGGCTTAAGCACTCACGCACAATACATTATTAGCGGAACATATCTGGTTAGATCAAATGGATTCCAAGGCGATTTCGAACTGATTGACGTTGCAAAACAAACAATCTTGCATGCAGGGACATTTTCTGGTGATGCCTCTGTTTTTTTTCAAATAAATGACCAAATTGCTACGCAAATAGTCGGTGAAATACTTGCTGCGTTATTCAAAGCCGAGTCTCAGGCGGTTTTATGTTCACCGTTTCCGAATTTAGCCAGCTACCAGCTTCTTCTTGGAGCAATCAACCTCATGTATCAATCCAATCGGGATGGATTCATGCGCAGCAAAGCAATGTTGGATCACCTCATAGAACGTCATCCTCGTTCAACGGCTGCTTTGGTTTGGCGAGCAAGCTGGCAAATCTTAAATTCGACGCGTGGTTTAGCATCTGATTCGAAAAGAGAATCAGGATTAGCTATAAATTTTGCAGAGCGAGCACTAGAACTTGATCCAGTAAATGCTACTGCGATGGCAACATTGGCGTTCGTCAATTGTCATTTGATAGGCGACTTTTGTGTAGCCGATGAACTCTTGACTCAAGCTATTGCTATCGAACCCAATTGTGCTGTAGCTCATCTGTACAGCACGACTGTAAAAAGCTTCTTGAACGAACCCACTGCTGCTGTAAACGCAGGGAGAGTTGCGATTTCGTTGTCTCCCTACGACCCCATGTCTTACTATTACCACTGCCTTCTATTTTCAGCGTATTTGTATGACAACAACGTTGAAGAAGCTTTAGTGCACGGCTTGAAATCTTATGCTCTGAATAGGATTTATCCCGCTACGCTGAGATTGCTGACTGTTGCATATGTAGAAAAAGGTGATTTACTTTTAGCTAAGCAATATCTGCAACAACTACGAGCAGTAGAGCCTGAACTTACTTTAGCGAGATATCGCCGAAGATTTGAAAAAGTCCCAGTCGCAAGTCAGCGTTTTGCAAAAGCATTGATGGCGGCTGGATTACCAAACTAACTTAACGGAGATAAATGATGACCTACAGACCATTTGGAGCAGGTGGCGGAGCTGGCGGAGGCCAAGCGGGCGCTGGAGGAGGTGCTGGCGGTGGAGCAGGAGGAGGCGCTGGTGGGGGCGCTGGAGGAAGCTTACTTTCTCTAATGGATACCTTTGCGAGCCCCATTTACACAGACGCTATCAATATTTCACGCGAGGGTTTGATTGATCCCTTGGCGCTGGTATCAAATATTAAGCTTAAGGAATCTGCAATTGGTTCGCAAGAGCGCTTGTTTCAATGGGAGCCTTGGGCGCGCGCCTATCTGTCGGTTGCTGAGCTCATGTCGGCAATTTCATTTGATGATGTCAGAGTTACAGCTGCCGCACCTGTGATCGGGAAGTTAGTGAAAGTGGACAGCAAAGCAATTGTTACGATGCACCGTCCTACGCAAACACTGTTTGAGGCCGAACTTGCTGCGGTATTACTAGCAGCAGATTTGCGGGCGGATCGTACACCTGAAATTTTGACTGAAATTGATACGCAAATCTTCCATTGGGCTTCTGTGCTGCAAATGCGCTTGGATATGAATAGACATACTCTTGAATTGCTGAGCATTGCTTTGCAGTTCGCGGTTTACGTGGAAATGAGGCTAAAAAATGACTTCGCATGCTTTAGACCGGTCAATTACTCCCATTCGATTCAACCTATGATCACCACGCCAGGTCATGGCAGTTTGCCGATGGGTCATGCGGTTCAGCCATATATGGCGATTGCAATTTTGGCGGCATTGGCTGACTCAGACAGCGCAGATGCCTCCCTGAATACGGGTGTTACAGCTATGCTGGAAGCTAAGGCTTATCGAATCGCTTATAACCGAATCGTAGCTGGCGTACATTTCCCTGTTGACTTAGCAGCAGGAGTGGTGCTAGGTCGAATGCTAGGCGAAATGTTCGTAAATGTGTGTCGCGGCAAACCGTTCTCGCTAAGAACCTGGGACTTTACTGAAGCTAAATACTCTGCTGGTATCCCTAATCCGATTGCGCAAACAAATATTGATAAGCGATATGTATTAAACGCTGTGAGCGACCAAATTTCTATACAAGCACCCGTGACGCAAGCAATTTGGAAGACGGCACGCGACGAGTGGAAGTGGCGTTGGGCTTGATGGGGAGATTCATCATGCCTCAATCTACTTGGACTGTTGATGCCATACCAAATGGGGTGACCGATGTACATACGGCTCTCATGATTTCCGATGGAATCGATCACGAAATATGCTTAGCTTTGGTCGAATATGGCGACAGACCTAGATTTGAAACGTGGGCAGAGGCTAATCGGGCATTAGTATTTTTGCATCCCAATTGGCAAATGCCTTCTGGATCAAGTTATTGCACCGCGACTGTCAGGCGTGCTGGGATACAGCTCTTACAAGCAGCGAATGCAGCGGGAATCATCCAGCGCTTTGAACTTTCCATTCCTTCTTCCATTGGGCGTGTATCTGATATGCCTTCACTAGACTTTGGTGAAGGTAAGCATGTCGTCGCACCTACCGATGCCAAAGTTCTACACTTAGTAATTGACGATGGCTGTCCATTTGCGCATCCTGGAATGCGAACGAAGAGTAATAAAAGCCGATTAGCTCAGTTTTGGGTGCAAGCGGGATCGCTTGGTCAGATGGCTTCTCAGTCACCAAAATCTTGGGGATTTGGTGCATGCGCTGACACGACAGCCATTAATGCCTACTTAACGGTAAAAAGTAGCAGCTCTCAAAATGAGATTTATGAGGCTACAGGTCAACATCATCTGAAGCAACGTTTTTCTCATGGTGCACATGTGTTGGGTTCATTTCTTGACGCAGCGTCAAGTGTGTCTATCGTTCAAAGCGCTGCTCGGGCTGGTAAAACGAATGCAATTCACACTCGACCCGCAACAAATCTGCCCGAGAAACCAGATTGCGTTTTTGTGCAACTGCCTAGCGTATATCGGCATGGTGGTGCTAGGCATGGCTTGGCATCTCACAGGTTGGCGGCGATGCGGTTTGCTTTAGATTGTGCGACCAACGGGGCGACCGAGAGTATTATTTTGCCGCTGGCCTCAGAAATATACGATGGAAGCCACGATGCTGGTTCGCTAGTTGAGTGCGCTATGGAAGCATTGGTTCGTTACGCAAAGGTGGATCGCAACATCGATTTTCAAATCTTAGCCGCAGCAGGCAATGCTCAACGCATGCAAACTAGTGTTTCTTTGGAAGTTAATAATATAGGTGTATCGTACTTTCTAAAGTATAAATTGCCACCAGATTTGGAGCGAGAGTCTTTCGCTGAGGTATGGTTACCTAAGAATCTAGTTGATTCGCAGGTCCTGATTCGCGCGCCAAACGGAACTGACAGTGCGATCCTTGCTACCGATCAGATTCAAACACTAAACTATGGCGGAAACATAGCGTGCTCGATACTTCGCCTGAAGCAGCATCGTAATCAAATTTGTTACCTTATTCGTTTTGCCCCCACACAGCAACAATTTGGCGGATTGGCTACTGCGCCAAGTGGCTATTGGTCAATCACAGTAAATCCACCAACTGGAGTTGATGGAAAAATAGATCTTTACGTGGCTCGATTGTTCCCTGGTATTGGCGGGCATTATCGTGGCGCTCAGCCTCATTTTGTTGCAGTGCAGGGAGAAAGTGCAGACGCTCAGTCGAGGCGTACTGCTACGGCCTTTACACAAGGGGAAAATTCTATAAGTGGATTAGCTTGTGGTCGAGGTTTAGTGGGTGTGGTTGGCGCATATCAGCTGAGCGGTTTGAAGCTCAGGTCTAAATACAGCTCACTTGGTCCAGCGCGTGTGGGCAGCCCTGTGACAGGTGTGAACGTGCCTTACGGAGCGCCTGGTGACGAGAGCTTTATGCTGCCTGGGATATCGGGCTGGGGTAACGCGGGAGGCATGGCCTTGCGAATGGCTGGAACAAGTGTTGCCACTCCTTTAGCTGCTTATGTATTGAGTAGTAAGAGTTTAATAAGCACGTTACCTTCTCCGGTTACCGCAATTGGCTCTACGGTCGGTTCAGGTACTGCAAGTGGTATTGATCCGCGCATAGACGGCCCTTGGTAATATTAATTTTTTGGATGGTCAAAATGCACATAGGAAAACACTTAGTTTTTAGCCTCTCATTTTTCATTTGTGTCTCCAGCGCCCAAACGCTACGCTGGGCATCACAGGGAGATATACAAACGCTTGATCCTCACTCTCAAAACGAATTATTGACAAATTCTGTCAATGGACAAGTTTATGAAACCCTACTGAGAAGAGACAAGTTTCTCAAATTGGAATCAGGTCTTGCTACGGATTGGAATCAAGTTACGCCTACTTTATGGAGAATGAAGTTACGCCCGAATGTAAAGTTTCATGACGGAAGTGCTTTTACTGCCGATGATGTTGTTTTTTCGATTATTCGCGCTCAAGACAACAATTCTGCTGTTCGAGCTTACGCGCTTGCCATGGGCGTGCCAAAGCGGATCGACACGTTGACTGTAGAGTTCATGCTGCCTCAAGTGAATCCTATTTTTCTCGAGCATGCATCTTTAGTTTTCGTCATGAGCAAAGTGTGGGCTGAGCGTCATCAAGCAATAAAACCACAGGATTTCAAAAGCAAAGAGGATAAATTCACGTCTTCTAATATGAACGGAACTGGCCCCTTCCAGTTTGTATCTCGCGTAGTTGATTCACGTAGTGTGTTTCGAAAAAACAGCAATTGGTGGGGAAAGCATGAGGGTAACGTTCAAGAAGTAATTTTCTTGCCTGTCAAAAGTGACGCTACGCGTACTGCTGGCCTTTTGGCTGGTGATCTAGATTTTGTACTCGATCCGTCGCCTCAAGATGTGCAACGGTTGCGTAGCAGTACCGTTAAGATAATTGATGGTGTGGAGAATAGGGCAGTGTTCATTGGGATGGATCAGTTTCGCGATGAGCTCCTTTACAGCAACATCAAGGGTCGTAATCCTTTCAAAGATGTCAGAGTCAGGCGCGCGTTGTACCACGCTGTAGATATAGAGTCTATGAAGACGCGCTTGATGCGAGGGATGGCAATTCCCACTGGCGGCATAACACCTTCTGCTTTGGGTGTTTTTAACGATGCGGAATTAGAAAAACGACTGCCATTCGATTTGAACAAATCAAGGGCTTTGATGAGCGAAGCAGGCTATGCACAGGGTTTCGAAGTGCAACTCGATTGCCCGAATAATCGTTACATCAATGATGAAGAGATTTGCGTTGCGCTTTCCGCCATGTGGGCGCAAATCGGCGTGAAGGTGAAAGTAAACACAATGCCAAGAGCAATCTATTTTCCCAAAGGAGAAAAGCAGGATGTTTCAATGTACTTGCTTGGTTGGGGCGGTGCGATCACAGATGCTGAGACAACTATCACGCCTATCTTGCGTGGTCGTGGCGAGGGAGGCATGGGCTCTTGGAATTGGGGGGGGGTCAGAAATCCTAAGATTGATGAGCTTGGGGCAGCGTCAAGCAAGGAAGCTGATCCTGTTAAGCGCGAGCAGCTGATCAAAGCTGTGCTGCGCGAACACAACGAGCAAGTGCATCACATCCCATTGCATCGTCAAGTGATTCCTTGGGCGATGCGGTCAAATGTTGATGCTGTACATCGTGCAGATAACTGGCTTGAGTGGCGCTGGGTGAGTGTCAAATAAGCGTCACATGCCAAGGAAGGGCTACCAATTCGTTGGTAGCCTTTTTTTCATCTTCAGTACACGCCCTTCAGATGCTAGGTAATCACCAGCCTCCAAATCCCGCAATATCTTGCTAACCATCTCCCGACTCGTGCCGATTTGAAGCGCAAGGGAGGCATGCGTGGTGCCGGGTTTGATTGTTCTGTGGCCGTGTTCGTCGGGTTCGCTGGCGAGTTGCTCTAGCACTTCGCGCAGGCGGCCGTAGGCGTCTTTTAGAGCCATGCTGCGTACCGTGTCTGTGGCAGCTCTTGCTCTGGCGATGATTTTTGTGAGGAGCTCGGTGGCAAGCTCGGGGCTGTTTGCTAGCTCGGCTCTGACGCGCTCGCGGGTGACCACAATGCAGCGGCAGGGGGTGGTGGCTTCGATGCTGGCGGAGCGGGGGCCGCCGTCTAGGCTCATTTCGCCGAAATAGCTGGGGGCATCTATGCTGCCGTAGGTGACTTCTTTCCCAGTGGCATCTTGGCCGAAGACGCGCACGCTGCCTTCTAGCAAGATGAGGAGCGTGTCTCCGCTGTCTCCTTCGCTGAGGATGATGCTTTTCTTTTTGTAGTTGCGCTCTATGCCGGCCTGAGCCAGGCGGGCGATGCTGGGGGGCAGTTCTTGGGGCTGTTTGGCTGGCATGCCAGCATTATGGCGGGCAGAAAGAGCTTGCGGCGCTGAGCTTCGACCCTTCCACAAGCTCAGAATAGGCCTAGCTCAGCCCGAACGGAGGAAAAGTTCAGCCCGAACGGAGTTTGGGCTCAGGCAAACGCTGCTGGCATCACAGCGGCCATGAGCGGGGGCAGCAGTGCTAGGCGCTTGACGACTTCTCGGATGCCATGACTGTTGGTTTTTTGGCAGATGCTGCGGATATGCGTGCGCACGGTGGCTTCGCCGACGCGCAGTTGTTTGGCCATCTCAGGCGCGGTGTGGCCGATGCAGATCAGGCTCAAGATTTGCTCTTCGGAGCGGGTGAGCGAGTAGGCGCGGGCAAAAAAGCTCATCATCAGCGCTTCGCACATCCCGCTGCGCGAGAAGATCAGGGCGATGCGGGAGCTGCGCGGCGCATGAGCGGCTTCGCTGGCAGGCATTGAGGCGACTGTCTGCGCAAGGCCTGGGGCGCTTGCCCAGCGCTCGGGTCGATCTAGCGGCACCACCGCTACCGTGCTTTGCGCGATTTTTCCTAGATTCAACATGCTGCGTTTGCCTTGCAAGGCTTTCACGAGGGCTTCTGCCAGAGCAGGGGTATCCGCTGTCTCGACGGTTTGAAGCACCGTACTCTCGCCTTTGAACAACTGGCCGCGCTGCAAGATCATCTGGCCGGCCAAATTGCAATGCTGCACCTGGCCACGCCCGTCGACGATGATCACGCCGCAGGCGATTTCATCGAGCGCATGGGCCAGAAGTTGCCCAGATTCGCTGGAGAGCGCGAGCGCGGGGCGCTGGCCGATGTAGCCTTGCTGATGCGCTAGGCTGCTGTGGGGGGTGGAAGTGTGTGTTTTGTTCATGGCAGATCACCTGTTCTGATGAGATGCCTGAAGTGTGAATTTTTGCCTTGCGCTCAGGTGGGCAATAGTTGCACGGGAATTGTGAAATAGTTGCCAAGTTTGATTGGCTGCTGCCCTTCGACCCTTCGACAAGCTCAGGACAGGCCTAGCTCAGTGCAAACGGAAAAAATGAGCGATCACGATCTGGTGCGCGTCCGTGCCAGCGGGGGATTTCTAGCAAAGTAGCGTAGCAGGCCGCGCACGATGCCGTCTGCGAGTTGGTCTTGGTAGTCTTCGTCGCGCAGTTTTTGCTCTTCTTCTGGGTTGCTGATGAAGGCGGTTTCGATCAAGACGCTGGGGATATCAGGCGCTTTGAGCACGGCGAAGCCGGCTTGCTCTACGCGGGGTTTGTGCAGCTTGGCGAAGCTGCCGATTTCTCCGAGCACAGTGGAGCCGAGCTTTAGGCTGTCGTTGATCTGCTGGGTGGTGCTCATGTCGAGCAGGGCGCGCTGCAACTGTGCGTCTTTGGTTTGCACACTGATGCCGCCCACGGCATCTGCGCTGTTTTCTTTCTGAGCCATGTAGCGGGCGGAGGCGCTGGATGCGCCTCTTTCGCTGAGCGCGAAGACGCTGGCACCGCGCGCGGTGGGCGTGGTGTAAGCATCGGCATGGATGCTGATGAACAAATCCGCCTGCACACGCTGCGCCTTTTGTACGCGTACATTCAGTGGCACGAAGAAATCACCATCACGCGTGAGGAAGGCACGCATCGGGCTTCCTTTGAGGGTGGTGGCGTTGATGCGCTCGCGCAGTTTTTTGGCGACGGAGAGCACGATATCTTTCTCTTTCGTGCCTGCCGGGCCAATCGCGCCCGGGTCTTCGCCGCCATGGCCTGGGTCAAGCGCGATGATGATGAGGCGGTCTGTGGCCTTGCTTTGGGACGAATTCTTAGAGGAAAAGTCGGGTTTTGCCGCTATAGAATCTGTATTGTTTGCTATGGTTTTAGTAGTATATGACGATGAACTGTAGGCCGGGCTTGGGCGGCTGGTTTGCTGGCTGATCAAGTCTCCGAGCGGGTCTGTGCGCGGTGCGCTGGCGGCTGCGGCGGGTTGGGGTGGGGACGTTGGCGCGGGGCTCGTCTTAGCGCGTTCTTTCTCGGCGAGCAAGGCCAAAAGCGGGTCAACCGTTTCGGTGGGATACAGATCAAACACCAGCCGATGCTGATAAGCCGCAATCGGCGGCAGATTGAACACCTGTGGCAGGGCGCTTTGCTTCAAATCAATCACCAGCCGCACCACGCCCGGCGCATTCTGCCCCACACGGATGCCGCTGATGAACGGATCGTCACTTTTCACGCTGCCCACCAGCTCGCGCAGCTGCGGCGACAACTCAATGCCTTCGATATCTACCGCTAAGCGCGGCGGGCTGGTGACGAAGAATTGCTTGGCTTTGAGCAGCCCATCGCTTTCAATCGTCACTCGGGTGTAATCCTGCGCTGGCCAGACGCGAACTCCTAAAATCGTAGCACCCCACACAATATCTGTGCCGGCTAGAAGCAGAATTAGGCTTCCAAATTGCAGTGCATCGCGGCGGGAGGAGACATAGACCTCCGTTCGCCCTGAGCTTGTCGAAGGGTTGGCCAAGGCTTCGACAAGCTGAGCCCGAACGGATGGCTCTTTATGACTCATGCCAACAGCTCCTGCCCAGTTGCAGTGAGAGCCTCCACACGCACATGGCGCGACTCATCGCCCTGCGCCGAAATATGCAACGCCAAATCTGGCAATGGCAACACGCCCCGCGCCTTCTCAGGCCACTCCACCAGCTTCAAGCCCGGGCTGGCCAGAAGATCGCGAAAGCCCGCTTCTTCAAACTCTCGCGGATCAGCAAAGCGATACAGATCGAAATGCCAGATGCTGAGCTCGCCAGTAGGCGTTTGCGCTGTGTGTGGCTCCACCACGGCATAACTTGGGCTTTTGATGCGCCCTTGCACACCCAGCGCATGCAGCAGGTGTCTGACAAATGTCGTCTTCCCAGCGCCCAGATCACCATGCAGCTCAATCAAAGCCTGATGTACAGCAGGGCGGGCGGCCAAACGCGCGGCGAAGGTTTGCGTGGCCGTTTCATCTGGCCAGACAAGTGTTTCTACAATCAAAGGGTGCTCACCACTCAAACCAAAATCCATCCTGAAGAATTCATGAACAAACTGCGCTCATGGGGCGCTGAGCTTGGATTCTCTCAAATTGGCGTGGCTACTTCTGATTTAAGCGCGGCAGAGCCTGGCTTGCTATCTTGGCTAGAGGCCGGATTCCATGGCGAGATGCACTACATGGCCAAGCATGGCATGAAGCGCGCCCGGCCTGCCGAGCTGGTGCCCGGCACACTCAGTGTGATCACGGCGCGGATGGATTATTTGCCAACGCTGCATGGCCAAGGCTGGCAAAGCATTGAATTTGAGCGCCTCAATCGCCCCGGCGAGGCCATCGTGTCGGTGTATGCCAAAGGGCGGGATTATCACAAGGTGCTGCGAAGCCGGCTGCAAAAGCTCTCCGAGCGGATAGCGCAAGAGATTGGGCCTTTCGGCCATCGTGTATTCACCGACTCAGCGCCTGTGCTAGAAGCAGAGTTGGCAGCAAGAAGCGGTATCGGCTGGCGCGGTAAACACACTTTGATCCTCTCGCGTGAAGCGGGAAGCATGTATTTTCTGGGCGAAATCTACGTGGATATTGCGCTACCTGCTACGGATTCTGTAGCATCGCATTGCGGTAGTTGCACCAGCTGCATTGACGTTTGCCCCACACAGGCGATCATTGCACCCTACCAACTCGATGCAAGGCGCTGCATTTCGTATCTCACCATTGAGCACAGTGGCGCGATCCCGCTTGAGCTACGCCCGCTGATCGGCAATCGCATCTACGGCTGCGACGATTGTCAACTCGCCTGCCCCTGGAATAAGTTTGCCAAACGCAGCGCCTTGCCCGATTTCGACGAACGCGCGGGCTTGTCGGGCCAGCAATTGGTGACGCTGTTTGCTTGGGGCGAGGAGCAATTTCTAAGCTACACAGAAGGCAGCGCCATCCGCCGCATCGGGCATGAAAGATGGCAGAGGAATATTGCGGTGGCGATGGGCAATGCGTTGCGAAATCCTCTTCTGGCTGCGGCAGATGCGCAGGCAATCCGGCTAATTCTGGGCAACAAAAAACCCAATGTCAGCGCTCTGGTGATGGAGCACATCGACTGGGCTTTGTTGGCTTGCTGAGGAAGAAAATACCAACTTTCGCGCCCTTCGCGTCCGGAAATTTGGAAGTTCGAAGGGTGTTACTCCACCTTAGCCTTATCCCGCAAACCTTTCTGGTAAGCCTGCAATTTTTGCTGTTGCAGTTGCTGCGAGATTTGTGGTTTGACTTGATCCAAAGGAGGCAGCTGGGTTTCGCGCGTGTCGTCCACGCGGATGATGTGGAAGCCGAATTGGCTTTTCACGGGTGTTTCCGTGAACTTGCCTTTGGCCAGCTTGACCATGGCTTCAGAGAATTCTTTCACGTAGCTGCTTGGCGCTGCCCAGTCCAGACTGCCGCCGTTGGCGCCTGAGCCTGGATCTTTGGAGTTTTTCTTGGCCAAATCTTCAAACTTTGCGCCTTTTTTCAGATCGGCAATCAGCTTGACGGCATCAGCTTCTTTTTCCACCAAAATGTGGCGAGCGAGGAATTCTTTACCGCCATTGGCTGCGGCAAACTTGTCGTATTCGGCCTTGATGTCAGCTTCTGAGACCGGATTCTTCTTCTGGTATTCACCAAACAGAGCGCGGATCAACACGACCTGGCGGGCTTGTTCCATTTGGCTTTTGTATTCGTCGCTGCCATCCAAGCCCATTTTGGTGGCTTCTTGCATGAAGACTTCGCGGTTGATCACTTCTTCTTTGATCTGGACTTGGATATCTGGTGTGACCGGGCGGCCTTGGGAGGCAACTTGCTTGACCAGCTCATCCACGCGGCTGGTGGGCACGGGTTTGCCGTTCACGATGGCTAGGTTTTGCGCCATGGCAACGGTTGCCAGCAGGCTCAGGGCGAGGGCAGATAACTTCAACTTCATGGGAGTCTTCCTGTAAAAAAATCAAATCACAACTTCAATGGCCAGAGCATGCAAACCACGCTCTAAAAAGCCTTGGCACGCATCATACACAAGCCGATGCGCAGCCACTCGGCTTTTGCCTGTAAACAAAGGTGAAGCAATGCGCACGCGAAGATGTGTGCCAAAGCCCATGCCCTCCGGGTTGCCCGAATGGCCAGCATGCGCAGCTGACTCATCCAGCACTTCGAGCTGCGTGGTCTGCAATTGTTCCTGCAAATGCCGCTGCACTTCTTGCGCAGTGGCGATCATTCTTCATCTTCCTTGGGCAGGTATTTGGCGATATAGAAGCCCTGCGCCACCAAAAATACGATTGGAAAGGCATAGCCCCAGAGCTTGAAATTGACCCACTCGTCAGTGGTGTAAGAATAGGCCACGAAAGCATTCAGCGCGGCCATGAAGAAGGTGTAAGCCACCCAAGCCACGGTAAGATTGCGCCAAATTTGCTCCGGCAGGCTGAGCGTGTTGCCCAGCATCATGCGCAGGAAATTCTTGCGAAAGCCCCACAGACCAATGGCCAACGCCAAGCCCATCGCGGTGTAAAGCACGGTGGGCTTGATTTTCATGAAGCGCTCGTCATGAAGCAGCAATGTCAAAGCGCCAAAACCGAGCACCAAACCCATCGTGACTTTTTGAATCATCTGCAAACGGCCTTCGAGCTTGTAGAGAATGGCCATTTGCACGATGGTGGCCACCATGATCACGCCCGTGGCCACATAGATGTCGTACATCTTGTAAGCGCCGAAAAACAGCAGAATCGGCAGGAAATCGAGAAGTTGCTTCATTTTTTGGGTCAAATCGGCCTGTAGCCGTTATAAATAGGGCGTAGAGTGCTATCAATTTTATACTAACGCGAGACCAAGGTTTAGGCGGGTTTGAAATCCAGCGAAGCGGAGTTCATGCAATAGCGCAGCCCGGTGGGCGCAGGGCCGTCTGGGAACACATGGCCCATGTGTGCGCCGCAATCCGCGCAATGCACTTCGGTGCGCTTCATAAACAAAATGCCATCGACCTTCTCGCCCACCGCGTCGTTCGACAGTGGCTTGAAGAACGACGGCCAGCCCGTGCCGCTGTCGAATTTTGTATCAGAGGCGAAAAGCGGCTTGCCGCAGCAAATGCAGGCATAGGTGCCGGCTTGCTTGTTGTCAGCATATTTACCAGTGAAAGCGCGTTCGGTGGATTCATGCCTTGTCACGTCGAAAGCGAGTGGCTCAGCGCCTTTCGCTTTGAGCTCAGTGCGCCATTGGTCGTCTGTTTTTTGGATTTTGAAGGGGGTCATGATGGGTATTTTGTTGGTTAGAAAAGAGAAATCAAATTTCCGGACGCGAAAGTTACGCGAAAAGAAAACCAAAAAGAAAGAAAGAAGAAAAATGGAGGTTCGAAGGAATGGCAGATTCGTAGAAACCTAATTTTGTATTTCTTTCTCGGTATTTTTCGCGTCTTTCGCGTAACTTTCGCGTCTTTCGCGCCCGGAAGTTGGTCTTAAAGCATCAAGAAGAACAAGAAATCTCAATCGTAGAGGCCCAGTCGGGCGGGAAAGTTGCGTAGGACTCCATGCCATCTTTCTCCGCAAATGGCGCTTCCAGCAGCGATTGCAAGCGCTCCAGCTCTTCGAGATCTTTGAGTTTCGCTGCGCGGATGGCTTGTTCGCCCAGATGGTTTCGCAAGACGTAGGCAGGGTTGGTTTTAAGCATCAAATCGGCATCTGCCCGTTGTATTACGCGCGTAGTATGCTCCTGAAATGATAGTAACCACGCGTCAAACGCAGCGCGGTCAAGGAACAAATCGCGTACCGGATCGTATGGCTTGGCAGCAGTTGCATGGCTGTTATGGCTCGCCACCGCGTGGCTCAAGCGCCGCCAGAAAATCGTGTAATCCACTTTGCCAGCGGCCAGCAGCTTCAAAATGCCTTCGATCAAGGCTTTGGAAGCCTCCGTGGCTGGCGATTCAGGCAAACCTAGCTTGGCCAGCATGCGTGCATGCAGCTCTTGGGGGAAGAGGGTTTTGTAAGGCTCCAGCGCGGCCACGGCTTCATCGGGCTCGCCATCGGGTGAAATCAGTGGCAGCAGAGCTTGGCCGAGGCAAAACAAATTCCAGTAAGCGATATTGGGCTGCTTGTTGTAGGCGTAGCGGCCTCGGTCGTCCGAATGGTTGCAAATGTGGTTCGGGTCAAAGGCATCGAGGAACTGGAAGGGGCCGTAATCCATCGTGAGGCCCAGGATGCTCATGTTGTCGGTGTTCATCACGCCATGGCAAAAACCCACTGCTTGCCATTGGGCGATCATCTTGGCTGTGCGTTCGCTCACGGCTTGGAGCAAGGCGGCATACGGGTTCTTGGCTTCCTTGCAATCGGGGTAGAAGCGCTGAATGACATAGTCGGCCAGCGTTTTGAGCTCTTCAGTCATCCCGTTATAAGCAAAGTGCTCAAAATGCCCAAAGCGAATGAAGCTCGGTGCCACGCGGGTCACCACCGCTGCCGTCTCGATCTCTTCCCGGCGAATCGGCGCATCCGAGCCTGTCACGCAGAGTGCCCGCGTGGTCGGAATACCCAAACCATGCATCGCCTCCGAGCACAAAAACTCTCTGATCGAGCTGCGCAGCACAGCTCGCCCATCGCCCATGCGCGAGTAAGGCGTGCGCCCCGCGCCCTTGAGCTGAATTTCTTGCGGCTGGTTCTGCGCATCACGCATTTCGCCCAACAATATCGCCCGCCCATCGCCAAGTTGCCCAGCCCACTGACCAAACTGATGCCCGCTGTAAACCGAAGCCAGCGGCTGGCTGCCGGGGAGCAGGTCGTTGCCGGTAAGAGCTTGCAAAGCTTCGTTGCGCTCCAGCCAGTTGTCTTCCAGCCCTAGAGCCTTCGCCATGGTGCGGCTGCTGCCAACCCAGTAAGGCGATGGCATGGGCTGGGCGTTGAGGTTCGTGTAGAAGCTTTCGCCCAATTGGGCGAAGCTTTGGTGGTCAGGGGAAAACTGCATGGAAGCATTGTCCCAGAAGGTGAAAGAGCTTGTTTACTATGGATTTCATAGCACTCTGCGCACAGGGTATGCCGGGCAGAGGCAATTTTTGCGTGAATTTCTTACTACTTGAGCTTGCTCGAATGGTCTGCACCTCGTCAACTTACTGCGCAAGGTGCAATGCTTGACCTGGTTCCAGTACGATGGCTTTTGTTCTAGGTGCCATCTTTTTGACTGCATCCAAAAACCGCTCCGGCGTGCCGTCGTAAGACAAAATAAAGCTATCGGTAAACCAACTGCCTTTAAACCGGTAATGAATTGGCACTGCCACCTCTGCGCCAATGAGGCCTGCCAGCTCAGCCGCCTGTTCAGCATTCATAACGACCTGCTCACCCAATACGCGAAGGCCATTGACAGACAGTAAAGCTAGTTGGATTGAGGGAAATCGCTGCGGCAATTCACGCAACTCAGGAATCAATTTCGAGTCGCCACCAAAGTACACCGTCGAACCGTTGGCTTGAATCAAGAAGGTGATCTCTGGCACCTTATGGGCAGCCGGTGCTGCGGTGATGGTCAGCGGACCGACTGAGACAGCTTCCCAAGGTTTTAGCTCTCGCACATTGGTGAAACCTGCAGCGCGGGCTGCTTGTGCCATATCTGGTCCCACAAAAAACGGAACTGCTTTGTCGGGGTATCGCGTCATCGTCTCGATGTCAAAATGATCGTAGTGGGCGTGGCTCGCCACAATAGCGGTTAATTGGGGCAATTGCTCCACTGACATGGCCAGTGGCTCACCTTGGTGGTAATGTAGTTTTTCGCTGAACCATGGATCCGTCAACACCTTGGCATTTCCAAAATCCAGCAACACAGACGCGTGAGCGATCCGCGTCACACTAAAGCCAGCTTTGACACCGCTGGGTGAAGTGCGCAGTGCAACTGACCGCGCGGCTGGGGCGTCGCCTGTGCGCACAGGCGCTGGCTCAAGAGGTGCGAAAAAAAATGAGGCCGCCAGAGCTGCAGCAGCAAAAATAAGGACAAGAGCTGCTATCACCAGCCGGCGAAGATGGAGTGTCATGGGGAGCCTTTCAGAAAAAACCATGGTGAGTGGATTCTGGTTGGCTCAAAGCTCGATGTCATTCACCGAGGTTCATCGATTAATTTTTTTCTGATCCGAGACAACGACTGCGGTTGGATACCGAGATAGGAGGCAATGTAGTACTGCGGAATTTGCTCTGCATGCGCGCCAAACTGATCAAGAAATCGCTGGTATCTTGCCTGTGCATCCATCAGCAAGAATGACAATTCGCGTTGTTCCTTGCGGTTGTACAGCACTTCGGCCATGCGGCGACCCAGCTTTTGCCACTCCAAACCCGATGCGTACAAATTTAAGAGCACTTCATAAGGCCACACCACAAGCTCAGTGGAAACCACCGCAGAAATCGCAACTTGCGCCGGAAGTTTACTAGTGGCGCTACCGAACGACACCGTAAACCCCCCCGCGACGCTAAAGTCCTTTGTGGCTTCGTCGCCGCTGGCGAGCGTGACGAAGTAACGCACAACACCAGATTTAATGAACGCCACTTCGTGCTGTGTTTGACCCAGATGGCAAAAACTCTCACCTGACTCCAAGCGCCTCATCTTTCCTTGCGCCACAAATTGCGCAATCTCCTCAGCGGGCGGATTCGCCACCCGCTGGAAGAATGCTGTGATGTTGGCTAGGATGGCAGGATCGTACATGCCGTCATTCTCGCGCAGGCAGTGGATAGTTGCAACCGCCGAAGGGGTCGCTGCCTGAGGTGTCTCAACTTGGTGTGTTCACAGCCAATCTGATATATGACACTGTGGCTTGGCCCGTGTGCAACGAGACTTGGCCACTGGGTGCCACACCGTTGGGCATTGGGCTGCCAGCGGTTACGAAAGGCCCAGCGGCAGGATGTGTAAAAGTGACCATGCCTTTTTGTTCACTTCCACCAATTTCAATCACCAAGCGATTGCCTTTGCTGATTCGCCAAGCCATCGGCCAGACATTGACATCCACCGCGTAGAGCGCGTCTGGGGTCATCGGCTCTGAGCGGTCAAAGGTGTGCCAACTCGCGTAAGGTGTGGCGCGCACCGCGTTGGTATGCCGCCGGGACACACGCAACCAGCCCATGGCCACGGGCAGAGCCGGGTCTTGTGCACCCTGCGCTGTCACCTCCGAGCCATCAGGGCGAATTTCGCGTACGGCCACAAACAGATCTGCATCTGCCACAGTGGAAGACACGTGCAGGCGTAGCAGCGCAGGGCCGACCAACTCCAAGTCTTCGGCAAGCGCTGCGGTTTCAAAACGAACGGGTGCTGTGCCCACGCCATAGTCAGCCACATAACTGGTATTGGAAGTTGTCGTCGGCGGAATGCTCGTGAGCGAACGGCTGCCTGCATCAAGGTACATCTCGCGCGGCGCGGTGGTGGCCAACGGATAGGTCGTGCCAGTGCGTTTGACAGTGCCGTCGGCTGTACGCACCGTGATTTCAACCAACGGATCGGGGGTATCGCTGCTCACGCCCTTCAAAAAGCGGTCAAAAAAACGCTGCTGTTTGGCCACATCCCGCTCGCGGTACATGAAATCTGGGTCTTGCCCGACGCCAGTGTAGAGCTGGCGATACTTCGCGTTGATTGAACCATTGAAACCATTGATCGTGCCATTCAGGTGCAAGCCCAGCCCGCCATTGTTGGCGTAGGCAAATACAGCCGCCTTGATTTTTGAAAGGTCAGGAATACGTTCGGCCCAAAATGGATCGCCTTCGGGTAAATCGTCGCGCAGTATCAAACGAAAATCCTTGGGGAAAACGGTGTTGGCTGCCAACTCTGCAGCCTGCAGCTTTGGAGATGATGGATTGAGCGGTGCACCATACTGGTAGGCCGCAATACGCCGTTGATACCAAGAGTCTAAAAAGCGTGAACTGAGAAGTCCGCCGTGTCGCACGGCATCGCGATAAATATCGCTGAAGCCTTGCGCCACAAGGATGGCTTTAAGGTGTGGCGGATTGAGTGCGGCCACCAACCACTGCGCGGCAGCAAAGTACGAATCGCCCACTGTGCCGACATTGCCGTTGCTCCAAGCTTGAACGCCTGCCCACTCAATCGCATCGTAAAAATCAGTCTGCAATTGTTTGCCTAGGATTTCCAGCTTGCCAGGCGATGCCCCAGAGCCACGCTGATCGCAGCGAATCTGGATGTAGCCATTGCGCACCCAGCTTTCGGGCAATGGCGTTTCCCAATGCATGAATTCGCCTTTGGTTTCCTGTCGTTCGTAGTCGGTGGGTGACCAATCCTTGAAATGGATGTCTTTTGAGTATGGCCCCATAGAGATGATGACTGGGAATCGGCCGGGCGCATCCGGACGAAAAATGTCGGCCGCCACAAAGCTGCCGTCGCGCAATGGGATGCGAACGTTTTTTTCTAGCTTAATGGTGTAGTTGTTTTCTGCGGCAGCACCACTGGCACATGCCATGAGCGTTGGAAATGCTGAGCTGGCAAGGGTGAGCTTGATGAGGTCGCGTCTGCTGGGGTTCATGAAAATCTCCATAAAAATCGATTGAAAAACACACACAGACATCTTCTTGAAGCCGATGTTGAACGCGTCTGCGCTCACGCTGCGTTGTAACTTGAGAGAGCTGCGCTGCGGATATTGCCCGCGCTGCAATCCAGTGTCATTCACATAGGTTCAGCACACACTGATTTTTTCGTTTTCTTGTTTGTGTCGTTGTCACAGTGACGAATTTCAACTCACTAATTCACAAATGTGAATGACAACGGATTTCAAAAGAACAAAACTCACGCTTAGTTGACTGTTTTCAAACACTGGGAATAGTGTTTGAAAACAGTCAACTGCACCTTATCCCCTTCCCAAATCGCCTCACTGAGGCAAAGGATCTTTGAAATGAAACCAGTAGTGTCCCAACGTTTTCACATCAGGTCATCGTAAGTTAATGATTTACTTGCAGTTTTCAGCATCTTTGTCTGGTCTCGATTTGAACGTCGAATGTCAGACTCACGGTTTTGTGCGTTTTCGCGCACCTCACCGCCAT
>JANMHJ010000029.1:0-36252 GCA_031375105.1 Variovorax sp.
ACGATGATCGCGTCGGCACGCGCGGCCTCGGCCAGCAGGCGCGGCGCGTCATCGACCAGCCGGGGGTCGTAGAGCACGTCATGGGCGGCCTGCAGCCGCGCAACGGCGCGCTCGTCCATGAACTCGGTGATGACGATCTTCAAGCGTTGCTCCAGGCTGTGATCAGGCGCTCTCGAACAGCCGCGTCAGCACGAATTCCCGGTGCCCCAGCGCCTCGGCGGCGGTGAAGCGGCCGTTGGCCGTGCGCAGCATGCACTCCAACAATTGGTCGCCGGCCTGGTCGAGCGTGATCTCGCGTTGCAGCAGGCCCGAGGTGTCGACGTCCACATGCTCGCTCATCAGCCGCACGGTGCGCGGGTTGGCGCAGATCTTGATGACCGGCACGATGGCATTGCCGATCACGTTGCCCTGCCCGGTCGGAAAAAAGTGCACCGCGTAGCCCGACGCTGCGCACAGCGTGACCATCTCGGCCGCCGCGCTGCTGGAGTCCATGAACCACAGGCCCGGATGGGTGGGCATTTCGGCCTTGTCGATCACGCCGTCGACAGTGCACTTCTTGCCGATCTTCTGGATGTTGCCGAGCGCCTTCTCCTCGATGGTGGTCAGGCCGCCGGCGATGTTGCCCTTGGTCGGCTGCGAGTCGGACAGGTCGCTGGTCTTGTGGCGGTTGATCACGTCCTGATAGCGGTTGAACATGAACATGAACTGCTCGCGCACCGCATCGTTCGCGCAGCGGGCTGCGACGATCTGCTCGCCGCCGGTCAGCTCGGTGGTCTCGCCGAAACACAGCGTGGTGTTCAGCGGGTGCAGCTTGTCGAAGGCATTGCCCACTGTCGGGTTGGCGCCGCAGCCGCTGGTGGTGTCGCTCTCGCCGCACTTGGTCGAGACCCACAGCTCGCTGATGGCGCAGGCCTCGCGCTGCTTCTCGCTGGCCCATTGCACGTAGTCGCGCGCCGCCTTGCTGGCCCGCAGAATGGTGTCGTGGTCGCCGTGGCCTTCGATGCCGAAACCGACCACCGGCTTGCCGGTGGTCTTGATGCCGTCGACCACCTTTTGCGTCCAGCCGTCTTCGATGCCGATCACCACCACCGCCGCCACGTTCGGGTTGCAGCCGGCACCGATCAGGGTGCGGAAGTGCAGGTCCAGGTCGGCCCCGAACTGCAACCGGCCGTACGGGTGCGGAATGGCCATCGCGCCCTTGATGTTGTGCGCCACCGCTTCGGCCGCCGCGTTCGACAGGTCGTCCAGCGGCAGGATGATGACGTGGTTGCGAATACCGACGCGGCCGTTTTCACGCCGGTAGCCGAGGAAGGTGGTGTCTTTGGAGATGATGGACATGGTGAGGTTTCCTGGTGATCAACGAGCCGGATTTGGTGTGCCAGGGGGCGTAGCGAGCGGGCGTCAGGCTAGGCGCACGGAGCGCAGGAACCGGAGTTGGCTTCAGGCCAATGAGGATTCCGAGCACCGCGCACTGAACGTTTATGTTCATCGTTTTCACGTGCATGCCGCTCGCGCAGTAGCTTTATTTCTCCACGACAGCGAACAGATCGTCTTCTTTCATGACCAACAGCTCATCGCCGTCAACCTTGACGGTTTGGCCGCTGTATTTGCCAAACAAAACCTTGTCGCCGACTTTGACGGTCAGGGCTTTGATTTCGCCTTTGTCATTGGTCCGGCCAGGGCCGACTGCCAAGACTTCGCCTTGATCGGGCTTTTCAGCCGCCGCATCAGGGATGACGATGCCAGAGGCAGTTTTGGTTTCGCTGTCAACGCGTTTGACGATCACGCGATCGGCCAGAGGACGTAGTTTCATTGCATCTCCTAAAAATATGAAGCAAGGGTTTAAAAAGACTCTGCACCGACTTGAGAAGTTGGCGCAAGCTAACTTTTCGGGTGATTCGCCAATATTGTTAGCACTCACCACGATAGAGTGCTAATGATAGCGGCATTTTCGAGTTTTTCAAGTGCAAGCTGGTTAAGCGCTGTGAAAACCCTAGGTTATTTTAGGCATGGTTTGTGCAAACATCGTGACTGCATTCCACTTCTTGACCATCCCTTCGGAGAATCTTATGACTTTGCAATTTGCTCTCAAATCAATAGCACTTAGCGCAGTATTTATAACGGCTAGTACCGCTTTTGGCCAAGAAAAAGTGACTTTTGGCACGAATTGGTTTGCCCAGCCTGGCCATGGCGGTTTTTATCAGGCGGTGGTCGATGGCACCTACAAACGCTATGGGCTGGATGTAGAAATTGTGCAAGGTGGCCCTCAGGTCAACAATCGCCCGCTGCTGCCCACCGGCAAGCTGGATTTTTTGATGACCGGCAACCTGCTGCTGACCTTTGACAACGTGAAAAACAAAGTGCCCACCACCGTGGTGGCAGCGATCTTCCAGAAAGACCCGCAAGCGATTTTTGCGCATCCTGATCAGGGCTACCGCACCTTTGCGGATCTGACCAAAGCGCCCACCGCCTTCATCAGCAAAGACGGGCAATTCAGCTTCTGGCAATGGATGAAGGCCGAGCACGGCTTCAAAGACGAGCAGTTGAAGCCCTATGTGTTCAACGTCGGCCCCTTCTTGGCTGACAAAAAATCCGTGCAGCAGGGTTATTCGATCAGCGAGCCGATCAGCATCAAGGCGCAGGCGGGCTTTGATCCGATGGTGTTTTTATTGGCCGACAACGGCTTTTCTACCTACAGCACCACGATTGAAACACGCTCCGAATTGGTGAAAACCAATCCCCAAATGGTGCAGAAATTTGTGGATGCATCGCTGATTGGTTGGTACAACTACATGTATGGCGATAACAAAGCCACCAACGAACTGCTCAAGAAAACCAACCCGAACCTGACCGATGCCAGCATCGCAGGCAGCATCGACTTGATGAAAAAACTCGGCATTGTGGACAGCGGCGAAGCGCTGCAAAACGGCATCGGCGCAATGAGCACAGCGCGCATCAAAGATTTTCACGACAAGATGGTCAAGGCGGGTCTTTACAAAGCGGGCGATGTCGATTTGAGCTTGGTGGCCACGACGCAGTTTGTGAACAAAAAGGTCGGCATGGATGTGAAGCAGCGCTTGGGCGGCAAGTAAGCCAGAGCAGCAGCCCTTGCGCACACTGATCGTTTACTGTCACCCGAATCCGCAATCTTTCAGCGGCGCACTCTTTGCCGCCGCGAAAGAGGCTTTGCAGCCTAAGCATGAGCTGCGCTGCATAGATTTGTATGCCGAGGGCTTTGAGCCCGTGCTCTCGCTGCAAGAGCGGATCGACTATCTGCCCAATCCAAAAGCGATTGAAACCAAGGTGCAGGCGCATGTGGATGCGCTGCGCTGGTGTGAGCACATTGTTTTCGTGTTCCCGGTGTGGTTTTACGGGCCACCAGCCATGCTCAAAGGCTGGCTGGAGCGGGTTTGGCTGCCCGGTGTGGCTTTCCTGCCGCCGCCGCAAAAAGGCAAAATCGCTGTGCCGGGCTTGCAGCACATCACGCGCCTGACTGTGATCACACACGGTGGCTCGCCTTGGTGGTGGCTGAAAATCATGGGCGATCCTTGCAAACGCCTCTTCACACGCGGCCTACGTGCCATCATGGCAAAAAGCTGCCGCAGCAGCTATCTTCAGTTGCACAATATGAACAATGTGAGCCGCTTTGAGTGCGAAGCTTTTATCGCCAAGGTTCGGCGCAAGTTAGAAAGTATGTGAGATGAAGAGTGTGTTGAACGCGGCTGCACGCCGCAACATGGACAAAATCAAAGAAGAGTTGGACCCGCAAGCCTTAAGCCAAGCCGCGCAAGCGATTCGCCTGCGCTCGGGAGAGGGGCCTGCGCCTGCCGGTTTGAAAGCTGCAACGGCGTTGCCTCAAGCGCTTCCTTCCTTAGGCGATGCGCCAGATACCGCATCCTACGCAACACCTAGCAGCCGCACAGGCCAGCCTCTGGCCAACTACCTAGCCGCCAAGCGCGTGGGCAACTTGCTTTACCTGAGTGGCGTGATCGCGGTCGATCCTGCGGCGAAGAAGGTGGTCACCAGTTACGACGATTTGCCAGCGCACGCCCGCGCCGAGCTTCGCACCTTGGGCTACGACACGGGACAAATGAGTGTCGATATTTTTGAAGCGCCGATCGTGGCGCAAAGCTGGTTTGTGCTCAACCGCATCCGCGAGATTGCGCAGGAGCATGGCGCGCCCATGGTTGACGCATTCAAGCTGGTGCAGTATTTCCGGGATTTGCGGCATTACCCGGCCTACAACCGCGTGCGCCAGAGTTTCTGCCCGGCGGGGGTGGTGAGCACGGTGCTGGAGGTGTCGGGAATGTTGCCCTCGGATGAGGTGTTGATTGAGGTTGAGGCGACTGTTGTGTTGGCTTGAGTTTGCCAACGGGTTAGCTCGCCATGGCCTGTGGGTTAGCGTGCCATCGCCTGTGGGCTAGCGCTCCAAGGCCTGTGGGAGCCGTAGTCGGGCGGGCTCATGTACCCTGCTCGGGAGCTACGCGACACTTGTCGCGAGATTGACGAATGAAAACGCTTCGCGTTTTCCAACCCTGTGCTGCGAAAATCGCCCGCCCGACTACGGCTCCCGCAGGCCGGGGGTAGTGTGCCGCCTTTTTGGTTGGTTGGCGCTCAACCTGAATTTCAGTGGCAATCGTTGTGCGCCACCGTGTCCTCGTCAGCAAATTGAGTGCAGCTTGACCATCGACGCGCGAAGATCTTCAGCGAACTATCAGGCTCTGCCTGAGCGGGGATACGCCGCGCGATTTTCGCAGTGCAGGGTAAGGAAACGCGAAGCGTTTCCATTCGTCAATACGCGGCAGGTGCCGCAAGCTCCCGAACCGGGCGCGTGAGCGGCGTATCCCCGCTCAGGCAGAGCCGACACATCAAAAAAGAAATCTTCAGCACACAATCGCTATAAATTCAATAGCAAACTACGCAGATAATATAACGGCAAAGCGCCTAAATCACTCAAAAAATCACCCCACAGGCCACATCTGCCCATGATCCGTCAAGATCGCATCGAGCGGCACATCATGCGGCTCAGGCACGAAGCTGCTGACATAGCCGTTTGCAAATCCGAGGCCCACCGTGAATGGTTTGGGTGAAATGGCAGCGAGCGTGCGGTCATAAAAGCCGCCGCCGTAGCCCAAACGATAACCGCGCGGTCCAAAACCCAAGCACGGCACAAGCAACAGCGTGGGCATGATGGTTTCTGTGTCTTTGGGTTTGGGGATGTCGTAGGCATCTTCCTCCATCGGGCAGCCCGGCCACCAGGCGTGAAATTGCAAGGTTTTGTGAACCTTGTCGACCACCGGCAGCCCGATCTTGCGCGGCGATGCCAATGGGCCCGCGGGCAAGACAGTGTGTGCGTCAGAGTTGGCGCTGGTGTGCAACAGGTTCGCTATGAATTCAGTAGCACTCTGCACAGGTTTTATAAGGGGAGAAGGCTGTTTTTCCTTCAAAATACGAGGTTCGAGTGGGTCGCCAGTGGCCGCTTGTGAATCCAGCCCTGAGCCGAGCAACAGATCTTCTTGCCAACGGTACAGCGCAGGCAGCGCGTCAAACTCTCCCTTGATTGGCCAATAAGCGCCAATGATTTCATCCTCGCGCCCCACCAAAAACGCGCGCAAAGCCCGCTGCAAATCTGCCGCGCGCTCCATGCGGTCTGGCAAATTCAAGCGCTCTTCAATCAGCCTTTGGCGCTGGGCTTTTTTCTCAGCATTCATAATGTGGGCATGCAAGTATTCAAGACGTTCATTCTGGCAGGTTTGTGCTGCGTTTTTCTCAGTGGGGCTGCTTCTGCGCAGAGCCAGCGCGGTGATGATGCCATTTCTGAAATGAGCGAGGCGGCCAAACGCGGCGATAAAGCCCGGTTGCGAGCGCTCTTGCCGCAAGTGCGCGGCCATGCGCTGGAGCCTTGGGGCGTGTATTGGGAAATGAAGGCACGGCTGGGCGAAGCCAGCGGCGCTGAAGTGCAGGCCGCGATGCAAAGCATGGCTGGCACCTACCAAGAAGACCGCTTGCGCAACGATTGGTTGCAACTTCTTGGCCAGCGGCGCGATTGGAGCAATTTTTCCAGTGAATACGCCAAATACCGCATGCACGACGACCGCGAAGTGCGCTGCTATGCACTGCACATTGACCGCCTGCGCGGCGCAGTCTCTGGCGATGCAGCGGCGCAAGAAGTCCTGCGCAACTGGTATGGCATTCGCGATGCCGAGGATGGCTGCGCATTGGCAGCAGCGGCTTTGTTTGAAGCCAAACACATCAGCGCACTGGAGGTGTGGAAAGAAGCCCGCCTGTCTGTGGAGAACAACCGGCCTCGCGCGGCGAGCAATGCGGTGACGATTGTGTCGCCAGAATCGGCTGCGGCCATTGGCGAGATCCATGCCAACCCAGCACGCTATCTGAGCGCCCGTGCTACGGCCATGGGCAGCGTGCGCAAAGAGCTGGTGACGCTGGCACTGATCAAGATGGCATCGAACGATGCTGAAGCGGCGGCGGGTGCTCTGGAGGCCAAATGGAGCGTGCATCTCACGCCTGAAGAGCGCAGCTGGGTGTGGGGCGTGATTGGTAAGCAGGCTAATTTGAAGCTGTCTCCAGATGCGAGCGAGTATTTCATCAAGGCACGCAATGAGCATCTGAACGACGACCTGCTCGGCTGGAAAGCCCGCACCGCCCTGCGTTCCACTACCGCAGCGCAAGGCTGGCCGGTGGTGCTCGCGGCAATCAATGCGATGAGCGAAGAGGCTAAGCGCGACAGCACTTGGGCCTATTGGAAGGCCCGCGCATTGCGTGAGACGGTCAAAGGCAAACCAGACATGGTCAACACCACACCGCAAGCTGCAACGCCCACGTTGGTGCTGCGCCCAGAGCTACAAGAAGCTGCAAGTTTGCTAGAAAGCATTGCCTCACCGCGCGGCTTCTATGAAATCCTCGCCACCGAAGAATTAGGCCGAAAAGTGGCTCTCCCCGTTATACCGCCTGCGTTGAGTGCTACAGAAAAAGAAGCAGCACGATTGAACCCCGGGCTCAATCGTGCTCTGTATGCCATCGCGCTTGGCCTGCGCTCTGATGGCGTGCGCGAATGGAATTACACAACGAATCTTCACACGCGCGGCGGCATGAGCGAGCGCGAGCTGCTGGCTGCGGCAGATTTTGCCTGCCAGCGCGAGGTCTGGGATCGCTGCATCAACACCAGCGAGCGCACCAAGGAAGCCTTCTCAGCCGAGCAGCGCTTTCCGATGCCATTTCGCGAGGCGGTGGTCAAGCGCAGCCAAGAGATCAAGCTTGATCCGGCTTATGTGTATGGCCTGATTCGGCAAGAATCGCGCTTCATCATGGATGCCCGCTCACATGTGGGCGCATCGGGCCTCATGCAGGTGATGCCGCCCACAGCGCGCTGGACGGCCAAGAAAATCGGCATGGACAATTTCACCATCGCGCAACTGAATGATCGCGACACCAATATCGCCATCGGCACAGCCTATTTGAAACTCGTGCTCGATGATTTTCAAGGCTCATCGCCACTGGCCGCCGCTGCCTACAACGCAGGCCCCAGCCGCCCACGCGCTTGGCGCAACGGCCCGATCATGGAAGGCGCGGCTTGGGCAGAAAATGTGCCCTTCGCTGAGACGCGCGATTACGTGAAAAAAGTCGCGGCGAATGCTGTCGTTTATGGCCTCATTCTCGGCGGCCAGCCCAGCTTGAAAGCACGCATGGGCAGCATTGGCCCACGCGAGGGCAGCGCACCCGATAGCAACAAAGATTTGCCTTGAAGCTCAGTTTTTTGAATGAAAGTGGCAGATTGCCCCTATAGAATCTGCGTAGTATGCTATTTATTTAATAGCATAGAGATCATCAAGCCAAAGCCACTGCGCGTAAATTCTCAGCCGTCGTCGTCGGCAAATCAAAGAATTCTAGGTAAGCAGGAATCTGCTCATACAACATGTCTTTGCCCACTTGCGTGCGGCAGCCGATCTCTTGCGCCGCTGCAAGAAAGGCCGTGATCTCTTGCGCCATCACCACCTCGCCCACGAAGGTGTGGGCCGCCAGGCGGTTCATGTCCACAGGTAGCGCATCGCCGCTCTTCATGCCCAACGGCGTGGCATTCACCAGCAAATCCATCTGCGCAGGGTCGTTGCTGCCGGTTTGCACGCCCACTTGCGGGTAATTCTCCCGAATGCGCTGCGCCAGCAACTCTGCGCTTTCTGCTTTCACATCAAACAGCGCCAGCTCGCGCACACCCGCTTGCGCCAGCGACGCAGCAATCGCACTGCCCACACCACCGCAGCCCACCACCAAGCAGCGCCTACCCTTTGGCACAAACCCCTTGCGCTGCACACCGCGCACAAAGCCTTCGCCATCAAACATATCGCCCAGCAAGCGCCCATCGGGCAAGCGCTTGACGGCATTGCAAGCCCCGGCCACGCGCACCATTGGCGTGACCTCATCCAAGAGCGGCAACACGCTGACCTTGTGCGGCATCGTGATCAATGCGCCGCGAATATTCTCTAATGAAAACAGTGCTTTGATATAGCCTGCAAAATGCTCAGGCTTGCAGCCCATCGGCACAACCAGCGCCTTGATGCCCGCTTGCTCAAAATACGGGTTATAGATCAACGGTGCTTGAAAGCTGTAGGTCGGCCAGCCGATGTGGGCGATGATCTCCGTGTTGCCGTCGATACGCATATTATTTGAATGAAATGTGCCGATAGCCGTTATAGAATATGCGTAGTATGCTATTTAATTTATAGCATTCAAGATCAAGAAATACTGGCTGCCGAGACCGCTGCGCGAATGCCCAGCAAATAACTTTCTACGCCAAAGCCTGCAATCTGGCCTTTGGCAATCGCTGCAATCACCGAATGGTGGCGAAACTCTTCGCGCGCATGGATGTTGCTCATATGCACTTCAATGATCGGGCATTTCAAAATTGCCAGCGCATCGCGAATACCGTAGCTGTAATGCGTCCAAGCACCTGCGTTGATCACCACAGCGGCTGTGCCATCGGTGTGCGCCGCATGGATGCGCTGCGCCATCTCGCCTTCGATATTGGTTTGATAGCAACTCACTGCTGCGCCTAACTCCTTGCCTAGCGCCGTGCAAGCTTGGTTGATGTCTTCCAGCGTGGCCGTGCCATAGGTGGCAGGGTCGCGCTTGCCAAACATATTGAGGTTGATGCCATTCAAAACGAGGATGTTCATTGTCATGTCCTTCAAATTTCACTCCTGATGCCTGATTGTGCCGTTGACGACATACGCATCCCACTGCAAGGCGGCGGATCTCCCGTCGCCTGCCAGTGTTGCTATAGGTTTACTTTTTCGCAGCAGCAGAGGCTGCCAAGAAATCATTCACCACATCAGCGCCCACGTTGACCGCATATTTAGCAATCACAGGCTTCATCTTGTCCACGAATTTTGCAATTTCTGCAGGAGCAAACTCCGTCACCAGCATGCCTGCTTTCTTCAGATCATCCAAGTCTTTGGACAATGCTGCGCGGTTTGTGCTGCGCTGAAACACTGCGGCCTCTTGTGCCGAGTCAGCAAACAGCTTCTTTTCATCAGCAGTGAAGGTGTCCCAAGATTTCTTGCTGATCAACACCGACTGAGGGTTGTAGACATGCTTGGTCAAAGCCAAATGCTTTTGCACTTCGCTGAACTTATTGCCCTTGATCACGGGAATCGGGTTCTCTTGCCCATCTACAGCTTTGTTTTCCAAAGCGCCATAGAGTTCGGGGAAAGGCAGCGGTGTGGGGTTGGCATCTAGCGCCTTGACCCAATCCAGATTGATCGGATTAGGAATCACGCGCAGCTTCAGGCCGGCAATGTCTTCCACTTTATTCAGCGGTTTTTTGCTGTTGGTCATGTTGCGAAAGCCCAATTCCCAATAGGCCAAGCCCACCATGCCTTTTTCTTCCAGACGGCCATGCATTTTCTTGCCAAACGCGCCATCCACAATCTTGTCGGCCTCTTGCTCGCTGGCAAACATGAACGGGAAATCAAAGATCGCAAACTCTTTGACTTGGCTGGCCAAAATGCCAGAATTCATCACCGTCATCTCAATCGTGCCGCCCTGAACGCCGCTAACGTGAAATTGATCATTGCCCAGCTGCGCGCCTGGGAACAAATTGACCTTGATCTTGCCTTTGGATTTGGCTTCCACGATCTCTTTGAATTTCTCCATGCCGGTGGTGATGGGGTGACCCACCGGGTTTTGCGTGCCAAACTTGAGCGTGCGCTCTTTGTAATCTTGGGCCGATGCCATGCCCGCAGCCACCAAGGCCACGGCAGCGATCACGCTTTTGACGAACAGACGTTTCATGAGTGTCTCCTAATGAATCAATGCAAGTACGCTGAATAATTTTGCAGCATCCGCGTGGCGTACAGTTCACGCGGATGCCATGGAAAAACAGGGGTCTGATCAACCACCTAAAAACTTCGCTGGCCAGATCACCAATTGGGGAAACAGCACCATCAAGAACAGCAGCACAAACTGCGCAAACATAAAGGGCAACACCCCTCGGGTCACTTCATCCATGCTCACCT
The DNA here is from genome assembly GCA_031375105.1 of Variovorax sp. Classification (GTDB taxonomy): domain Bacteria; phylum Pseudomonadota; class Gammaproteobacteria; order Burkholderiales; family Burkholderiaceae_C; genus JANMDU01. The sequence goes on from JANMHJ010000029.1 coordinate 10,533, forward strand.
TGCCCACGCCAGCCACCGTGTTGAGCACCGTGCCCACCGGCGGCGTCACCAGCCCAATCGCATTGTTGATGATGAAGAGCACACCAAAATACACCGGGTCAATGCCAGCGGCTTTCACCAAAGGCATGAACACCGGTGTGAGGATCAGGATCGTGGGTGTCATGTCCATCGCTGTGCCTACGATCATCACGATCACCATGATGGTAAACATCAAAAGGCGCGGGCTGTCCAGCAAGGGGCGCAGCAACTCAGTGAGCTGGGCAGGCAATTGCGCTACCGTGATCATCCAAGCAGACACCATCGCTGCTGCCACCAAAAACATAACCACCGCGCTCGTTTTGGCGGCGCTGATCAGGATCGGCAGCATGTCTTTGATTGTGATCTCGCGGTAAACAATCAATGAGACGAGCACGGCATACATGGCGGCAACCACCGCCGATTCAGTGGGCGTGAAAATACCAAATTTAAGCCCACCCACCACGATCATGGGCAAGATCAAGGCCCAGCTTGCGCCTTTCAGCGCCTGAAAGACTTCTGATTTCGTTTGGCGCGGCGGCGGCGTGACTTTCTCTGTGCGCACCAGCCACCACCAAGTGATCCACAACGCGCCACCCAGCATGATGCCAGGCGCGATACCGGCCAAAAAGAGCTTGGAGATCGACACATTCGCCGCCACACCAAAGATGATGAAGGCGATGCTGGGCGGGATAATCGGGGCAATGATGCCTGCGGAGGCGATCAAACCCGCAGAGCGGGCTTTGTTGTGCCCCGCTTTGACCATCATAGGCAAGAGCAAGGCTGAAAGCGCTGCGGCATCAGCCACCGCCGAGCCGGAGAGCGCCGCCATGATGCAAGCGGCAATGATGGTGACATAGCCCAAGCCACCCGGGATATGGCCAACCAGCGACATGGCGAAGTTGACGATGCGTTTAGACAGACCACCGGCGTTCATCACCTCACCCGCCAGCATGAAGAAGGGCACGGCCAGCAACGGAAAGCTGTTGGCTCCTTCGAGCACGTTTTGAGCGAGGATTTGGGAATCCCACATGCCCAGATGCCACATCAAGGCAGCGCCCGCCAGCAGCAGGGAAAATGCAATTGGCATGCCAATGGCCATCGCACCCAGCAGGGACAGCAGGAAGATAGCGATGGTCATATCTACCGCCCTCGTTTATTTGCTCGCGCCAACGCTGCTACTGCTGGCAGCGTGAGGCACATCTTCGGATTCGCGCACCGCCATCAACTCAGATTCGCTCATTTGGCCTGAAAGCAAGCGATACAGATCCCGGGCAATGATGAGGCCGCCGAGCACGGCAAACATCAGCCCCGTGGCAAAGAAGATGCCCATCGACACTTCCATGGCGGCGCTGACCGAGCTGGCATTGATCTTGGTTTGCTCCCAAGCGCCTTTGAAGAGCACGCCGCACAAGCCAAGCATGAGGATGTAGCTTGCGCCTAGGCAAAGTTTTTTTCCCAAGAGCCCTAGGCGCGAGATCATCATGTCAGTGCCTAGGTGGCCATGCTCCTTCAAAGCGACAACTGCGCCCATGAAAGTGACCCAGACGAAGAGCCATCTAGACAGCTCTTCGCTAATAGCAATGCCCGAATTGAAGCCATAGCGCAACACCACATTGCCAAACACCATCAGCACCATCAGAGCCAAGAACACCGCCATGGCGTATTCGAGCAGCTTGCAGTAGGTGTTGATGAATTTGTCCAGCATGGGCGTCTTCCTCAGTGATTCTACAATTTTTGTACCAACTGGTTAATTGTATTTTGGCAGGGTTATCACTCAGCCAGCCTCCAAACCAGCTGGGGCGATGGCAACCATCAGATATCAAATTTTGCTATGGATGAGTTGCTTGCTGAACTCAGGCAACACAGACATCTACTGATCAGAGGATCCAGGCCCTGTGCTCGCATCTGCACTGTTTGGCATGTCGGTTGGGGCTGGGGCTGGGGCTGGGGCTGGCGTTTGGCTTGGGGTTTCTTGATTCGCCAACTCCTGCTGCGCGACACCTCCGCCAGCCAGTTCCAGCTGCATAGAGATCATGTTCACCAGCGTTGCCACACTCGGTCTGCCCGTCTCGATCTGGAAATGCGCCGTTTCGCGATAGAGCGCGTCTCTGGCGGCATAAAGATCACGCAGCCTTTGCAAGGGGTCGCCCGTTTGTAGCAGAGGCCGGTTGCGGTCATGCCGCAAGCGCTTGTATAAATCTTCTGGGCTAGAGCGCAAATACACCACACGCCCAGCAGCTTTCAAAAGTTTGCGGTTGTTCTCGCGCAGCACCGCCCCGCCGCCCGTGGCCAACACGCTCAGTTGCGCATTCGCGGGAGCATCCGCCTGCGATGCCGTCACCTCCGCCAGCACCTGCTCCTCCACATCCCGAAAAGCCGCCTCCCCCTCACGCTCGAAATACGCCCTGATCGAACAACCCAAACGCTGCTCAATCAAATGATCCGAGTCCATGAAAGAAGCCGACAACTTGCGAGCAAGCTGTCGGCCAACAGTGGACTTACCGGAACCGGGAAGGCCGATGAGGATTATCACTTATGGAGGAGAAGGAATTCTAAAGCTTTGAGTAGTCTTAAGACCGCCCGGCGCGGTGACATTAACAAAAATAGTATTTCCAGGAACACAAGTCCTCAACGTTGCTCTGAAGGTGGTTGACAAGTCCGCGTTCGGATTTGTTCCTGGCAAGACGTTGACAACAGGCGAACCAAACTGCTTATCGACTGAACAAGTACCACCCGATGCCTCAGCTGAAACAACTGTTCCAGCAGGCATCGGTAACAAGGTATTATTCAGGCTTCTAATTTGCGCCTCAAACAAATCAGGTTCATTGCTAGTGACATCGATGAGTGGTTCGCTTGAAGAAAATAGTATAGTGGTCTGCTGACGCACAGTCGTACTTAAAGTTGCATCGCAGGTATCTAGACGACTTGGATATGGTGCGGATGATCCAGCACAAGCCGTAGCTCCACCCCTCGATATAACAAACCCATCAGAAATGGCGCTATAGGTACCATTTTCATTGTCATCACGATAAGCATCACCTTGATTAATCAAAGTATCGATTCCCGCGTCGTACCTGTTGTTGCCGTTCAAGTCAACGTAATCCTTTGTACCTTCTAAGAACGCTAAAACTGAGACGCGCCCTCCCGTTGGACGAGGATTCTGTGATGAAAAATCTACAGAACAAGAAGAAATATCATTGATACGAATAGTAGAGCAACTAGACGCAACTTGACCGCCTTCGGAAGTAAAGTTCACAATTGTTCCATCTTCTACTGAGTTTCCTTGCCGATCAGCAACTCTCACAGTTAGCTTGGTATTTGTACCACTCACAGCCCAACCCTCAATATTAAATACTGAAACAGACAGATCCATAAAACGTTGAGATGGTGGACCCGAGGCGACCGTAAGATTCTGTGATTCAGCAAATACAGTGGGATTGCTAACTAGTTCTGCTCGCAATCTTACAGGGCCTGGTTGTGTGCCAGAAAAGACACTAACACTTGCTTCTCCCGATCCGTTAGAAACTACTACGACAGGAATTAACGAACCAGTAGAGCCGATTCCGAGCCCTAATGGATTAGTAACAACACTGAACCGCACATTAACGTTTGGCAAAGCTGAAGCGCCAGAGAAAACCTTGAATTTAATTTCACTGCGCTCAAGAGCACCAGAACCGGTTACAAAAATTCTTGAGGGAGTTGCACTCAAAAACGAAATTGCGTTTGCAATTGGAGCTGCAACCGTTAGCGTCAGTGAACTAGCTGTTGTTAGACCTGCTGTTGATGCATCGACTCTAACAGGGCCACTACATAAATTGCCTGCTGTATCAAGTGATGCATAACTGGCTGGCGCGACACCAGAACCATTTGTGGTGACTGCAACGCCACTTGGGGATGTCTGCCCGTTAATTGATCCGCAAGTAGCTTTGTACACGACACTCACAGGAAGGCTCGTTGGAATCCCGCCTAAAAGAGCGGTAATACTCAAGTTGGTGTTACCTGCTGAATCAAGATTTATAGCTCCCGCAGTCATTGGCGATAGAGTCAAGTTGCCAGCAGATACCTCAAAATCAAATTGTCCCAAGTAGCTAACTGAGCTGACTAGAGCAGATGCCCCCAACACAGTTGCGCCTGTAGATGAAACCGTCGCAGGACTAAGCGACACGCTCGCAATGCCGCTTGAATTTGTTAAGGCAGTCGAGCCACCCAAGACCACCTTACTTGCATCACCAACAGTGAAATTGACAAGCCTGCCAGAAACGGGCTTGCCATCAGCATCAGTAACAATAGCACGCGCGAAAAACGAAGCGCCTACTGAAACCTTGTTGGTAACGCTACCAAACGAGTTAATCACACTAACAGAAACAGTTGGTGTTGAAACGACGACCGTCGTTGTTCCCGTGGTTGTTGAGCTACCACCAGTACTACCTGAGCCACTAGACGTTCCAGCGCTCCCGCCTCCGCCACCACAAGCCACTAAAAGCGCGGCAAGCATGGACATTGCTATTGCTCGAATCAACATATCAGTTCCCTAAATTAAGTGATATTAAATATGCTATCATAAATATAGCACTTAGCGAGCTGCGGCACGGTCAGAAATCATGCGCGGCGTGATAAAAACCAACAACTCTTGTTTATTGGCACTCTTTTGACGCTGTTTAAACAAATTGCCTGCATACGGAATGTCTGCCAAGAAGGGGACACGGGTCTCCGTCTCGGTTTCTGAAAGTTCAAAAATGCCGCCGATCACCACGGTGCCGCCGTTTTCCACCAAAACCTGGGTCTTGATGTGCTTGGTGTTGATGGCGAAGCCTGATGCAGTGGCTTGGCCTACGCTGTCTTTGTTGACATCCACATCCAAAATAATATTTCCTTCTGGCGTGATTTGAGGGGTGACCTCCAGTTTCAAATTGGCTTTGCGGAATGCAATGGATGTCGCACCGCTGGATGTGGCGACCTGATAAGGGAGCTCAGTGCCTTGTTCGATCAGGGCGCGGGTCTGATCAGCTGTGATCACACGCGGGCTGGACACAATACGGCCTTTGCCATCCCCCTCAAGAGCTGACAGCTCTAAGTTGAGGAATCGATTCGCAGAGGAATTGAAGATAGAAAGGGCAACTGCAGCGGCAGAGAATCCATTTTGACCGACGGCGGGCATATTGAAGAAAGTGCCTGATGTATCAACAGAGCCACCCTGATTGCCTGTCGTACCCACCACATTACCATAGCTGGTGCCCCAAGCAACGCGGTTGTTACCACCCACACCGTATCCAGCATCACCACCACGTACGCCGCGCAAGTCATTGGCACCGAGCTTCACGCCAAGAGACTTACCAAACTGATCAGAAGCTTCCACGATGCGTGCTTCGATCATGACCTGCCGGACAGCCACATCGAGTTTGCTCAGCAAAGATTGGATTTCTTCTAACTTAGTAGGAATATCAGTGACAAAGAGTTGATTCGTGCGCGGCTCTGCAACCACGCTGCCTCTCGAAGATAGGATTCGCGCTGCACCGCTTCCTGTGCCAGTGGAGGTACTGAGTTGCGCTGCGATGTCAGCTGCTTTCGTGTAATTGAGCTGAAATGCTTGAGAACGCACTGGCTCTAAAGAGAGCAGCGCTGCTTTGGCTTCCAGCTCTTGTTTCTCTTTAGATGCAATCTCGTCTTTCGGAGCAATCCATAAAACGTTGCCGTTTTTGCGCATGCCCAAACCCTTGGCCTGCAAGATGATGTCTAGGGCTTGATCCCACGGAACATCTTTCAGGCGCAGAGTAACGGCACCGCTGACCGTATCCGATGTCACGACGTTGAAGTTGGTGAAATCAGCAATGACCTGCAAAAGTGAGCGCACCTCAATATTCTGGAAATTCAGAGAGAGTTTCTCACCGTTGTAACCTGGCCCTTGCGTCAGCTTACTGGTGTCAACTTTCAGCTGGCGTACTTCAAGTACAAACTGATTGTCGCTCTGGTAAGCGCTGTGCTCCCAAAGGCCTTTGGGCTCAACGATCATGCGAACGCGATCACCAGACTGGCTGGTGCTGACGATTTGAACGGGCGTGCCAAAGTCTGCCACATCTAAGCGACGGCGCAGGCCTTCAGGCAAGCTGGTTTTCAAAAACTCGACGACGAGGGTCTGGCCTTGTTGTTTGATATCGACACCCACCTGATTGTTGGGCAGATCCACAATGATGCGGCCAGCCCCATCGACACTGCGTCGGAAATCCACATCTTTGAGTGTTTGGACATCACGGGTACGCACCTCAGCAAAGCTGGTTTGCTGGCTGTTAGCAGGCACCACAGGTGCTGCGCTCGCACTGGCCGTACTGTCGAGTGTGATCAACAGGCTTTTGCCTTGGATTTCTGTCTTGTATCCAGCAGATTGCTTGAGATTGAGCACAACGCGCGTGCGCTCGCCTGCTTGAACGATATTGGCTGAACGCAAATTGCCCTGATTGATATCGACTGCATTCTTACCCGACGCATTGTTAAAACCGGGGAAATCGAGTGCGATACGTGCTGGCGATTGAATGGAAAAGCCTGCAGGAATCGCATTCAAAGGTTGCGAAAAGTCTATGCGGATGACTTCCACACCGCCTTGCAGAGTTGCAGCAAGGTTTTCAATGGCATTTTGAGCCATCGCAGCACTGCCAGCGAGCAAAAGAAAAACGCCAGACAGCCATTTGGCGGGCAAAATACGCAGTGTTTTCATCGATGTTTTCATTTTGAGACCTCTTGAAGCTGCAGGTTGGCTTGGCGTTCAATCCATTCGCCTGCTGCATCCTGCACAATTTCACGCAATACCAATTCAGTTTCACTGACCTTGACGACTTTTCCGTAGTTCTGGCCAAGATAATTACCTACACGCACTTGATACAGTAGCTTATCGACACGAATCAAAGCGACCGGAATACCTTTCGGCAACATCGTGCCAACCATGGCGATAGCATCCAGCGGATACCCTTCCAATACCTCTTTCCGACGGTTCAACTCTGGAGCAACCAGGGCGGCATTGGCTGTGGCTTGGCTGGCCTCTCTCTTGAGCGCTTGGGCTAGCTTCTGATTACTGAATGGCTCTACCGACAAATCGTTTTGATAAGGGGTAGGCGTGAATTTTTTAGGCTCAGGAATCGGCTGCACGCTGGGCTTGGTGGCATTGCGTTGTTCTTGCATCCATTGCTTGATGTCTTGCTGATCGTCACTGAAGCAGCCCGACAAAGAAAGCATCAAAAGCAAAGCGATGACACGAATAGACAAGTATGTTGGTTTGATCATTTCTTCGCTCCCCCAGCAGGAGCAGCTGGTGCAGAAGCCGCTCTTTGCGCCTTGACTTCTTCGGGGTCAAGATAGCGATAAGTTCTGGCGGTCGCATCCATCGCAAGAGCGCCATCACGGCCAGGAACAATCGAAATATTGTTCAAAGTCACAATCCTGGATAGGTTGGCAATGTCAGCAGCAAAAGCCCCCACATCATGGTAACGGCCCGTGATTCTGAGAGAAATGGGAAGCTCTGCGTAATACTCTTTCACAGCCACTGCACCTGGGCGGAAGAATTCAAACTGTAGGCTTCGCCCCAATCCCGCTTGGTTGATATCAGAAAGCAATGCATCAATTTCTGCCTTGCTGGGCAGCTGCTTTTCAAGCTGCGTCACATACTGTTGCACTTGCTCACGTTGCTTTTTGAGCGTATCTAGGTTGACTGCTTGCAAGAGTTTTTTCTTGTAATCCTCGCGAAGCACCACTTCCTTGTCTTGTGATGCCTTCAGCTCATCCGCTGAATTCTGTAGCCAAACAAACCAAAGCGCAGCGACCACCAGAATGGCCAGCAACAAACAAAGAGCATAGCGAGGAAAAGCGGGCCAAGTAGAGGGATCGTTGGTATTGAGACCACGAAATTGAGAAGCCAGCTTTTCCTGCAACTCAGCAAAGTTGATGTTTGATTTAGATTTAGTTGCCATGTCACCCTCAGACTTTTTTAGGCACTTGGGTGGCTGATGCACCGCTAGCAGGTTTCAACACATCGGTCGGTTTGCGAATCTGGACACGCATTGAGAAATTGGACACCCTGCGTTGATCTCGAGGACTGAGACTGACAGTAGACGCCACAATTTCAATCAATTCAGGGCGTGTGAACCATTGACTGTTGTTGGCCAAGTTACGCAACAACTCAGATACCCGTTCTTGCGATTGCGCAGTGCCCAACAAACTCAAAGTGACGTTATCTTGCTTCATAGAAGTCACATACACGCCGTCAGGCAGTTGCTTGACCAATTCCGTCAATAAATAGACTGGCATGTTGCGATCCGCCTGAAGCGACTCTACAGCCTGCTGCCGCGCCCGCAAGGAGGCGATCTCTGCCTGCAATGTAGACACTTCCTTGATTTCATTTTCTAGCTTTTTGATTTCAGCTTGCAAGAAGTTATTTTTATCATTCTGAGCAGAAATTTGCGCTTGATAGCTCACATAAATCAGGCCGCAAATCACACCGCCCACCATGGCAGCAATACCGAGCGAAACAAAAAAAGCTTCCTTGCGGCGCTTTCGCGCTGCTTCTCGGTGCGGGAGTAGGTTAATCAGAATCACTGTAAAAACCTCCGCATCGCCAAGCCACAGGCGCTTAGATAGGAAGGCGCTTCACGGCGCATTTTGTTTTCTTTGATGTTGCCAGACATCTGCATGCCTTCAAACGGGTTGAGAACTTGGCAATTGAAGGAGGTTTGCGCCGTGACTGCTTCTGTCAAACCCGGCAAAGAGGAAGAGCCGCCAGCCAACATCACAAAATCGACCCGGTTGTGCGGCGTACTGGTGAAGAAAAATTGCAAGGCACGGGCAATTTCTTGCGCCATGTTTTCCACGAAGGGACGCAATACCGAGCTTTCATAGTCTTCTGGCAGTTCGCCGCTGCGCTTCTTGGTTTCAGCCTCTTCGGGAGAAAATCCATACTGACGCACAATCAATTGCGTTAACTGCGCACCACCAAAGGCTTGATCGCGGTCGTACACCACGTCTTCGTTCTTCAATACCTGCATGCTGGTGGTCATGGCACCCACTTCAAACAACGCGACCAGGGCATCTTTGCCTTCTTCAGGCAGTTGCTCTACCAAACGGCGCGTCGCCAAGCGAGAGGCATAAGACTCAACATCTAACACCATGGGTTTCAAGCCCGCTGCTTCAGCCAAACCTTGACGGTCTTGCACCTTTTCTTTGCGGGATGCTGCAATCAACACATCCACATCGCCATTGGAGCTGGCACTTGGGCCCACCACGCAAAAATCTAAGCTGACTTCGTCTAAAGAGAATGGAATGTACTGATTGGCTTCGGATTCAACCTGAATCTCAAGCTCAGCGTCCGTCAAACCGCCTTGCAGCACGATTTTTTTGGTGATCACTGCCGATGCGGGTAGGGCCATGGCCACGTTCTTGGTGCGTGTACCGCTTTTCTTGATGACTTTTCGGATGGCTTCGGCCACTTCGTCGAACTTTTCGACATTGCCATCGGTGATCCAGCCGCGTTCGAGCTGTTCACTGGCGCAACGCTCCAGCACCCACTCACCCGCTTTGTTGCGCCCCAGCTCCACCAGCTTCACGCTGGAACTGCTGATGTCCAAACCCACGAGCGGGGCCGGTTGACGGTTGAAAAGATTGGCTAGCGAAACCAAGCGGAACTCCAATTTAAAAATGTTCTGGTTTTAGGATCAGCAGACCCAATGATAAATCTGTTGTCACTTGAAACTTAAGAAACTACTTCAATGCTAGCAGTAAGTTCCTTGTTAAACAAGGACTTTTTCTTTTTTAACCCTTTTTGACCGTTGTCAAAATCCGACGTTTTAGACTTCGTAACAACTCGTTAAAACCACAGCTTGCCGTATAAATCACTGATTTTGTGCGATTCTGCTTGGCTGGCGAGTGGATCGCACTACCCAAGGCAGCACTGCGCTCAAACGACTTCACATCCGCTTCACCCCGCTTTCTATAATGGGCTTAACAACATCCAGCCGCCATGCAAGACGATTCCTCCCCCAGCTCATCTCCCGCCAGTTCTGCCACTCGGGCGCCCTGGCAGAAAATTTTGTTGCGACTGGCCATGTGGGCTGCTGGGCTGGTGGCAGCAGGCATCTTATGCGTTGCCTTCGTTATTGGCTTGGCGCTGGCCACGGCCTATCCCAATTTGCCTGACGTGAGCGACCTGACGGATTACCGCCCCAAGCTGCCCTTGCGTATTTTCTCTTCTGACGGTGCGCTCTTGGGCGAATTCGGCGAAGAACACCGCAACCTGACTCGCCTGCAAGACATCCCCAAGCACATGCAGCAAGCGGTGTTGGCGATTGAGGATGCGCGCTTCTTTTCCCATGGCGGGGTAGATTACATCGGTGTATTGCGTGCGGGTTTTGCCAACTTAGGCAAACTCAAAAGCCAAGGCGCTTCCACCATCACGATGCAAGTGGCAAAAAACGTTTACCTGTCGAACGAAAAAACCTTCACGCGAAAGATTTATGAGATTTTGCTGACCTTCAAGCTCGAACATGCCCTGACCAAGGAGCAGATTCTGGAGGTCTATATGAACCAGATTTATCTGGGAAACCGCGCCTATGGCTTTGCGGCTGCTTCAGAAGCCTATTACGGCAAGCCCCTGAAAAGCATCAGCATCGCCGAAGCAGCCATGCTCGCTGGCGTGCCCAAATTCCCTTCAACCGCCAACCCCGTGGCTAACTACCAGCGCGCCAAGCGCCGCCAGCTCTACATCATCAAGCGCATGCTGGAAAACGGCTTCATCACAGAAGCGCAAGCGGTGGTGGCGCGTGCGGAAGAAGTCAAGGTACGCACTGGGCCAGACACCTCGCGTGTGCATGCTGAGTATGTGGCCGAGACCGTGCGCCAGCTGATTTTTGCGCAGTATGGCGAAGACACCTACACGCGTGGGCTAGACGTTTACACCACGATCAAGGCTGCCGATCAACAAGCCGCCTATCGGGCACTGCGTAAAGGCATCATGGATTACGAGCGCCGCCAGATTTACCGAGGGCCGGAAAAATTCATCGAGCTACCGCAAGCCAAAGACGAGATGGAAGAAGCAGTAGACGACGCGCTGGCTGAGCGCCCAGACAATGATGAGGTGATGGCGGCTGTGGTGCTTGAAGCCGGCCCCAAGAAGATTGTGGCGATGCGGCGCAGCGCCGAGCTGCTGGAGATCACAGGCGATGGCCTCAAAGCAGCGCAATCGGGTTTGTCTGCCAATGCTGCGCCGAATATCAAAATTCGCCGAGGCGCGATCATCCGCGTGGTGAAAACACCGAAAGACACCTGGGAAATCACCCAATTGCCCGAGGTCGAAGGTGCTTTCGTAGCGCTTGACCCGCGCACTGGCGCTTTGCGCGCCTTGGTCGGCGGCTTTGATTACGATAAAAATAAGTTCAATCACGTCACGCAGGCTTGGCGTCAACCCGGCTCCAGTTTCAAGCCTTTCATTTACTCCGCCGCGCTGGAAAAAGGCTTCAGCGGCGCATCTGTGATCAACGATGCACCGCTGTTTTTCGATGCGGGCGTGACGGGCAGCCAAGCTTGGGAGCCGAAGAATTACGATAGCAAGTTTGATGGCCCGATGTCGATGCGCCGGGGTTTGGCGCAATCCAAAAACATGATTTCTATCCGTATTTTGCAATCGGTAGGCGCACAAAACGCACAGGAATGGGTCACCCGGTTTGGCTTCGATGCCGAAAAGCACCCGCCCTTCCTCACCATGGCGCTGGGCGCAGGCTCGGTGACACCGATGCAAATGGCCACGGGTTATGCGGTGTTTGCCAACGGCGGTTACCGCGTCAACCCTTATTTGGTGAGCAAAATCACCGATCAAAAGGGCAAAGTTTTGCTCGATTTCAAACCGCCTGCTTTGGATGAATCCATGCGCGGCATCGATGCACGCAATGCCTTTGTAATGACCAGCCTGATGCAAGAAATCACCCGCTCAGGCACAGCCGCACGCGCACAAGCCACACTCAAACGCCCCGACATCTACGGCAAAACCGGCACCACCAACGATGCCATTGACACCTGGTTTGCGGGCTACCACCCAACCGTGGCTGCTGTAGTTTGGATGGGCTACGACAACCCACGCTCTCTAGGCAGCACAGCCACAGGCGGCCAGCTCAGCCTGCCCACTTGGATCACTTACATGGAAACCGCGCTCAAAGGCGTGCCCGTGATGGAGGCCGCTGCACCAGAAGGCTTGCTTAACATTGGCGGCGAATGGTTCTACGACGAGTTTGCGCGCGGCGCGGGTGTCAACAGCTTGGGGCTGGGCGATCCGCTTCCTGATGGCAGTACGCCTGGAGTGCCAGGCAAAGCCCCAGCGCCTGCCGCAGAAGAAAAGAAATCGATCCTCGATTTGTTCAGAAACTAAAACACCAGCGGCATGCCAGACTGTGCGCTAGCATGCTGGTTTAAATCGAAAAAGAACTCCGTGCCCTCACGGGTACTGCGCCAAGCGCTATCAAATTTATAGTGAAATCCGCCTGCTTTGGTGGCCATCCACACCTCTTGCAGTGGCTTTTGCAGGTTGATGATGATCTGGCTCTTATTGGCAAAGGTGATGGTGATCATGCCGCCTACACGCTGGTTGTCGATATCGGCATCGGTGGTGTCGTTGATGCGATCACAACCAGCCTCCACCGCGTTGAGCAGGGCTTCGGCGTGGCTTGAGTATTCGGTATCGGTCATGGCAAGTAAAATTGAGGCATGTTGAAATTCAAACTGATTGTAGGCTGGGCCAGCGTGTCTGTACTGTGTGTGGTCACACTCGTGGCTTGCGGCCAAAAAGGTGCTTTGATATTGCCCAAAGAGTCTGCTGCGCAAAACCGAGCGACCTTGCCGCAGGTGCTCAATCCTGCCGGGCCTGCTTCTACTCCTGTATCTCCCGGATCTCCGGCTTCCTTGCCTCAGCGCTGAACCCTCATTCTTTCGATCTCATGAACCCAACTGCCCTGCCCGGCCATCCTTTTGTCGCCTATTCTGAAGGCCAGCTTTGCGTGGAGGGTGTGCGCGTGGCCGATCTAGCTCGCGCACATGCCACGCCTTTGTTCGTCTACTCCAAAGCCGCCATGCTCGCTGCGCTAGCAGCTTATCAAAAAGGCTTCGCTGGCCGCAAGGCGCAGATTTGCTATGCCATGAAGGCGAATTCTTCGCTATCGATTTTGAAGCTGTTCGCGCAGGCAGGATGCGGGTTTGACATTGTTTCGGGTGGTGAACTGGAGCGTGTGTTGGCTGCGGGTGGCTTGGCATCGAAAGTCATCTTCTCGGGCGTGGGCAAGACACGTGCGGAGATGCGCCAAGCCCTGAATGAAGGAATTCAGTGCTTCAACGTGGAAAGCGAAGAAGAGCTGGATGTGCTGAGCGAGGTGGCGATCAGCATGGGCAAAGTCGCCCCTGTGAGCATTCGCGTCAATCCCAATGTCGATCCCAAGACGCATCCCTACATATCTACCGGCCTGAAAGGCAATAAATTTGGCGTGTCCCACGAAGATGCAGTGGCAGCGTATCAACGCGCTGCTGCCTTGCCGGGTCTGCGCGTCGTGGGCATTGACTGCCATATAGGCTCGCAGATCACCACGGTCGCGCCATACCTTGACGCAATGGATCGCATTTTGGATTTGGTGGCTGCGATAGAGGCGGCTGGCGTGCCGATTGCGCACATTGATTTTGGTGGCGGTCTGGGCATTCATTACGAAGACACCACGCCGCCAGCGGCGGATGACCTGTGGAAGCTGCTTTTGGCCAAGCTCGATGAGCGCGGCTATGGCCAGCGGCATTTGATGATCGAACCGGGCCGCTCCTTGGTGGGCAATGCGGGCGTGTGCGTCACCGAGGTGCTTTATCTCAAGCCGGGCGAGCAAAAGAACTTCTGCATCGTGGATGCCGCCATGAATGATTTGCCGCGTCCGGCGATGTATCAGGCCTTTCACGGTATCGTGCCGGTACAGCCGCGCGATGGCGCGGATGTGACTTACGAGGTGGTTGGCCCCGTGTGTGAGAGTGGCGACTGGATTGGCCATGACCGCAGCTTGAACGTGCGTAGCGGCGATCTGCTGGCTGTGTTGTCAGCGGGCGCTTACTGTATGAGTATGGCCAGTAACTACAATACCCGTGGCCGCGCTGCTGAGGTGTTGGTGGTTGGCAGTCAAGCGCATGTGATGCGCGAACGCGAAACAGCGCAAGATCAGATGTTGCGCGAAAAGCTGGTTTAAGCGCGATTTAGTGCAGCGCTTTTGAGCGGTTTTCTTCGTCTTCAATCAAAAACGGGATGCTACAATTTTAGTAGCATTCCGCGCTTATTTTATAACGGCTAGAAGCCGATTTAACTTAAAAGTAGGCTTTAAGCTCGCGCAGCGCGCAAGCGCATGGACATTTCATGCAACGCTGCAATGCCGCTTTCTTCTGCTCGCTTGCACCAAGCTGCCAGATTGGCTGCGAGTTGTTCGCGGGAGAGATGCGTGTTACTCCACAGCTGGCGCAGCTCATCGCGCATCTCGGCCATTTTGCCGAGCACAGGATATTGCTGACGGGCTTGCTGCAAATCAGCGACCGCTTCTGCGGGCACTTTTTCGTCGTCACGATGCAGCCAACGGTTCGCCGTTTTAAGCAGCGAGACATCGGCCTTCTTAGCTTGCAAAGCAGCGATCTCGGCTTTGCATGCAGCACGGATATCGCGCGCGTAGGCAGCCATGAGTTCGTAGCGGTGCGCAATGAGGGCTTCGAGTGTTTTCTCATCGGCCACAGGGCGCACATCACCTAAAGCAAGCTTGGGCGGCACTTTCTTCACGGTGGCCAAGCCCATTTTTTGCAAAGCGCTGATATAGACCCAACCAATGTCAAATTCATAAGGCTTGACCGAGAATTTGGCGCTGGTGGCATAGGTGTGGTGATTGTTGTGCAGCTCTTCGCCGCCAATCAGAATACCCCAAGGGCTGACGTTGGTGGCCGCATCTGGCGATTCAAAATTGCGATAGCCCCAGAAGTGACCAATGCCGTTGATGACACCCGTGGCGAGCACGGGAATCCAGAGCATTTGAATCGCCCAAATCGTCAAGCCGATGGCACCAAACAAGGCCAGATTCACAATCATCATCAAGCCCACGCCTTGCCAGGTGTAACGGGAATAAACGTTGTTCTCGATCCAGTCTTTCGGGCAGCCATGGCTGTATTTGAGGTGAGTTTCTGGATTGGCGGCCTCGGCTTGATACAGCTCGGTGCCAGTCAGCAGAAGTGCTTTGAGGCCACGGGTTTGCGGGCTATGCGGATCTTCTTCGGTTTCGCATTTGGCGTGGTGCTTGCGATGCACAGACACGAAATCGGCGGTTTTCATGCCGGTGCCAATCCAGAGCCAGAAACGGAAGAAATGCGAGACGATGGGGTGCAGATCGAGCGCACGATGCGACATAGCGCGGTGCAGATAGATTGTGACGGCAGAGATCGTGATGTGGGTGGTGAACAGCGTGTAAAGCACGATTTCCCACCAAGCGGCCTGGCTCAAACCGTGGGACATCCACTGAATCAGGGCTTGCGCGACGGTGTTATCTAAAAATTCCATACAGAGCTTGGCGTGTTGGCACGCAGTTTTGTGAAGATGTGTCATTTTACCGCGTTGCGGTGTTGCAAATGACTTATTTAAGACGCGGGTTGCGTAACGAAAAACGTGTTGCTAGAAAATTATTTTACTATTAATTTGATAGCACACTATGTTGAATTTATAAGGGCAATCTGCTTCTTTACGGCATTTTTTGCTCATAGCGAACTACCAAGGCAGTGTGGCGTTCGCGCCAAGCGGCGAGGTTTTGGGTTTCACCTGAGAAAACCTTTTGAAGAAATGCCAGCATCAGCTCGCGCGTGGCTTGCTTAACTTGCGGGTTGAGCGCCTCGCCGCCCGTTTGCAGGCGGTCAGTAAACATGCTGTGGCTGCCTTCTTTGAACACGGCCAGCAGCTTGCCTTGCGCAGCAGCGGTGGCTTCATAAACGGCAACACGATCTTTCGCAGCAGAAAAATATCCAGGGATATTGATGTCATCGCCCGTGGCGGTGATGTGCAAACTGGGAACGCGAATGCTGCTCAAAATTTGAGAGGGATCACCTTGCCCATAAAACGGCGGCGCGCTGATGATGACGGCTGCTTTGATGCGGGGGTCTGCCAGATCAAGCGCCGCGCCATCGCGCTGGACGAGTGCGCCAGCCAGCAGCATCGTGGTATTAGCGCCATAAGAATGACCCGCAGCGGCGATGCGCTTGACATCGAGGCGGGGCTCAATACTGCTGTCAGCCAACACGCGATCAAGCGCAAAGCGCATGTCTTTCGTGCGGTCAATCGCCTCGCCTTCTTTGGCCGCTTCTTGCAAGCGCCCCACCATTTGCAGCGGATTGCCAAACCACAAGCTGCGATCACTACCGACATGCTGCACATGCAGTGCAGCAATGCCATTGGCGGCGAGATATTTGCCGATATAGCTGTAGCCCTCGCGTGAGCCGCCAATGCCATGCGAGAAAACGACCAACGGTACGGCCTGTGGCTTGTTGGCATCTGTCAAAGGCAAATACAAACGCGCTAAAACGTCGCGCTGCCGGGAAGCATCCGTCCAAGCCAGATCGCGCACCTCATGCGTGCCCGCTTCGGGCATGCCCACGGCGGCAGCGAGCGCTTGCGCGCGGCTGCTGCTGCGTTCTGCAAGGGCGGCTTGCGCAGCCTGGGAAGCGCTAGGCTGCTGCGCGGCGCTGCTTGCGCAACCTATTGAAGCGATGGCCGCAATGGCAGTCGCTGAAATCGTCAGCCAGCGAAGCGTACGGGGGGAAAGCTGAGTTTTGCGCATGGTGGCTTGAATTGACAAAGGGAAGTGTGCAGAGCTAAGTTGCGTAGATAGGTTCCCTTTGCGATGTTTCAAGCCCTTGCATCAGCCTTTGCCCATTGGCAGTGGTTTGATCGCACCGCAGTTGGCGCTTAAAAACTTACCGCTGGTGTTGAACGTCATGCTTTCTTTTTTGCCATTGCGCTCAGCGTTGATCTTCATCTTGCCGCTGTATTCATCGGCCGTTTTGTAGGTGATTTCGCCTTCACCGCCGCCTTGAGGTTGAGTGCATTGGAAGCTGAAGCGTTGGGTATTCCCGCTGCGTGCTGGGAAGTTATAAGTGCAATCTTTTCGCTGCTCCACCGGCGGGCGATGGGCCATCTCGGGCGTGATGCAGACTTTCATCAGCGTGCTGCCATCGCCTTGCATGCTCATGTTCATGCCTTGCTTGGCCATCATGTCTTCCATCATCTTGCGCTGCGCATGCGGCATGGCAGCCATTTGCTTTTGCGCTTGCTCCATTTGTTTGGCCATCTCGGCATTGCCGCCTGCTTCCATCTTGCTGCTCACCTCCCACAGGCCGGGCTTGGTGGACTGCGCCTGCGCAGACAAGGCTGCGAGCATGGCGAAGCTAAAAATCCATAAAGTGCGCATCAGGTTTCTCCAAGAGGATAAAAGCCCATTGTCTCCAAACCTCTGCGCTTTGCCAAGAGCATGTAGGCGCTGCAAGTGTGATGAAATCACACCATGACAGGAAATTTACCCATCGCCATCACCCCCGGCGACCCCGCCGGCATTGGCCCAGAAATTGTGGCCAAAGCGTTCCGCGATGCGCCTGAGTTGCTCGCGGGCTGCTTCGTGTTGGGCAGCGCGACAGTGATGCAACGGGCAGCAAATTTGGTGGGCGGCATCGCTGCTCAGTCGATTTCAAATGCCCAAAAGGCTCTGAATGCACCTGCTTTGCAAATCCCCGTGCTGCATTTGAGCGATGCAGACTTGCTATTAAAAGAAGAGCATACTAAGCATATTTTATATGGGCGAATGAGTGATTTGGCTGGGAAATTCTCGTCTCAATGTGTGGTGGAAGCCGCGCGCTTGGCATTGCGCGGAGTGGTGGCAGCCATCGTGACCGCGCCGATTCACAAAGAGGCTTGGAGCGCAGCGGGCATTCAGTTTCCCGGCCACACTGAGCTGCTGCAACACGAGGCGGCTGCGTTTGCAGGCCTTTCTATCGACCAGATGCCTGTGCGCATGATGCTGGCCAACGAGGAGTTGCGCACCGTGCTGGTAAGCATTCATGTCTCGCTGCGCGAAGCCTTGAATCGCGTCACGCAAGAAAATGTCTTGCAAACCATCCGCATCACCCACGCCGCGCTCTCACACAGCCTTGGCCGCGCACCGCGCATCGCCGTGGCAGGCCTGAACCCGCATGCAGGCGAAGGCGGCTTGTTTGGCCGCGAGGAGATCGAGGCGATTCATCCAGCGATTGCCTTAGCAAAGTTGGAAGGTATCGACGCGCAAGGCAGCTTCCCGCCCGACACAATCTTCATGCAAGCGCGAGGCTTCAAGCGCTTCGACGTGGTGATCGCGATGTACCACGACCAAGGCTTGATCCCGGTGAAATACCTCGGCGTGGAACATGGGGTGAATGTGACCTTGGGTTTGCACAACGGCCAAGGCCGCGCTTTGATCCGCACCAGCCCAGATCACGGCACGGCGTTTGATATTGCAGGGCGGGGCATTGCAGATGCTTCTAGTTTGATAGAAGCCGTGAGGCAGGCTCGGGCTTTGGTTGGCATGGTGAAGATTTAACTTCCGGACGCGAAAGGCGCGAAAGTTTCGCGTCTTTTGCTTAACTTTCGCGCCTTTTGCGTCCGGCTGTGGGTATTCAATTCCTCAAGCCTTCAGAAAATCCACCTTCCCGCCCATCCACCGCTCGATATGCTGCTCAGCCAACGCCGAATACTCTCTCATCATCACAGGTGCCACAGCCCTCACACGCTCCAGTAAAGCAGCATCCTCTACCAAATCTGCAAAACGCAGCAGCGCAGCCCCGCTCTGCCTTGCGCCTAAAAACTCCCCCGGCCCACGAATTTCTAAATCAAGCCGCGCGATTTCAAAGCCATCGTTCGTCTCCGCCATCGCTTTCAAGCGCGCTTTGGCCGTATCGCCCAAGCGGCCACTCTCCCCAGTTGAAAACAGCAGTACACAAGCCGACGCTGCTGAGCCGCGCCCTACCCTGCCTCGCAACTGGTGCAACTGCGACAAACCAAATCTCTCAGCATGCTCAATCACCATCAACGAGGCATTGGGCACATCGACGCCAACTTCAATCACAGTGGTGCTCACGAGCAGTTTCATCTCGCCGCTGGTGAAAAGCTGCATCACCGCCTTTTTCTCCGGTGCAGGCATACGCGAGTGCAGCAAACCAATCAGCACGCCCGGAAACGCTTCAGAAAGCTCCGCATGCGTTTGCGTCGCGTTGCTCAGGTCGAGCATTTCTGATTCTTCAATCAGCGGGCAGACCCAATACACCTGCCGCCCTTGCGCGATTTGCTCACTGATGCGATCAATCACTTGCGGTTTGCGCGAATCGCTCAGGACTTTGGTGACAACAGGCGTGCGGCCTGGCGGCAGCTCGTCAATGGTGGACACATTCAAATCCGCGTAATAGCTCATCGCCAGCGTGCGCGGGATGGGTGTGGCCGTCATCATGAGCAGATGCGGCTCGTGGCCGGGTGCATTCATCTTTGCGCGTAAAGCGAGACGCTGCGCCACGCCGAAGCGATGCTGCTCATCGACGATAGCGAGCGCGAGATTTTTGAAGATCACCTTGTCTTGAATCACCGCATGTGTGCCGACCACCAAACCCGCCTGCCCGCTCTCGATCAGAGCCAGCGCTTCGCGGCGCTGCTTGGCGGTTTGGCTGCCCGTGAGCCAAGCGACCTTCAAATTCAAAGGTTCAAACAAAGGTTCGAGCAACACCACGAGTTTGCGGAAATGCTGCTCGGCCAAAATTTCGGTAGGCACCATGAGCGCACATTGTTGGCCTGCATCCACACAAATCGCTGCGGCCAGCGCGGCGACGATGGTTTTGCCAGAGCCCACATCACCTTGCAACAGGCGGTGCATCGGGCGCTTTTGCATCAAATCTTGCGCGATCTCTTCGCTCACGCGCAGCTGGGCTTTCGTCAGCGCAAAAGGCAGCGCGGCGAGCAGCTTTTCATGCAGCCCGCCGCGCTTAGCTTTCAACTCGGGCGAATGCAAGGCATCGCGCTCTTGTTTGGAGGTGAGCTGCGAAAGCTGCTGCGCCATCAGCTCTTCAATTTTCAGGCGCAGCCACGCGGGATGGGTGTGATCTTCAAGCTGAGCCAAGCTCACATCGGGCGCAGGGTAGTGCAAAAATGATAGCGAACTATGTAGATTTAATAACGGGTAGTGGCCTATTTTCTTTAATATTTCTTCTGGAATCGTGTCTTGCAACACCTGCGAACGCTCTGCCTGCGCCAGACCATTCAGCACGGCTTTGCGCAGATAAGCTTGCGGCAAACCCGCGACGGTGGAATACACCGGCGTGAGCGCAACGGGCAATGCGCTGCCCGCCGCTTTGCACAGCGGATGCACAATTTGCCAGCCAAACATGCCGCCGCGCAACTCGCCACGTGCGCGGATTTTTGTGCCGACAGCAAGCTGCTTTTGCTGTGAGGGATAGAAGTTAAAAAAGCGAAGCTGGCAATTGTCTGTGCCGTCATTCAACACGGCAACGAGCTGCCTGCGCGGTCGGAAGGCAATCTCGCAACTCGTAATCTCGCCTTCGATTTGCGCATTGTCGCCATCCAGCGCGTCCATTAACTTGGTGATCTTGGTTTCGTCTTCGTAGCGGATCGGCAAATGCAACGCGAAGTCAATCGGGCGCTGCAGTCCCAGCTTATCCATCGCCTTTTCCACAGCGGATTTGGGCGATGGCTTAGGCGGCGACTGTGGCTGCTCGGTGGCCTGCGGCTTTGACTTTGAAGCTGGCATAGAAGATAACGACCGATCAGATCAACGGGCTACTCTCAGGGCAGACCACGTTCAGCTTAGGGAAATAGTTGCGATACCTATTGGAATCGCGCGTCAGCAGCCGCATGCCACCGAGCAGCGCATGGGCTCCGATATAAAAATCTGGCATCGGCGAGCGCTGCATGCCTTTAGACTGGCGATACACTTTGAAGGCTTGCCCCGCCAAAAATGCAGCATCCCAAGGCAAGGCCTGCCTTTGTAGTGGCAGGGTAGCCAATGCAGCCTCCAAATCCGCGGCGCATGCAAAGCGGGGGCTGATTTCCGCCAAGATCAGCGGATTGATCACCAACGGCGCTTGGTTTCCTAAGATTTCTAGCTTTTGGATCGACCAATCGGCCCACTGCGGATCATCGGCCAAGACATCAATCAGCACACAACTGTCCACCAAAGTTGCGGGCAGCAGGTAGCGCGCATCTGGCTCGCGCACTTCATTCACAGAGCTCGCCATGGCTCAGGCGCGTAAAAAGCGCATGAACTCATCTGTGCTCATGCCTTTGAATTCCGCTGCATTGGCACTGCCGCGCACTTTTTGCAAAGCGGTGCGCAGGCTAGACATCGGCGAGGCCACCGGCCGAATCACTACCTCGCTCTGCCCAGATTTGAGTCTGCGCAACTCAAACGCCACCTCAGAATTCGCTGGCATACCCGCTTGCTCACGGATATCCTGCGGAATCGTGACTTGGCCTTTGCTGGTGACTTTGTGAATGATTTCCATGATTCTTACCTCGGTTGGTAAGAATCTTACATCAAATCCAGATGTATGCAAACCATCTAGTCATCGTCGTACACTCTCTGCTTCTTTACTCCGCCATCGCTTGGAACGGGTTCGTTCAGCCCTCAAGACACCATGAATTCAATAGCAAACTCTTCAGATAATATAACGGCAAATCGCCACTTTTCTACCAAAGATTTTGATTTTGAGCTTCCCCAAGAGCTGATCGCCCAGCATCCTGCTGCCCAACGCAGCGCGTCGCGTTTGTTGGATGGTCGAAGCAGCCCAAGTATTCACTACATCTTTCGCGAACTCCCTGATCTGCTCCAAGCCAGCGATCTGCTTGTGTTCAACGACACACAAGTCGTCAAAGCGCGTTTGTTTGGCGAGAAGGCCACAGGCGGAAAACTGGAGCTGCTGATAGAGCGTGTGGTGCAAGGCCGCGAAG
This sequence comes from Variovorax sp., assembly GCA_031375105.1. Lineage (GTDB taxonomy): Bacteria > Pseudomonadota > Gammaproteobacteria > Burkholderiales > Burkholderiaceae_C > JANMDU01. Next base: position 32,593 of record JANMHJ010000029.1, read on the forward strand.
TGGTCGCTCACATGAAGGTCAGCAAAAAGCCGCGTTTGGGAGATTGGGTTCACCTCTATGGCAATGGCCAAGAGCTGATCAAAGCGCAGCTCATTGGCCGCTGGCCAGATGAGGATGGCGCATTGTTTCGCTTTGAGTTATCTCACGATCCTTATTGGGTGATGGAGCAGTTTGGACATGTGCCTTTGCCACCTTACATTACCCACGAAGACGAAGCAGACGACGAGCAACGCTACCAAACCGTATTCGCCAAGCATCCCGGCGCTGTGGCTGCGCCCACTGCTGCGCTACATTTCGATGAAACCTTGTTCGCGCAACTAAAAGCCAACGGCATCGAACGCGCTTTCGTCACGCTCCACGTCGGCGCAGGCACCTTCCAGCCCGTGAAAGCGGAAAATATTGCCGATCACACGATGCATTTCGAGCGATACAACATTCCGCCCGAAACCCTGCAAGCCATCGAGCGCTGCAAATCCAGAGGTGGCCGAGTCGTTGCTGTTGGCACCACCAGCGTGCGCAGCCTAGAAACCTATGCCAAGACGAAGCAACCCAGTGGCGACACCAATATCTTCATCACCCCTGGTTTCGATTTCCAAATCGTTGATTTGCTCATTACCAATTTTCACCTTCCCAAAAGCACGCTCATGATGCTGGTCAGCGCTTTTGCGGGCTATGAGCGCATCATGGCGCTTTACAAAACTGCTGTGCAAGAGAAGTATCGGTTTTTCAGTTATGGGGATTCGATGATTCTGAAGCGGCGCGATGGATTCTGATCTCGTGTTGGCTTGAAGTCTTTGATGGCAACGAGCGAGGCAAAGCTTTTCAAGAACAAGTCGCCCAAGTCAAGGCCTTGATCGTACCGATCATCACGGTCTATGAAGTCTATAAATATCTGCGCCGAACGAAAGGTGAAGAGCTTGCTGCCCAAGCTGCCACCTACATGCAGCAAGGCCAAGTCATTGATCTGGACCTGAGTATCGCATTGGATGCCGCTAGCAACGGTCTGCCCATGGCCGACAGCCTGATCTACGCCACGGCCCAACTGCACCGCGCTCAGCTCTGGACGCAGGATGCACACTTTGAAGGCTTGCCTAACGTGAAATACTTCCCCAAATAATCTAAGCTGTTGATTTGCATCCAAAATTGACTCAGGTTGTTCATCCAAGATGGAGCCACGCAAATGGCCTGTCAATCTACCTTCACCTCCGCGCAAGTGTCCGCAGAATTGTTCAATTCACTGGGTCAACACAGAATGAAAAATCTTGGGTTTGACCGGTCAATCTGCCGCTATTGAGCCTCTGTGTAGGGTCATGCAATCCCTGTGTTTGCTACCGAACAGACAGCTTGTGCAATCCTCTCAAAAATGCACATGGCATCACACAGGGTTTGGTAGCAGCCTAGCACGGGCTTCGAAGCCCCCAACTCCTGACGTGTCCGCCCGACCACGATGAAAGGTATCCATGTTCACTGAACCAAAGATCAACGTAGCAAGCCGTATCGAACCGCCCGAAGCCTTCAACGGCCGCAGGCGCTTGCTTGCAACAGGCGCATCGCTTGCGGGGGCACTGATTCTGAGTGCTTGTGGTGGAGGCGACGATGGCTATGTCTATGTCCAACCACCGCCAAGCTTCAACATCGGCGTGACGATCACGGGGCAACCTGGCAGCTACATCCTCCCTCGAGGCGGGTCGCTGGCTCTGGCAATTCGCGCGGGTCAGTCCATCGACCTGGACTCGGGCGAACCCATGGTGTGGAACATGTACATTGCCGGCACCCAGGTCACCTACGGTGCGCAGATTCTCTATGGGGGCGTCACATTCGACACCTTCAACCTGAGCCCCTATGCGGTCACTGTGAACACCTACGCGCCCTTTTTTCTGCCGAACCCTGTTGATGTGACGCTGGTTGCCACGTCAACCTACGACGCGTTCCAGGTCGCAACGGTCTACCTGACGGTCGTGAACTAGCGCTGTCGTTCTAAATGCTCCTTTCGTGCGCCAGCGCACAGTCAGCCATAGCCAAGAGGTGAATGATCAAGGCCATTGAAGCTACGCTTCTTACCCCAATTTTGAACAGATGTCACCGCCATGAACAAAACGATGCACCACACGATGCACAGCGCGCGAATCACCGGGCCGATTTCCTACGCCAAGGGCGGTGGGGAAACGGGCATCATTCCCATCGGCCCCTGCCTGATTGAGCAGGTTGACGACCAATCGTTTGACATTGTCTGGGGCGCGCGAGGGCAAAGCTCTACCGCGCTGCGGGTTGAAGATGTCAAAGCTGCGGCGGATGTCGGCAATCTTGTGATCCTAGACTAAGCTCGGGGCAAGCTCCCTCTGTAACTGCTTTCGTCCTGCCCCTTAACCAACCCTAGCGCTGCCATGTCTACATCTCCTGATGCCATTCTTTTCTCCCCCTGCCAAGCTGGCGATTTGCAGCTTGCCAACCGCATCGTCATGGCACCCCTCACACGCAACCGTGCGCCTGATGCGATACCCACACCGCTCATGGCCGAGTACTACACCCAGCGCGCCAGCGCTGGCTTGCTGATCACCGAAGCGACCGCCATCACCCAGCAAGGGCAGGGCTATTCCGACGTACCAGGCCTGTATGGCACCGAGCAGCTAGATGGCTGGAAACGCGTGGTCAACTCGGTACATGTTGCGCATGGCAAGATCGTCGTGCAGCTGTGGCATGTAGGGCGTGTGTCACACACTGATTTACAGCCCGACTGTGGCCAGCCGGTCGCACCATCGGCGATCATTGCCAATACCAAAACGGTATTGATCAGGGATGGTGTGCCCACATTTGTGCCCACCTCTGCACCCCGAGCGTTGCTGGAGGAAGAGCTGCCCGGCATCGTCCACACCTTCCAGGCCGCAGCGCGCAACGCAGTAGACACCGTGGGGTTTGACGGGGTAGAAATCCACGGTGCAAATGGCTACTTGCTAGACCAATTTCTCAAAGATGGCTCTAACCATCGCACCGACGACTATGGCGGCAGCATCAAAAACCGCGCCCGCCTGATGCTGGAGGTGGTGCGCGCTGTGACGAGCGCCGTGGGCGGCGGGCGAACCGGCATTCGCCTGGCACCCGTCACCACGGCCAACGACGCGTATGACAGCGCGCCACAACCGCTGTTCGAATATGTCTTGGCGCAATTGGCCTCGCTCCACCTGGCCTACGTCCACATCATTGAAGGCGCAACCGGTGGCCCGCGCGCGCTGCCCGATCGACCGTTTGATTACGTTGCGCTGAAAGAGGCCTACGTGCGCGCGGGCGGCAAGGGTGCGTGGATGGTCAACAACGGCCTTGACAAGGCGCTGGCTGTAAAGGCCCTGCACAGCGGCGCAGATCTCGTGGCCTTTGGCCGCCCCTACATTGCCAACCCTGACTTGGTGGCACGTCTGCGCCAGGATGGGCCGTACAACGAGGGTGATCGCACGACCTATTACGGCGGTGGTGCAAAGGGTTACACAGACTATGAAATGCTATCAAAGTAGTAACCTCGTATTTCTGTTCTACGTTGGCACCGCTCGGCTGCTGCGCACTACCCACACCGCATAAACCGCGAAGACCGCCGTGGTTGTCAGAACGACGACGGCCTGTTGCGCCAATGGCAGTGCTGGAAAAAACGCGAACAACAAGGCGAAGGGC
>JANMHJ010000047.1:0-64940 GCA_031375105.1 Variovorax sp.
GAGCGTGGGGGATGAGGTGGTGGCAGCTAAATCGTTGTTGCCGGTGTTGCCATTGGAGTTGGCAGAGACGGAGCAGTTGAATTGCTTGTCGATGGTGGTGTTGTTGACGGTGTTGTTGATCACTCTGAAGGAGTCGTAATAACCGTTCTTCTTCTTTTCCATCAAATCAACGATGGCGCCTTTGTTGACCTTGTCTTGCGTGGTCTGAAATTGCCAGGCGCTGTTTTCGCCGACGTTGTTGGCTTGCGCTGGAGAGGTGATTAGAATGACCCAAGCAAATGCGCTGAGGGTTGTGGTGTGTGAGTAGTAAAGATTTTGTTTTTGAGTCATGTTGCTTTCCTTAAAAACCTAGCGAATTCGCCATGGTCTAGAAAGCAAAAGTTTGATATTTTTTACGATTTATCGCAATTACATAAAATGATTAATACGAAATACTTCAATTTACATTTTCGATTCGGCCGCTCTACCCTAACCAGATAGCACATTTAGACTAGTGCTCAAGGGGCTGTTTTCTATGGATTTTGCGCCATACTGTGAGTTATGCATCCCTCCGCTCACGTCGATCAACCACACCTGACATTCCATCAACCCTGTGTGCTGTTGGTTGATGATCATCAGCTGTTTCGCACCGGCATGCGGCTGATCGTGCAATCGTTTGAGGGCATGGGTAGAGTGCTGGAGGCGGGCTCGGTGATGCAGGCGCGCGCGCTCGCACAAGGCTTAAAGCCTGTCGCTGTCGATGTGATTTTTCTGGATGTACAAATGCCCGGTCTCTCGGGCTTAGAGGGGCTTTCAGTGCTGCAAAAAAGCTTTCCGCAAGCACATATCATCTTTCTGTCTGCCAGCACCACCACGCAAGCTCTGCAAGAGACGGCCACGCAAGGCGCGAAAGGCTATTTGCCCAAATCAGCCAGCGCAGAAGATATTGAAGCGGCACTGCGCCAAGTGCTCTCCGGCGGCACTTGCTTTACTGCGTTCATGCCCAGCGGCTCTAATTCTTCCCTGTCTGATTCTCAGACCAAAAGCGCGTCACTCTACAGCCTGAACTCATTGAGCGTGCGGCAAAAAGAGGTGCTTGCACTGCTTGCTCAAGGTCTTCCCAATAAGGTGATCGCAAGGCAACTGAACTTGAGTGAAAACACGGTGCGCGTGCATGTCGGCGCGGTGTTTGCTCATTTTGGGGTGAATAGCCGCACAGCTGCGGTGCTGGCGGCACAGCAATCCGGCGTGGTGGGTGGGCCTTCTTCTGGCTTGGGCAGCCTGGAGCCGGCGCCTTGAACCTGCGTGAGCTGAAACACATTTTTCGCCAACACATGGCTTGGCAAAGGGATGAGGTGCTGCGCGAGCAGGTGGCGTTGGTGTGGGGAAATTTACCCGTCACTTTGCTGGCTTCATTGATCACCGCCTGCGGCCAACTGTGGTTCATGTGGCCTCGGGTGGATCACTCTGCAAGTTTGGCTTGGTTGGCGTACAACTGGCTCACGGCAGCGCTGTTTTGTCTCACGCAAATCTTGGTCTCCAAAAGGCTCGGTCTGCGCGGCCAGGCTTGGGCGCAAACGCTGGGCATGGGCTTCATGGGCATTGCCTGGGGCAGCTCGGTGACGGTGTCTGCGGCATTCGGGCAGAGTGATGCCTTGGTTTATACGCTGTTGGTAGCGGGGGGCGTCGCTGCAGGGGCACTTGGCGTGAGCGCGGCTCTCTTGGCAGCTTCGCTGGCGTATCTGGTTGCGTCGGTGGGGATGTACTTCATGGCGATTTTGCTGTTTGCAGATCCATCGTATTTGCCACTTGCATTGCTGCTGCTGGTTTATCTTGTGATGATAGTGATTCAAGTGGTCAACACGCAGCAAGCCGCTCTGCGTGGCATCCAATTTCAGCTACAGAATGTAGAGTTGGTTCAGAAATTGCGTCATGAATCTGCGCAAGCGCTCGCGGCGCAGCAATCGGCTGAGCAAGCCAATCAAGACAAATCCAAATTCCTCGCCGCCGCCAGCCACGATCTTCGCCAGCCGCTGCATGCGATGGGGCTTTTTGTGGAGGCGCTCTCGCGCAGCCCGCTTTCTGCGGATCAAGCAAAGGTGCTCACACATTTGCGCTCTGCTTCGATCTCCACAAGCGAGATGCTCAATACCTTGCTGGATTATTCACGCTTGGAAGCAGGTGCGGTGAAGGCCAATCACAAGGCTTTTTCTTTGCAAAATCTTCTGGCCGATTTGGAAAATGAATTTGGTATGCAGGCCGATAGCAAAGATTTTTTTTACCGCAGCCGGGAGACGACATTAGCCGCTTATGCTGACCCCACTTTGGTGGATTTGGTGCTGCGTAACTTAATCAGCAACGCCCTGCGCTACACGCGCACAGGGGGCGTGCTGGTGGCTTGCCGCAGGCGCGGCCCGTGCGTAGCCGTCCAAGTGTGGGATACAGGCTTGGGTATTGCGCCCGAACACCAGCAAGCAGTGTTCAAAGAGTTTCATCAACTAGACAACCCTGAGCGCGACCGGCAAAAAGGCTTGGGGCTGGGGCTGGCGATTGTCAAGCGCTTGTGCGAGACGATGGGCGCGCAGATCAACTTGCGCTCTGTGCCTGGGCGCGGCTCGATGTTTGAGCTGGTGCTGCCGCACTACGCTGGCATTTTGGCTGGCGATGTTGCGGCTGCGCCGGCGGCAAGCTGGGCTGGGCTGCGGGTGATGGTGATTGACGATGAAGCGCCTGTGCGCCAAGGCATGCAAAGCCTTTTGAAATCTTGGGGCTGCGAATGCGAATGTTTTGAATCGGCGCAAGAGGCTTTGGACCATCTAGCGCTTTTGAGCGACGACAAGCTCCCGCAAGTGCTGATTTCAGACTACCGCTTGCGCCACGATCTCACGGGCGCGCAGGCGATTGCCGATGTGCGCGCCGCCCTGCTCGCGCGAGGCATGGCCAGCAAACTCCCCGCCATCATCATCACCGGCGACACCGCCCCCGAACGCATCCGAGAGGCTCAGCGCACCGATGCACTGCTACTGCACAAACCCGTGTCCGCAGCAGCATTGGGCAAGGCGCTGACGCAGGCTTTGGTCTAGCTGTATTACCCTTGATTTTGAAGCGTTTTGGGCTGATTGCCATTATGGAATCTGCGCGGCGTGCTCTTGAATTTATAGCAATTACTCCCTCACTCCACCACCGACGATGGTGAAGAGTTTGCCCAAGCGTTGCAGGCGTTTGACTTTTTCTTCTTCGGTTTCAGGGGCGAAGCTGAAGATGCTGAAGATGCTGTAGTTGCTGTAGTTGCTGTAGTTGCTATCGGTACTGGCGTTTGTGCTGTTGCTACCGTTGTTGGTGTTGCCTGCGGTTTGCGTACCGTCGGTTGCGGGAGCGCTCGCTGGTGCTGGTGCGGGCGCAGGCGGTGAGCCAGCGGGCGCTGGGCTGGGGGAAGGAGCAGGAGGGGCTGGTGGCGGTGGCGGCGGTGGCGAAGGTGGCAACACGGGCGGCAGCGGAGCGGCTGCAATTTGCAATTGGCCGTCGATGTAGCTGATGCTGTAATTCGGCGCATTTGCGCCACTGGCGATGATCGGGTAGTTGCCTTGCGGGCTGAGGCTACTGCCACTGGTGTTGATCAGCGGCAGAGTGCTCAGATTGCCTAGCCCTTCGCCATTGATAAAGCCCAGATACGTCGCTGTGAGCAGTGGCACAGTTTGGCCTTGGATGATGCTGGCATCGTTGGCGCGGATGCTCAGAGCAGCGGGCGTGATGCTGCCGTTGGCGCTTTGCAGGTTGACGTTGTAGTTATTTCCACTGTTTTGGTCATCGATCGTGTAGCTGGATACATTCAAAGTGCGGTTGCCTGCGCCTGCTTGGTCAAAGCGCTGGTTGGCTACAAAGCTGTCCCCCGCTACGATTCCGATAGCAGTTGGCGTAGCATTGGTAAGGGCGTTTCCGTTGTAAACCCTTGAATCGGTGCTGGCTACCAGGGTGACGTTGGCTTTGTTGGTGACCAGGCTGCCATCGGCATAGCTGATGTTGTAGTTTGCGGCGCCCAGGCCACTGGCGGAGATGCTGTAGATGCCTGCGTTGCGAGAATTCTGCGCCGTCCCGCCGTAGTTGATGCGACCTGTGAGCACGCCCGCGCCCTCGCCGTTCACCAAGCCACTGTAGCTCACGCCATTGCCGCCTGTGAAATTCGTGCCGTTGTAAGTGCGGGTCGCATCGTTGGCGGTGACGGTTAAGCCTGCTTTGCTGATTGAACCGCTGGCGCTTTGTAGCGTGACGTTGTAGTTGTTGCCGCTGTTGCCGTCGCTGATCGTGTAGCCGCTGTTGACGCTTAAGGTGCGAGCGCCAGCGTTGGCCGAGTCGAAGCTTTGGCTGAGGTTGCTGAGGCTGTCGGTTGCTACTAAACCTATAGCATTCGGCGCAGCATTTGAAAGGGCTAAACCGTTATATTGCCTTGAATCTGCAACTGCAGAGAGGGTAAGGCTAGCTTTGTTGATCGACAGGTTGCCCGATGTGTAGGCAAAGTCGTAGTTTTGCGCGGCCAGGCCGCTGGCGTTTAGGCTGTAGCTGCCAGCGTTGCGGGTTGCGCTGTTGTCAAAGCTGAGGTTGCCTTGGCTGACAACATTGCTGGTTTCGTTGTTGACGAAGCCGGTGATGCTCACGCCATTGTTGTTGCCGCTGCTCGTGCCGTCGTAGGTGCGGGTGACATTGTTGGCGCTGACGCTTAAGGCGGCTTTGTTGATGGTGAGATTGCCTGTGGTGGCGTAGCTGATGTCGTAGTTATCGGCTGCGAGGCCGCTGGCGGTGAGGTTGTAGTTGCCGGCGTTGCGGGCGTTTGCATTGGTGACGCTCAAGGATTTTTGATTGACAACGCTGCTGGTTTCATTGTTCACGAAGCCGGTGATGCTGACACCGCTGTTGTTGCCATTCGTTGTGCCGTCATAAGTGCGCATGGTGTTGTTGGCTGTGGCTGTAAGACTGGCTTTGGTGATGCTGCCGCTGGCCGTTTGCAGGGTGATGTTGTAGTTGTTGCCGCTGTTGCCGTCGTTGATGGTGTAGCCGGAATTGACGCTCAAGGTGCGAGCGCCAGCGCTTGCTTGATCAAAGCTTTGGGTGGCTGAGAAGCTGTCTGTTGCTACGATTCCGATAGCTGTGGGCGCAGCATTGCTGACGGCTAGACCGTTGTATTGCCTTGAATCGTTGGCTGCGACGAGTGTCAGGTTCGCTTTGCCGGTCACCAAGCTGCCGTTCACGAAATTCAGATCGTAGTTGCCAGCCGTCAAGCCGCCGGGCGTGATGGCGTACGTGCCTGCGTTGCGGCTGCCTTGGGCGCTGCCGCCGTAGGTCAATGCGCCGCCGAGTGCGAAAGTGGTTTCAGAATTTACGAAACCGCTGTAGCTCACGCCCGCCCCGCCTGTGTTGTTCACGCCGCTGTAGTTTGTTCCATCGTAAGTGCGCGTTGCGCCATTGGCAGTGACCGTCAAGCCGGCTTTGCTGATGGTGCCGCTGGCGGTTTGTAGCGTGACGTTGTAGTTATTGCCGCCGTTGCCGTCAATGATGGTGTAGCCCGAGTTCACGCTGAGGGTGCGTGCGCCAGCGTTGGCAGAGTCAAAGCTTTGGCTGAGGTTGTTGAGGTAATCGCCCTCGCCCAAGCCGAGGGTGAGCGGGCCGACGGTGGATCCGGCTGAGCCGTTGTAGCTGCGGCTGTGCGTTTGTGCGGCAACGGTGAGGTTGGCTTTGTTGACCACGAGTGTGCCGTTGTCAAAGCTGATGTCATAGTTAGTGGAGGTGAGGCCGCCGGGGGTGATGGTGTAGGTGCCGGCGTTGCGGGCGCTGTTGGCAGAGCCTGCGGCGTAATTCAAGCTGCCGCCGAGCACGCCTGCGCCCTCGCCGCCCACAAAGCCACCATACGTCACGCCGCTTTGGTTGCCGTAATACGTGGCATCGTAAGTGCGGGTGGTGTCGTTGGCGGTGACGGTTAAGGCGGCTTTGCTGATGCTGCCGCTGGCGGTTTGCAAGGTGACGTTGTAGTTGTTCCCGCTGTTGCCATCGTTCAAGGTAAAGCCGCTGTTCACGCTTAAAGTGCGACCGCCTGCATTGGCTTGATCGAAGCTTTGCGAGAGGCCGGTGAGGCTGTCGCCTGCTCCTAAAGTAGTAGCAATAGGCGCAGCTTTGCTGCCGGCGAGGCCGTTGTAAGCCCTTGAATCTGTGACTGCGGAGATGGTCAGGTTGGCTTTATTGATCGTGAGGTTGCCTGACGTATAGGCAAAGTCATAGTTGTCTGCCGCCAAGCCGCTGGCCGTGAGGCCGTAGCTGCCGGCGTTGCGAACGGTTTGGTTGGTGAAGCTGAGGCCAGCTTGATTGACGACGCTGCTGGTCTCTGAGTTCACAAAGCCGGTGATGGTTACGCCATTGCTGTTGCCATTGCTTGTGCCGTCGTAGGTGCGGGTGGTGGTGTTGGCTGTGGCGGTCAGGCCAGCTTTGCTGATCGTACCGCTTGCATTGTTGACGGTGACGTTGTAGTTATTGCCACCGTTCAGATCTTGAATCACGTAACCGTTGTTCACGCTCAATGTGCGGTTGCCAGCATTGGCAGAGTCAAAGCTTTGTCCCAAGTTGCTCACAAAATCGCCTTCGCCTAAGCCCAAGGTGAGCGGGCCGATGCTGGAGCTGTTATTGCCGTTGTAGGTGCGGGTGTCGGTTTGTGCGGCAATCGTGAGGTTGGCTTTGTTCACGATCAATGTGCCGTTGGCAAAGCTCAGGTCGTAATTTCCTGCGGTGAGCCCGCCGGGGGTGATGGTGTGAGTGCCGGCATTGCGGGCGCTGTTGGCAGAGCCTGCGGCATAGTTCAAGCTGCCTGCGAGCACACCAGTGCCTTCGCCATTGACGAAGCCGCTGTATTGCACGCCGCTTTGGTTGCCGTAATACGTGGCATCGTAAATGCGGGTGGTGTCGTTGGCATTGACGCTGAGGGCTGCTTTGTTGATGGTGAGGCTGCCATCGGTGTAGGCAACATCGTAATTCTGCGCGGCCAGACCTGAGGCAGTCAGGCTATAAGTGCCAGCGTTGCGGGCGGATTGGTTGGTGAAGCTGAGGCCGGCGGTGCTGACCACGCTGTCGTTTTGCCCACCCACAAAGCCGGTGATGCTCACGCCCGCGTTGTTGCTACTTGCTGTGCCGTCATAAGTGCGGCTCACATCTTGCGCGGTGGCGCTGAGCTGGGCTTTGCTGATATTGGCCGACAAGCCCGTGGGCTGGCTCAGCACATAGTTGCTGGCTAGGCCTGCGCCCGCGCCGCTGCCATCATTCAAGGCATAGCCGCTCACGTTCACTGCAATGCCGTTGCCTGCGTTGGGGCTGACAAATTGGGCATTGGCGCTGCCGCCAAGGCTCAAGTTTTCTCCGAGCACCAAGCCTGTGAGCGCGGCTGCACCGCTGAGCGTGGCATCGGTCGTTGCGTCATACACGCGGTTGTTGGCCGATACGCCTGTAACGCTGATTGCGCGGGGGCTGATGGTGGCATCGGGCGCGGTGGGCTGCGCGGCGAGCACATAGTTTGATGCCAAGCCTGTGCCACTTGTCAAAGCCGTGCCGCTGACCGTCACGCCCCAAGTGCCTGCATTGGCGCTGGCAAATTGGCCGCTTGCGCCATTGAAGCTCAGCGTCTCGCTGCCTACCAAATTGTTCACCGAGCCGCCTTGCAAAGCAGCAGTCGTGCTGCCGTCATAGTCGCGGCCCGCAGCGCTCATGCCGGTAATCGTTACTTGGCGTGGGCTGATCGTGCCCGATACGCCGCTGGGTTGCGCCGTGAGCACGTAATTCGATGCCAAGCCCGTGCCATTCGTTAAAGCAGCGCCGCTCACCGTTACACCCCAAGTGCCTGCATTGGCGCTGGCAAATTGGCCGCTTGCGCCGCTCAAGCCCAGCGTCTCGCTGCCCACCAAATTGTTCACCGTTCCGCCTTGCAGCGCAGCAACCGTGCTGCCATCGTATTCGCGGCCTGTGGCGCTCATGCCCGTAATCGTCACTTGGCGCTGCGTGATCGTGCCGCTGCCGCTCACTGTGCCCAGCTGGTAGTTGATGGCATCCGCGCCTTGCAGCACCACGCCGCCCGTTTGCAGCGCATGCGTGCCGGCATTGGCGCTGCCAAACGCTGCAGTGCCGCCCACGCTCACATCCAAAGCGCTGCCGGCCAAGTTGGTCAGGTTCGCGCCAGTCACCGTTGCATTCGTTGTGCCATCGTATTGCCGGCTGTCCACCAGCACCGTGGCGCCAATGCTGCGCGGGGTCACAGTGAGCGCGCCATCAACGGCTGATAACGTCACGCCGCTCGAATTTGCGCCTTGCAGCGCTGCGCCATTGAGATCCACGGTGATCGCATACACCGCCGTGCCGCCGATGCCGCCATCGCGCCGAGCTGAAGCGCCTGCGCCGCTGCTCGATAGCGTAGGTGCTTGCGTGAGCGTGAAGCCGCTCACATCTAAGCCCGCATCGGTGAAGGCATTGCCAAACGATGCCCCGCTGTTTAGGCCCACGATGCGGTAATCCGTGCCGAGCGTGGGATTAGAGAAATTGACCACATCGCCAAAGGTCTTCGTCACGTCTAACGCCTGCACGGCAGCTTCGTTGAGCGGGGCCGTGGCGAAGACGAAGCGGTTGCCAGCTTGAGAGAAGCTAGGCGAGGCGTTGTAAACCGTGCTCCACACTGCCGTGTTGCGGCTCTCGATACCACCAAAGCTGTTGTTTTGCGGCGCGTTGCTGTAAACAAGCCAACGGCCTGTGGGGTTGGTGGTTTGCAGGGCGTTTGCACCGGCGTTGTTGATAAAGCGATTTCCAGCCAACACGATCGCATCGCCCGAGCCGCTGGCAGCGAGTGCGCCCTCCAGCGTGATGACCGAGGCTGCGCCCGTGCTCACGGCGCTCACTTTGCCTGCATTCACCGCGCCGAGCGTGATGTCCCGCGTGTTTTGCACGAGCACATTGCCGCTGGTGGTGTTGCTTAACCTTAATTCAGCCGCATCCACTTGCACTGCGCCAAACGAGCCATTGGTGATGCCTGTGCCAGCTTGAAGGACGACAGGGCTGTTGGTAGCTCGAATAACACTCGCTGCTGCGATGCCCTGACCAGCGCTGATGTTCACGCCAGTGCCGTTGATCCACCCGTGATTGGCAGACAGGCCGTTTGTGCCACTTTTTCCTTGCGTTCCGCCGATTCCACCTTGCCCTCCTACACCAGCAACAAGGCTCGCGTTTTGCATGCTTGATGCACTCGCATTGAGCGTGATGAGCCCACCAGCACCGCCATTGCCACCATTGCCACTTGTTTGACTGGAATCAGCGCCGTTTCCGCCTCGGCCACCAAAACCTGTCGTCAACACCATACTTTGCCCCGTTGAAATAGGCGCATTCGCAATCAATGAACCACCCTGGCCACCGTCTCCGCCATTGGCGCCATTGTTATTTAGGTTGCTGAAAATGCTGTTACCACCTTGACCGCCATGGCCCGTTGTGATCCATAAGTTTTGCTGAGCCGTCACTTTGGCATTGAGTGTGATAGCCGCACCGTTGCCACCGCGATTCGCTTGGATAGCACCGATAGCATCGAAGGCGACACCCGCATTGCCACCATCACCAGAGATGATGTAAACATTGGCCTTCGCATCTACGTCTCCCTGAGTGAGGATGGCGCCGCCTTGCCCCCCTTCGCCACCGCGAGCACCAATCCTTCCTTGGCCAGCTTCTCCACCTTGCCCACCCGTGCCAGATAACAAGCGGATATCTTGGTTCGCCTTCATTGCAGCGCTCAAAACAAGTGAGCCACCGTCACCTGCACGACCACCGATACCAGCGCCCGATTCCATATAGATCCCACCTTCGCCACCCTTGCCACCGGCGCCCGCACTGATATTTATATTTTGCCCAGCTACAGCTAAGCCCGATAAGTAAACGGATCCGCCGTTACCCGCTTCTCTGCCAGCGCCTGGCCCTTGGGAGCTGCTATCACCACCATCCCCACCACGGCCTGCATCGAGAGTGATGTTTTGATTTGCCGTTAAGTTAGCGCTGAGCATTAAAACGCCTCCCGCTCCACCGGAGCCACCCCGAGCACCAGGATATCTAGACGGAGCCGATGTTCCACCCCCATTCCCCCCGCGCCCGCCTTGGCCGGATGATATGACCAAGCTTGATTGAGCAGTCAGTGCGGCATATAGCGTCACACTCCCTCCATTTCCAGCTGCTCCACCATTGCCAGCACCCGGACCTATGCCGCTCCCACCCCGCCCACCGCTGCCGCCATTGGCCGCTAAGATATTCAAGTTTTGCCCAGCTGAAACAGCAGAGCCAAACGAGGCAAGACCACCATGGCCAGCATTACCGCCGATGCCACCCGTTTGTCCTGAGCCAGCATCGCCGCCATTACCTCCGAGGCCGGTGGTCCAGTTAACATCCCCTTGCGCCGTCACCGAGGCTTGTGTCGCCTGCAATACTGCGCCACCCGCACCACCTGCACCTCCATCAAATGCGCGACTACCATTGCCGCCTGCTCCACCAGTGGCACCATGGCCCGCATTCAATGAAACGTTTTGCTGCGTGCTGATAGCCGCGTTCAAGCTGATCTGCCCGCCACTGCCACCCATACCGCCAAAACCGCCTAAAGAAGTCCCAGTTTGGCTGACCACGTTGACACTACCACCTGCACCGCCTTGACCGCCGCTGCCAGCAGACAAACTTAAGCTGGCCACAGCACTGATTGAGGCATTGACGCTGATCACACCACCTTGCCCACCATCGCCACCGTTGCCCCCTACAGTACCTGCGCTGTTGGCCGTGCCGCCCATGCCGCCTTGACCTCCTTGCCCAGCAGCCAACAAAACAGCGCCCTGAGAACTGACAGCTGAATTCAGCGTCACGCTACCTCCTGATCCGCCTCGGCCAGCACTAAGAGTGACGGATGCATTCGCACTGCTGCTGCCGCCATTTCCGCCTCTGCCAGCCGTCAAGCTCACATCGCCACTGCCCGAGGTTGTAATGCCCACCAAATTTTCGCCGTTACCTAACTGCACGGTGCCCACCGTGATATTTACCCCAGCAGAACCGGCTGAGCCATCAACGACGCTGTTACTTGCTGCGTCTGCGCCATCGATACCGTTGCTGGCTTGAATTCTGATGTCCCCTTGGTTGCTACGCGCAGCCACCGTCACATCTTTCGCATTCGTCACATAAATCCCACCACCTACCGTGCTTTGCAGCGCCATCGCGTTCACATTGGTTTGCAGCGCGGTGCTGGAAGACCCAATCGCGCCACCGGTGGCGATTGAAATCGTGTTGGCGGAGAGCGAGCTGGGCAGGCCAGCAATTGTTGCGCCTTGCAGGCTCAGGTTGTCTGTACTGGCATTGGCAACGCTCACGCCGTTTAAGGTGAGCGTGTTGCCTGCGTTCATGCCGGCGTGCAGGGTCACGTTGCCGCTGGTGGGGGAAACGAATCCATTGATCGTCAGGTTATCTCTGGCTGAAATTTGAAGCTGCTGACCTGTGATCGTTGACGACAAGCCGTCACTGCCTGTTATGCCAGTTGCTCCCTTGCCGCGAATATCTGTAATTATGATGATGCCGGGGGCACCATTGAGCCCACCAGCACCACCGGCTCCGCCGATACCCGATGCTCCTGCTGATACCACTGCGCTGCCTTGCGTTGCGGCAAGTGCTGCATCCATCTGCACCACACCGCCATTGCCGCCTTGCCCGCCGTTGCCACCTGTACCGCCAGATCCAGCAGACTGGGAAGATCCGCTTAACGCATCACCGCCCGCACCGCCCGCTCCACCTGCACCACCACTCCCGCCCGCGCCACCTGCAATGTGTAGGCTGCCTGCCAGTGTGCCCGTTGCAAAAATGCGCACCTGCCCGCCTTGCCCGCCGGCGCCCCCAGCATTGCCCGCACCGCCGCCAGCCCCTGATTGAGTGATGAATGGGGCATTTGCGCCTGCTGCTCCCGCAGAGCCTGCTTCGCCATCGCCGCCAGCACCTCCTTTGACGGTCAACGCCCCAGCTACAGTGAGCGCAGCTTGCAAATTCACATGGCCACCTTGAGCACCCGACTGACCGAGGCCGCCCATGCTACCGCGCCCTGCTTCGATCCACAAACCTGCATTCGATTGGATCGCCTGAGCGATCGTGATGTCTGCTCCTGCACTTGAAGCACCGTTCGCCCCAGCTGCTGCAAACCCGGAGCATCCAAGACCCAGTAGACATGATCCTGCTCGACCTGCGCCACCAGCGCCACCTAATGCACCATTGCCGCTGCGTATCACCACATCTGCGCTGGCGTTAATGGGCGCATTGACGACGACTTCGCCTCCTGCACCTGCCGCGCCGCCATTGCCCGCTGCTGTGTAGACGGTTGTTGCAAAAAAACCGCCTGTTGAATAGCTTCCCCAATCACCGCCTCGACCACCCGCGCCGCCATTGCCTGCTTGCAGCGTGACGCTTTGTGCATGGATGCCGTTCAGTGAGCCGACTTGCCCAACAGTCAATTTTCCGCCTGTGCCACCGACACCGCCAGTAACTGATCGCGCGCCGTCTGCACCAGTGATTCCATCTGCTGTGCGAATAGTGACGCTGCCGTAGGTATTGAGCGCCGCTACCGTTACATCCCCCGTATTCACCACATAGATGCCACCATTGCCGCTGTTGGTTAGCGCCAAATTGCTCACTTTGGTTTGCAGCGCCGCGCCGCTTGAGCCGATGCCGTTGACCGCGCTCAATTCGAGCACGCTTGCCGTCACTTGCCCTGCCGGCATCGCGTTCAATGCGCCGCTCGTGCCGATGCTGGCGGTGTTGCTGCCCGCGTTGAGCGTGCCTGTGCCTGTTGCAAAATTTGCAGCGAACACATTGATGTTGCCGCTGGCTGAGCTGTTGATGGAGCTACTGTGCAGGTTCATCGCTGCGCCTGCGCTGAAGTTTACGTTGCCCGACGTGGTGGTGATATTGCCGCTCACATCAAGGTTGTTGCCAGCTGAGAGGGACATCACATTGGCTGTGATGTTGCCTGCTACGCCTTTGGCGACTGCTGTGCTTGGGCTGCCTGTGCCGTCCAAGCCGCCTGCGCCAGCCGCGCCGGCTGTGATGCTCATATTCCCGCTCACGCTGCGGGCTACGCCGAGCTGCACATCACCGCCGTTTTTGCCTGCTGCGCCTGTAGCGCTTGTGGGCGCAGTGCCGCCTGTGCCCGCGCTGCCGCCAGCGCCGCCAGCGCCGCTTATGAACATGAGGTTCGTCGCGTTGATGCCTGCGGCATTTGAGGTGAGAAGAATGCGCCCGCCATTGTTGTTGCCGCCGCCATGACCACCGCGCAAGGCTGTGCCCGTCACGTTGCCACCTGAGCCACCTGAGCCGCCTGCGCCGGCTTGCAGGGTGATGCTGGTGGCGCTTAAGGTGCCGCTACTTTGCGAGATGTTGCCTGCCGAGCCGCCGCTGCCGCCCGCGCCGCCAATCACCGTGCTGCCCGTGCCATTGCTGCTTTGGCCTTGGCCGCCTTGGCCGCCTTGGCCTGCTACAGCGCTGAGCGTTGTGCCCGCTGTGATGCTGGCTGCAATGCCCACTGCGCCGCCACGGTTGCCGCTGCCGCCGGCGTTGCCATTGCTGAACATTTGAAGAGGGGCATCCCCATAGCCTGCGCCACCGTCTCCTGCCAAGAGGCTCACGGCTGCGCCTGCGGCAATCGCGCTGTTGATAATCACTGTGCCACCTTGCCCGCCATTGCGTGCGAGATTGATGCCATTGCCGCCATCGCCTGCTTCCACAGCCACGCTGCCTGTGGCCGTAATGCCCACCGAGCCGCCCACGCTTCCTACGGTGATGTTTGCGCCATTTCCGCCACCTGGAGCTGCACTGGCTGCTGTGATGCTCACATCGCCTGCGCTTTGTGCGGCCACCGTGAGGCTACGGCTGTTATGCACATATACACCCGCGCCGCCCGTGCTCACCAGCTCGGCGGCGTTGACTTGGGTTTGCAGCGCGGTGCTTGATGAACCGATGGCGCTGCCAGTGGAAATGCTCAAGGTATTCGCAGCAAACGAGCCCGGCAAGCCAATGATGCTGTGGCCTTGCAGGGTGAGGTTGTCTGCGGCGGTGTTGGAGAGGGTGACTCCGTTTAAGGTGAGGGTGTTGCCAGTGTTCATGCCGGCTTTGAGGCTGACAGAGCCGCTGGTGGCTGCAATACTGCTGCCCACATTCAAATGGGTTCCCGCTTGCAACTGCACGGCACTGCCAGATATGAGGGCTGATGCGCCACTTGCACCCGACGGGTTAGGCACGCCCCCATTGCTGCCGCCAGAGCCGCCCGCGCCGCCTGCGCCTGCGCTCACGGTAGCACTTCCTTGCGCGGTGGCAAAAGCGCCGAGCGTGAGTGCGCCGCCCGCACCACCATCTTTAGCGGCCAAGGTGTAGTTGTCTTGCGCGTTACGGCCTACACCATTGGTGATGTCGCCACCCTTGCCGCCAGCGCCTGCTCGCAGGAGCAGATCACCCTGGGCTGATAAGCCTGCACCCAGGGATAGCGCGCCACCTGCGCCGCCTGCGCCTGCATCGCTGTAGACGTAGGTATCGTCCAGCTTAAGGCCCTCTGCTTTGCCGCCTGTGCCGCCAGCACCGGCCAATACACTGGCATTTTGGCCGCTGCTTAGAAGTGCTGCGCTGCTCGTGTTGATCGCGCCGCCGGAGCCGCCCACGCCACCGTGGTTTCGGAAGTTGTCATTCGTACGTACGCCGCCCTGCCCGCCAGCGCCGCCGCTGCCACCGCGTAGCACCAGATTGCCTGTCGCGCTGACTGAGGCATTGAGATTGAGAGAGCCACCTTGAGCACCCGCGCCGCCGCCGATACCGCCCGAGAAATAACTATCGCCATCGCGGCCTGCTCGCCCTTCGCCACCCGCGATAGTCAAATCGCCTTGGGTGTTGATGGCACCGGTCACGCTCACGTTGCCAGATGCACCAGAGACTCCGTTGCTACCATACCCAAACACATAGCCTCCGCTGCCCAATCCGCCTTGACCGCTAACGATACTGACCGCTGCCTTGGAGGCCACATTGGCGCCGACCGTGATCTGACCCGACGCACCACCGGCAAAGATATCGTTGCCCGTGCTATTGCCTGCCTCGCCACCTGTGCCTGTGGTGATATTGACGGCATCAGTTGCCTGGATGGCCTGCGTGATGCTCACTGCGCCTGATGTGCCGCCCACACCTCGGTTGGTGATGCCACCTGTACCTGTGGTGATCGACACGCCGCCTGCGGTACGGATCGTTGCGTTGACTGCGACGGCTCCCGTGTTAGCGCCTGCAACACCACCTGCTACCGAATGGCCGTTGGTGAAGCCTGCATTGCCGGTGCGCAAGCTGATGCTGCTGCCTGAAGTCGACGCGCTACCGGTGATACCGACGACGCTGCCCACTGCGCCCACAGTGATTTGGGCGCTGGGTGTGTCGCCTGTGTCATTGGTGAGCACACTCAGGTTGCCCGCAACTTGCGCAGCGACGGTCACGGCTTTGTCATTGATCACGAAGATGCCGCTGCTTGAGCCATCATTGCGTGTGCTGCTCAAGACGAGCTCACTGGCATGCGTCTGTAAATAGGCGGAAGCGCTGCCAAGCGTATTGGCGCTCAAGCGGATTTGCTGCGCGGTGAGTGAGCCGATATTTCCAGTGATGCTGTTGCCACCTAAACTCAGCGTACCGGTATTAGGGCTAGCCAGATCGGCCACACCGCTCAGGCTGAGCACATCGCCTGCATTCATGCCCGCTTGCAGGCGCAGATTGCCGCTGGTGGATGCGACGATGCCTTGGGTCACGCTGAGGCTGCCTGCGGTTTGGATGTCGAGATTCGCACCGCGAATATTGCCAATGCCGGCTCCTAATTGCCCCGCAAGGCCGGCCTGCAGGGTCAGCGATGTGCCCAAATTCACTGGCGTATTGAACACGATGCTGCCCCCACCACCCGATCCGTTCTGGGATGTTGGGCTGCTAGCACCATTGCCGGCCATAAAGCTGCTGGAGGCACCCGCTTGCACATTAGCAGCAATGACGATGTCACCACCCGCCCCTGATGACCGAAAACTTGGAATCACGCCTACCTGGTTGTAAAGACCAGCGCTGCCTCCTGCGCCACTGGACAATTGCAATGCGCCAAGGGTCGAGATCGCTTGATTGACAATGACCCCGCCGCCGCCGCCGCCATTGCCAGCTGTTCCGCTGGGGATACCACCAGTGCCTTTGGTGCCAATAATGCCCAAGCCACCGGCGCCCCCACGGCCAGCGGTCAGGGTCACGCCTGCACTGCCTGTGCTGGCGATGCCAATCAGACCATTGACGCTGCCCACGGTAATACTTCCCCCAGCGTCACCGTCTGTACCACTTGCACCGACCGTTGCACCGTTAGCGCCGTTTTTGCCATCCTGAGTGGTGATGACGAGGTTGCCATTGTTGACCTGCGCGGCTACCGTCACGTTGCCGGTGTTGCGCACGCGCACATCGCCTGAATCAGTGCTGCGCAGCGCGATTTGGCTGGCTTGCGTATCGAGATAGCTCAGCAAATTTGAAGAGCGGATACTATTTGCGGCACTCAGATCGAGCAAACCTGCCTGCAACTTTGAACCGTTGTTAGTGATGATGCTGCCGCTTCCACTCGTGCCGGCTGCGAGCGTGATGCTGCTGTCGGCATGCAGGCCTGCCATGCTAATTGGCCCACTGGCGCCAACGGTAATGTCGGCATGCGCCTTGAGGGTGAGCGAGGTTTTGGCGCTCCAGCCGATATTGCCAAGGACGAGAATATCGCCCGGCTGCGAGCCCGCGCCACTGGTCTCGATGATGACGTTGGCCGTGCCAAGATTCGTGCTGATGTTGTCTGCGCTGAGGCAGTTGGGGCCGATGCAGCTGGCTTGATCAATGATGATGTTGGAAGGATCGATCAGCCAAGTGCCGAATTTGCCATTGGCGGATTGGGCATTGACGCGGAATGTCTCTGCTGTTTTCACGTTGGCGGCGCTGGTTTCTAGGAAGCCGCCGTTTGCGGTGTTTTGAGAGCTATTTTGGCCTATAGCCGTCATAGAATCTGCGCGGGGCGCTATTGTATTAGGAGCAGATACATCCACCGAGCCGCTGGCGTTGACGGTGCCGTTGTTGAAATCGGCGAGGATTTCTACCTTGCCTTCTCTTGAGTTGCCTTGCAGATCGGCCACGGTTTGCGCTTCGATCACGCCGCTGTGGTTGACGACGGCTCTGGCTAAGCCTGCGGCGGTTTGCGCATTCATCAGCACCCAGCCGCCTTCTGCTGTGATGATGCCTTTGTTGTCAATGAGGGTGTCAAATTCGGCTTGGCTGATTTGGACTTTAATGAGTTTGTTGCCTTGGAATTGGAGGCTGATGTCTTGCCCGGCGGCGAGCGCGACTGTGCCTAATCTTGCAGCGATCAAGCCTTCGTTGCGCACGGTTTGGCCAAGTAAGGCAATCGTGCCGCCATCCTTTGCGGTGAGCGTGCCTTGATTGATGATTTCACCGGGTTTTATAAGCGAATTCGATGGGTAGCCGGCATAGATGCTGCGCGGGGTGCTATTGAATTGATAGTTACCGCTTTGGCTGCCCAAGATGAAGTTATTGTCTGAGATGTCTAAGGTGGAGGCGACCAAGCTGCCGACGTTGACCTGTGCGCCGGGTGCAAACAGCACGCCTGCGGGGTTGACCAAGAAGATGCTGCCTGTGGCGTTGATCTGGCCATAGATTTCGCTGCCTTGGTTGCTGTTCACCCGATTCAGAGTCACGCCATTCGCAGGCTGCTGGAAGCTGACCGTGCCGTTAGAGCCGACGTTGAAGGTGCTCCAGTTCAAAATGGCTGCGGTGCTGGTTTGGTTGATTTGCAGGGTGTTTCGACCATTGGCCATACCCGGTGTGCCGATCACTGCATTGCCCTGCGCCACTGTGCCCCCGGTGGGCAGGGTGTTGGCCGTCACAGATGAGCCAACCTGCGCATACACCAGATTCGGGTTGAATCCTGCCGCCGCGAAGAAGCCGCCGGCGATGAGCAGGTGTTGCAGGAGGGGGAATTGATGAATGTTGGTGTTTTTCATGGTTTTATTGTCTTGCCAGACTGCAAATCTGTCTCTCATCCTGATGGATGAATTTGGAGATGAATACTTTGGTTGGCTTGCTTTTGCGCTGCGAGAACGGCAACAATCGGGCATTGGCTTGTTGAGACTACAGGCTCATCAAAAAAGACGACTTATATTCATTTGAAGGATTTCATGGCTCCTGCCAACCTTTCCAGCCTGCCCTCGCGTGCTTTGAAGCCCTACAGCGTGTTGCTGGTGGACGACCACGCCCTGTTTCGGGCGGGGATGCGCTTTATCTTGGCGGAAGGCGATGATGGGGCCAGCCAAGTGCTGCAGGCAGCGAGCTTGACGGAGGCTTTGTCTTTGCCAGAGGCGGTGGATGTGGTGCTGCTGGATGTGCAGATGCCGGGCATCAATGGCATGGAGGGGCTCACCCTGATCAAGCGGCGCTGGCCGAAGGCGGCGATTTTGATGCTGAGTGCTCAGGAAGACCACGAGATACAGCAGCAATGCTTAAAGCGCGGGGCGCTGGCTTTTGTGAACAAAACGGCTTCGCCCGAGCAAATTCGCCAGATTGTGCTGCAGGCGGCGAAAGGCTTGCTTAAAAGCGCGAGCGAGCTGAGCCTAGGTGCAAAAGAGGCAGAGGCGAGCGGCGAGCTGAAAAGTGATGCGATGGGCGCACTTTCGGCGCGGCAACTGGATGTTTTGCTGCTGATGTGCGAGGGGATCAGCAACAAGGCGATTGCGCGCAAGCTGTTTGTGAGCGAAAACACGGTGCGCAGTCATGTGGCGGCGGTGCTGAAATATTTTGACTCAAGCACGCGGGTGGAGGCGGTGATGGCAGCGCAAAAGAACGGCATGGTGAGCGTGCGGCCAGATGCGGCGAGCGCGGTGCTCAGATGAATGATGCGGCTGTTTTGCTTGCGCCACAAGAAACGCAAACCATGCCTGGCGTTGGTTTGCTTGGCGCGGCCTTGCCCAGCAGCGTGGATTTGATTCGCCAAGAAGAGCAACGGCGCTTTGAGCGCTTTATTTATTTGGGCACGGCGGGCATGTGGCTGACGGCGCTTTTGCTCTGCGCCGTGGTGTATGCGCTGGAGCCAGCGGCGCGGCAGATGGCTTGGCTGTGGGGCGGCGTGTTTACGCTGCTGATGCTGGGCACGGCGATCAGCTGGGCGCTGGTGGGGCGGCATCAGCCTTCCATGGATGCGCGCGATCTGTGGCACAAAGTGATCGTGATAGCGCATGGATTGATGTGGGCGCTGCCGCCTTTGATTTTTTTTGCACCCGATCAGCCGCTGGTGACGCTGTTTATGGTGTGCATGGTGTGCGGCATGTCGGCTGGGGGGGTGTCGATCTTCGGCACGCGCCCTGTTTTGTATGGGTTGATTTTCGTACCACCTTATCTGGCGCAGATTGTGGTGTTTGGCTGGCATGGCTTGCAGACAGGCGATGCGTTTCATGGCCTGATGGGCGCTGCGATGGTGCTTTTGCTTTCCGTGAATTTGATCTTCAGCCGCTTTACATGGGCCACGCTGAATCGCTCGATCGTGCTGGCTTACGAAAACCAAGAGTTGGTGCAGCAGCTCAAAAATCAAACCGAGCAACTGAGCAAAACCACGCGCGCCGCTCAAGAGGCCAATACCGCAAAAACCAAATTCCTCGCCGCTGCTAGCCACGATTTGCGCCAGCCGGTGCATGCGCTCAATCTGTTTGTGGAGGTGCTCTCGGGCACGCAGCTGAGCGACAAGCAAGCCACGATGGTGCAGCATATTCGCGCGGCCAGCCTAGCCAGCCGCGAGATGCTCAACACGCTGCTGGACTATTCGCGAATTGAGGCAGGCGTTATGACACCCAAGCCGTGCCCCACACAACTTGCGCCCTTGCTGCGCACATTGGAAGATGAATTCGGCCCCCAAGCCGATGGTCGTAAGCTGGTTTACCGCACACGAGACACCGATTGCATGGCGATGTGTGACTCGACGATGACGGCGCTGATTTTGCGCAATTTTGTGAGCAATGCTCTGCGCTACACGCATGAGGGCGGTATCTTGGTCTGCGCACGGCGGCGCGGCGTGGAGGTGATCGTGCAGGTCATGGACACGGGCGTAGGCATTGCGCGTGAGCATTGGGATGATGTGTTTAAGGAATTTCGCCAACTGGGCAATGAGGAGCGAGATCGGCAAAAGGGCTTGGGGCTGGGCTTGGCGATTGCCAAGGGCTTGGCGCAAAGCATGAGCGCGCGCATTGAGCTCAATTCACGGCTGGGGCATGGCTCAGTGTTTACACTTTGCTTGCAAGCGCTGGATGGCGAAGGCACGCGCAGCTCGACGGATGGCATGGCCACAGCCACAACCACAGCGATTGAACGCAGCGGCGCGGCAGTGCGCTCGGGTGGCTGGATGGTGTCAGCCTTGCATGCGCCGCCGCCTGCCATTGAGCCCGCAGATACTTTGCATGCGCTCCAAGGCATGAAGCTGCTGGTGGTGGACGATGAAGAGGCGGTGCGCCTGAGCATGGAGGCTTTGCTGAGCAGTTGGGGCTGCGAGGTGAAGACGGCTGAAGGCTTGGATGATGCGCTGGCGCTACATATAAATGAAGATTTCACGCCCGATTTGCTGATTACTGACTACCGCTTGCGCGAAGGCGTGACTGGCGGTGATGTCATCCAAACGCTGCGCGGCGCTTGGGGCTCACCCGTGTCAGCCATCATCGTAACGGGCGACACCGATCCGCAGCGCATCCGCGAAGCCGCCAAACAAGAAGCTACCTTGCTGCACAAGCCGGTAGAAGCAGCCACGCTCAAGGAAGCGATATTGCAGCTTCGCAGCGTTGAAGCAGCAAACTCACAAGCTACGCTGATTTGAGCGGAACATATTCATCACCCGCGCCCGGCGGAATCGGTTTGTGCTCCTTGAGTGTTTGCTCAAACGCCAAGATCATGCGGCGAATGGGCCCGCGCACCCAGCCATCGTCGATGGCAGCATCGGTTTCTTCTTTGGGATCGCGCTTGATGTTGAACAGCCAAGGCGTTTCCAAATGTTTGGGGCCCGCATTGGGCTCGCTCTCGAAGATGAAATGCAATTTCCAGTGACGCCATTTGGCGGCTCGCATTTCGTTTTTGATGTAAAAAACGAAACCTTCGCGTGCAGATTTGTCGATCTCGCTCGTCCACCAAGGCAGTTGATTGAGGCCATCGATGGGGCGATCCGTGGGGATCTGCCCGCCACCAGAGAAAGCGAGCGTCGTGAACAAATCGGCGACGTGCATGATCTCATCGGTTACGCGGCCAGCGGCCACCCTGCCGGGCCAGCGCACGATGAGCGGCACGCGCAGGCCGCCTTCCATCGCGGTGTGATACGTGCCCGTCCACGGCCCGGCGGTGCCGCGCCAGGGTCTGCGGAATTCGGGGCCGTTGTCGCTGGCGAAGATAAAGAGTGTGTTGTCTCGGATGCCCAGCTCATCCACGACATCTAAGAGTTGGCCGGTGCGGTGATCCAGCTCCATCATGGAATCTGCAAACTCGCCCACGCCGCTGCGCCCTGCAAAATCTGGATGGGGGAGCGTGGGAAAGTGCAAATGGGTGAGCGGCACATAGGCGAAGAAAGGGCGCTTGGCAGCCGCCTCTTTGCGCATGAAATCTACGGTGCGCTGTGTGATCTCGCTATCAATCAGGCGGCGTTTTTCCAGGTCATAAAGCGCCACATTTTTAGCGCTCTGCCCGGCAAAGCCTTCCATCACATAGGGCAGCTCCACCACAGAAGGATCAAAGCCGGGGGCGCTGGTGAAAATGGTTTCATTGGATGTGCGCGGAATGCCATACCACTCATCAAAGCCGCGCTGATGCGGAAAGCGGCCGTCACGATCACCCAGATGCCATTTGCCAAACATGCCGGTGGCGTAACCCGCATCTTTCAAGGTTTGCGCGAGTGTGCGCTCCCAAGGATGAATGCCTTGCGGCAAGCCTGCCGGCACAGATTGCACAGCGCCAGTGCGAATGGGGTGCCGCCCAGTCATCAACGTAGAGCGCGTGGGCACGCAATCGCTCTCCACATTGAAATTTAAAAACTTCATACCTTCGCCGGCGAGCGCATCAATACGCGGCGTGGGCGCGCCGCGCAGCGCGCCGCCGCCATAGCAGCCCAGCTCACCCCAGCCGAGGTTGTCTGCCAGCACGAGAACAATATTGGGCTGTTGCGCAGAGCTCATATTTACTCCAGAGAAATTTTGCGATCTTTGATCAGCTTGGACCAGCGTTCACGGTCTTGCACGATGCGCTGCTGAAAAGCGGCGGGCGCTGTGGGCACGATATCCATCGCAGCATTGGCAAAGCGCTGCTTCACAGAGGCCTCGGCTAGGGTTTCATCCACGCTTTGGCGCAATCGGCTCAGCACGGCAGAGGGCGTGCCTTCCGTAGCAAACAAGGCTGACCACTGCGGCACATCGACCTCTGCCGCGCCGCTCTCGCGCAGCGTGGGTGTATCGGGCAGCATGGGCGAGCGCGTACTCGTGCTCACAGCAAGCGCCTTGAGTTTGCCGGATTTGATAAACGGCAACACCGCCGCAGCGCCGAGCACGGCCACGGGCACTTGCCCCGCAATCACATCATTGACCGCCTGCCCGCCGCCTTTGTAGGGCACGTGCAGCAAATCAATACCGAGCTGCTGCGCAAACAGCTCACCCACCAAATGCTGCAGTGAGCCTTGCCCAGAAGTGGCATAGCCGATTTGATTGGGCTTCTCGCGCGCGCGCGTTTGCAAGTCTTTGACGGAGCTGATGCCCGAGTTTGCAGTGGTGACCACGACGATCGGCTGATACGACAGCACAGCCACAGGCGTGAAGCTTTTGGTGAGATCCCAAGGCATGCTTCTGAACAGCGGCAGCAGCGAGACTGAATCTGAGGCGACTAGGAAGGTGTGATTGTCTTTCGGCGCGCGCAACACGGCCTCCACACCGAGCGCACCGTTAGCGCCGGGTCTGTTTTCAATCACCACGCTTTGCCCAAGCCGCTGCCTAAGACCTTCGGCGACCACGCGGGCGGCAATATCGTTGGAGCCACCGGCTGGAAACGGCACGACGAAGCTCAGGGATTTGCTGGGCCAGTCTTGTGCGTTTGCTGCAAAGGGTGTCAAAGCCAGAGCAGACAGCGATACAAGCGAAATGCGGCGCGATGGAGAGAAAGAATGCGTTGACATGAGCTGAACTCCAGTTGGATTGAAAGCAAGGGAAGCGACGCCGCCTTATCTAGGCGGAATTCGTGAAGTCAATGGGTTGAATGAGCGTTGATCATCGCGTGAAAAGTTCTAGACATTCTAGAGATTACTCATCAAGGAATGCACAGTATTTCTCACAGTATCATCAGCTTTTACTGAACTCAGGAAGTCTTGCAATGCCCTCTCGTCTTGACCATTTGCGCATCAAGCAGCTCAAGTTTGTGAGCCTGCTGGCTACGCAAGGCTCATTGGCGGCAACAGCGGAGGAATTGGCGATGTCGCCCTCGGCAGCGAGCATGATGCTCAAAGAGATTGAGGGCATCTTTGGTGCGAAGCTCTTTCAGCGCAAAGGCAGAGGCATGGCACTCACCGAGCAAGGGCGCGCGCTTTTGCCGCGCTGCCAAACGGTGCTCGGTGAGGTCAGCGCCATGGGCGCCTCGCTTGCACATACCGCCTCTCCCCTGCTGCGAATCGGCGCTTTCCCGCACACCACCACCACGGTGCTGCCCCAGCTCGTGCAGGCGCTGATCACAGGGCCAAGCGCTTGGCGGCTGCAATTGCTCTCTGACAGCGCCGAGCATTTGCTGCAGCAACTCATTGCTGGAGAGATTGATCTGCTCTTGGGGCAGCTACCTCGGCAAGCTGCTGGCACTTCAGCAATGGAGGGTCTGGCGCAGCGGGTGCTCTACCAAGGGCAACTCTCGGTGGTAGCCAGCCGCTCGCATCCGCTGGCCACGCGCCGGCGCTTGCAGATGGCAGATTTGCTGGATTGGCCTTGGGTGCTCCCCGGCACGCAATCCACCACCCGCGTGGCTTTGACCGATGCGTTCTTTCGGCTCGGCCTCGCGCCGCCTGTGCCTGTGGTCGAATCGCCTTCGTTTTTTTACAGCCTGTCATTGGTTGCCAACACCGATCTCTTGACCTGCTGCGCACAATCCGCCGCATTGCTGAGCAGCCATCAAACGGCGATCTTGCCGGTTGACATCGGGCTGGATCCTTCACCGGTTGCACTGATCTGGCGCAAAAATTCTGCGGAAGCGCAGCTTGCGGTGAATCGCTTGAAAGGTCAGCGCATCTCGATGTTGAACTCAAAGACATCGATTGATTTTTAGCTGAACTTAGAAGCAAAATAAGCCAATCACCGTCATAGAATATGCGTAGTTTGCTATCAAATAGATATCACTCAAGCAGCAAATGCCGCAGCCCTGCCCCGATCCATATCGATTTTTTGTAGCACGATCAGGCCAATCACAAAGAGCACGGTGGTGCTAGCAATCGCAATGCGCTGATTGCCACCCGTTATCCAAGTGATGGAGCCATAAGCCAGCGGGCCGATGATGCTGGCCAAGCGTGTGGCAAAGCCCCAGAGGCCGTAAAACTCTGCGAGCTGTGCCTTGGGAGCAAACATACCGACCATGGCGCGGCCTGCCGATTGGCTGGAGCCCATGCACACGCCAGCGAGCGCGGCGGCATACCAGAAGCCGCCTTTGCTGGTGGTGAGCGCGGCAATGATGCAGGTGGCGATCCAGCCGACCAGTGTGATGCCTAGGCCGAGCTTGTGGCCGATGCGATCTTGAAAGTAACCGAAACTAAATGCACCGACGGCTGCCGCCAAATTCAGCACGAAGATCAGCACCATCGTCTCTTGCGGCTTAAAGCCGATCACCTGCTCCGCGTAGATCGCCGCAATCGAAATCGCCACCATCACACCGCCTTGGTAAAACACCGCGCAGAGCATCAGCCACATGAAATCTGTGTATTGGCGCGCATTTTGAAAGGTGGTTTTGAGCTGGATGAAAGATGCTTTTAGGCCGCTCTCTTGCAGAGCTTTCGGATTGGGCTGCGCGCGCTCTTTGAGCAGTTTGAAGGTGACCAAGGCCGAAGCGCCGTAGATCAACGCCGTGATGATCATCGTCACAGGGACGAATTTTTCAGCCGGAATGCCCTTTCCTTGCGCCCAAAGTACGTAGCCCAAGCTGATGCCAAGCGCGAGCATGCCGCCAAAATAGCCAAAGCTCCAGCCCCAGCCGCTCACTTTGCCAAGCGCTTCTTGCTTGGCCAGCTCAGGCAAAAAGGCGGCAGTGAGGGACTCGCCGTAGCTGTAAAACATATTGGAGACGACGATCAGAAAGAATGCCAACACCACCGTGCCTGGCCCGGTGAATGCCAGCGCGGCTGTGCTGATCACGCAGCCCGCCGTGAAGATCATGAGATAGCGCTTCTTGGCAGCGCGCAGATCCGCCATCGCGCCAATGCTGGGCATGGTGAGCATCACGATCGCGTATGAAATCGAAAGAGCCAGCGTCCAAGCAAAGGTGGCCCACTCTGCTTTTTGCGCAATACCGCCCACGAAGTAAGCCGCATACACAGCGGTGATCACCACCGTGGTGTAGCCCGAATTGGCAAAGTCATACATCGCCCAACCAAACACCTCACGCTTTTTCACGCCGGGGTTCAAAGCGTCTTGACTGAAGATGGCCATATCGGTCTCCTGTTTTGATGATTATGTGCGTTATCCTTGTCAAAATTATTTCTATGGCCAAACTGTATTTTCGCTACGCCGCGATGAACGCCGGCAAATCGACCGCCCTGCTGCAAGCCGCTTTCAACTACGAAGAGCGCGGTATGCGCATTGTGTTGCTCACCGCCGAGCTAGACAACCGCGATGGCCACGGCAAGATTGCTTCGCGCTTAGGTCTGGCGCGCGATGCGGTCACTTTCAATCCCCAGCAATCCATGGCCGAGCGTATTGCGGTAGCACAGCAGGAAGCTTGGATCTCCAAATTGGCTTGCGTGCTGATCGATGAAGCGCAATTTCTCACGCTCGCCCAAGTGGAGGAACTTCACCGCTGGGCGCATGAAAACCGCACGCCGGTGATGTGCTACGGCCTGCGCAGTGATTTTCAGGGTAAGGCTTTTGAAGGTTCAGCCGCCCTGCTGGTGCTCGGTGACGACGTGGAAGAGATGAAAACGATTTGCGATTGCGGTAAAAAAGCCAGCATGAACGCCCGCTTTGACGATGAAGGCAACCGCATCTTTGAGGGCGATCAGGTGCTGATTGGCGGCAACACGCGCTATCGGGCGCTCTGCCCAGATTGTTTTTACGACGTGGCGCGGTAGAGAAACACCTCGCTCAAGGTTTTTTCTCTTCTGGCTTGGTTTCATCTTTCTTGGGCAATTGGCCTGTTGCGCCCACGCTGACTGAGCCGCCCCCTGTGCCCACGCCCACCGAGCCAGACACCGTGCCGCCCGAGCCGACGCTCACACCCACGCCGCCCATGCGACCAATCGGCACGCTGATGCCCACGCTCGTGCCCACGCCAGCGCAGGCGCTGAGCAAGGCCAAGCTGGCCGCGATCACCGATATTTTCAAGGAAAAACGGCTATTTGCCGTTATAAAATCAGCATAGTTTGCTATTGAATTAATAGCATTCGTGACACGGATGAAAGGTGAAGAATGGGGGCGCATGGTAGCTCCAGCAAAGCAAGATGCAAATAGTGTCACACGATTCCGGGGTTGCCGGCCAATCCAATGAGTTTCGGATTGTTCACGCGCACGGGTTTGAGCACTTTTTGGCTTTTGAGGTAGGTTTCCACCACATCCCAGATCGGCGGACCTGCGTTTTTGCTGGCTTCCTGCACCGGTGCCCAGCCGGCGACTTTGTAGGTTTTGTTGGGGTCAATCAGTTGGCCTTTGAGGCGCATGTCTGAAATACGTTCGCCGGTTTTCGCACCGGGCTCGCAGGTGTAGCTCATGCCCGCCACGCGCACCATATCGCCGCCCTGCTGGTAATACGGATCGGGGTTGAACAGGTTGTCGCAGACATCTTCCAAAATGATCTTGAGCATGTCGCCTTTGATGTCGGACAGCGTTGCCCAAGGGTAGGTGATGGCGGTTTGATCCATCACATGCTCGCGCGTGATCGCCTGGCCAGGCAAGAGTGATGTGCCCCAGCGGAAGCCGGGCGAAAATGCAATCTCCGCCCCGCGCACTTGCAGCATCGCATCCATGATCACCTGATCCACACTGCCCGCAAAATTGCCACGCCGATACAGCATGCCTTCGGTGATGGCCAGTGGTTCTTCGAGCTTTGCCTTGAAAGGCGCGCGCACTTTGTCGATATAAGCCTGCATCTCGCGGTCTGCGGGCAACATGTTGGCAAAAATCGGCAGCAAGCGGTAATTCACTGCTTTGACTTTGCCTTGTTGCACGTCGATATCCAGCACGCCGAGGAATTTGCCATTGCTGCCAGCATTGGTCACCAGCGTTTGCCCATCGGTTCGCGTGATCATCGTCGGCTTGGGTACGCCATCGTGCGTGTGCCCGCCCAGAATCGCGTCAATGCCTGTGACGCGGCCAGCCAGCTTCAAATCCACATCCATGCCGTTGTGGCTGAGCAATACCACGGCTTGTGCGCCCTGCGCCCTCGCCTCATTCACCTGTTTTTGCAATTCCGCCTCTTGAATGCCAAACGTCCAACTGGGCACTTGCCAGCTCGGGTTTGCAATCGGCGTGTAGGGGAAGGCTTGACCGATGATGGCGACTTTTGCGCCATTCATTTCTTTGATGACGAAAGGCTTGAACACCGGGTCTTCAAAATCTTTCGTCTTCACGTTTTGCGCGACGAAATCAATCTTGCCAGCGAAATCTTTCTCGATGATTTCCTTGACTCGCGCTTCACCAAACGTGAATTCCCAATGCGCCGTCATCACATCCACGCCCAGCAGCTTGCAGGCATCCACCATGTCTTGCGCGTTCGTCCACAGCGACGTGGCGCTGCCCTGCCAAGTGTCGCCACCATCGAGCAACAAGCAGCCTGGGCGCGAGGCCTTCAGGCGCTTCACAAGCGTAGCCAAATGCGCAAACCCACCCACTTTGCCGTATTGCCGAGAAGCCCGCTCAAAATCCAAATAAGTATGCGCATGCGCCTCCGCACTGCCCGCCTTCAAGCCCGCATATTTGAGCAAATGCTCCCCCACCAAATGCGGCACCTTGCCCCACATATTGCCAATGCCAATGTTCGCATCAGGCTCACGGAAATAAATCGGCAAGAGCTGCGCATGGCAATCGGTCATGTGAAGCAAATGCACATTGCCAGTGCGCGGCACGTCATACAGGCGCTGTGCTTCTTGTGCATTCGCCTCACGTGCCAAGGGAAAGCCAGCGACTGCGGCAGCGGTGAGGACGGAAGAAAATTCGCGGCGGGTGAGGTTCATGGAGCCTTGGATGCGGCAAAAGTAGGTAACGCGAAAAACTACTTATTCACCGGCGAATCCGGCGACAGCAGCAATGCCATCACATGCTTGATCTGTTGCTCAGTCAAGATGCCGGCATCGCCGAAGCGGGGCATGTTGCTGCAGAGGTTGACGCTGTGGGTGTTCCAGATGCGGGCCCAAGTGTATTTGACGATGGCCTCGGACTCTGCAGAGTTTGCGTCTTTGACTTGGCGGATTGCGCCGTACTTCAAGAGGCTGGGGCCTTGGTTGCCGAAGCTGATCTCAGCAGGGCTGATTTGGTGGCAGGCGTAGCAGTTGGCGCCATTCGCCACGCCCGGCGCATCGGTGAATTGCATGCCTCGGCCGTTTTGCGCGATGCGCTCGCCTTCGCGCCAATCACCCACATATTTACCGTCAGCGGGATAAGGGATTTTTTCGAAGAGCGCGGTTTGCATCTTCTCAGCCAACTTCTTATCAACGTCTTTGCCGGCCATACTGGCTTCGGTACAGATGCGTTGGATTTCGGTTTGGTCGAGGCGATCTAGCTTGGCAATACCGCGTTCGTTGAAGCTGCCTTTGATGGCGGCCAAAGATTCTTCCGCAGTGGGCAAAGAGGAGCAGCTGGCGATTAGCAAGGTGCTGGCAGTTGCTACCAAAGTGATAGCTGCTCGCGCAGTGAATACGCCGGCAATTGGATGTTTTTTCATATTTTTCTCTTCAATCAACGCTTGATAGCCGGTGCAGCCATCTTGCCGCCATTGGCGTTCACGCCCATGAAGGTGATGAGATCGACCGAGGTTTGTGAGAGGTATTGCATCTCTGGAAAACGCTGCTGACGGAAGCAGTCATACATGCGCCATTGCATCGTGCGCAAAGCACCTTGGCTTACGCGATAGGCCGGCCACTGGCTGAATGCCGCTTGTGCAGGGCCTTGCTTGGTGAGGTTGGGCAAATCTTGCAGGCGGATGCGTTTGCCATCTTCGCTGTGGCAGCTCGCACAGGAGAAATCATAGGGCCCGCCCTTGAAATAGAAGGCGCGTTTGCCGCGCTCGTAAGCGGCTTTCTCTGCGCCATGGCCTTGCGGTACTTTGATCACGAGATCGCGCGATTCGTCATACACAAAGGCCACCAAATCCTCAATCTCAGTGGCTTTTTGGCCTTCGCTGCTAAATACTGTGCGCGCCGTGAAGCTATCGCGCTTAGCGCCTTGGAAAGTGACCATGCAGTGCACGAGGCGGCTTTCCACATCCATCACTTGTTTGACATCATCAAAATACTTCGGCAGCGCAGCCACTGCACCTTTGACCTTGCCAACACCTAAGCCTAGATCGCAGCTCTCAGCGAGCGATTTGCCACCCCGCTTGGCATTCCAAAGCCCTTCACCGCGCGCAGCATTCAGGTCTGCGGGGTTGCCATCTTGCAAAGATTGGCGATATTCATTGATCGCATCCTGCGCGGATTTTTGCTGCGCTTGGGTGGGAGATGCTATTAAAAAGAGAGCGGCTAGCGCAATGGATACGCCGGCTAGGGATGTTTTTTTATTCAAAATGGTCTCCTAATTTGGGTTGTTGGCTTTCCAACCATTTTTTAACTTCCGATACGCGAAAGGCGCGAAGGTTACGCGAAAGACGCGAAAAAGAAAATACAAAATGAATTCAAAAACTAGTTTTCCGAATCAAGTTTTTCTTCAATCAGATTTAAATTTTTGCGTTTCATTTCTTGGTATTTTTCGCGTCTTTCGCGATACGGATGTTGGCATTCTTTCTTCGAACGCCAACCAACCATCAAGCAATCGCCGCTTCGTCCGTGCGGGTTTCGCCTTTGTTGTCGATCCAAGTCACTTTCACCTTCTCACCCACCTTGCCGCCTTTGAAGACGAACTGGGTGAAAGGGTTTTTCGAGACGGCTGGCCCCCATTGGGCGCTGAAAACAGGTTTGCCGGCGTATTCGGCTTTGATGGTTTGGATGAACCAAGCGGGCACGAGTTTGCCGTCTGGGGCGCGGCGTTGGCCGCTTTCCATTTCGTGGCTCACCAACACGCGCACAGTGGTTTTTTCGCCCTGCACTTGGGCACGGATTCGCATGGGATCTGCTGACATATTCTTTCTCCTGAGTTCGTTGGGAATCAACCGCCGCAGCCGCCAAGGGTGACCTTGACTTCTTTTTGCGCAAAGAGGAATTTATCCCCCGCCTTGGCCACAGCAAACACGTTGCTGGATTGGCCCATCTTGATATTGGTGGCGAAACTCGCGTCGGTGCCAGGGATCACGTCGAACACGGCGGCCACGGCATTGGGATTTTTCTCCACGAGCAGCGCAATTTGCGTGACAGCAGGGTTGGTGGTGGCCACGCCGATGCGCACGACGTTGCCGTTCTCCGCGATCTCAGGGGCGGTGAGCTGCACATCTGTACTCAGGGTAGCGGCAGTGTTGCCACCCATGGATTTGACAGCATCGGCCAAATTTTTTGTTTCAAAAGCGGCCTTATTCCAGCCAGCGGCTTGGGCAAAGCTCACGGCAGGCAGCCAGCCTGCGCCAGCGGCTAAGGCGATTACTGCGGTGCCTTTTCGGTTTAATTCACGACGGTTCATGGTCTAAAACTCCTATTTAGATAACTGACATTGTAAAAGTCTCTGTGATTTCTGGGTATGGGAATCATCCCTAGGTCATCAACGGTGATACAGCATGCTTAGGAGACAGATTTCTCTGCTTTGGTTTCGATTGTTCTGTCATAAGGATATGCAGACTTACTTTGCCCCGCCCTGCACCAGCCATTGCGCCACTTTAGCTGCTTCCGCCTCGCTCAAAGACTGCGAAGGCATGGGGATTTGTCCATACACGCCCTGCCCGCCGTTTTTGATTTTCCCAGCGAGATAGGCTTGCCCATCCACCCGCTTGCCTTGCTTGGCGACGATGTCTTTGAAGCTGGGGCCGACCAACTTGTTTTCCATGCCGTGGCAGGCGATGCAGGCGTATTTTTGCAGCGTGGGCAGCACGTCAGCGGCTTTGAGCGTGGCCGCTGCGGCTGCGGCAGGTGCGGGAGAAGCACTTGGAGTTGCTCCTGATTTAATAGCACTCTGCGCAGATTCTATAACGGCTACTGGCCGATTTGACTGTGAATTGATGCTGCCAGATGCACTTTTGCCACCCGGCAGGGTGATCGCACCACGTGAGCCACCGAGTTCGCGTGATTGCTCGGCCAAGTTGCCATGCGCATCACGGGCATAGTCTGGAATGAAGCTGGCTACCTTCGGATCTGTGCTGCAGTTTTTCATGCAGTTTGATCCTTGCACATCGGGCTTGCTCCAGACCTGCTTCGCACCAAATTCCGTACCCGGCCAGAGGCTATGAAAGGTCGTTTTTCCGTTGCGGTTTGGGATGCGTTTTTGGATGTCTGCGATATTGCTGTCGCTCAAAGTGAAATTGGCGGGCACGACGTTGCCCAGGTTGAGCATGTAAGCGGTGAGGGCATACACCTCGTCGGGTTTGAGCGATTTAGGCGCTGTCCACGGCATGGCGCGATTGATGTAATCCCAGAGCGTTGAAATCTGAGAGTTTTTCATCATCGTGGTGCGCGTGGGGGCGTTGCCATCCAAGCGAAGGGAGGCGACGCGGCCTGTGTCCAAATCTTTCGCTGTGGTGTAGCCAGCCAAGGGCGGGAAAACTTCATTGCTCTCGCCAAAGCTGCCATGGCAGCTGGCGCATTGCAATTCCCAAATCTTCTCGCCTTGCTCGACTGAGCCTTGGCCTTTGGGCAAACCTTTGAAATCTGGGCGCACGTCAATGTCCCAGGCTTTGATTTCTGCTGGGGTGGCTGGTCTTCCGATGCCTTGAAAGTTGGTTTGCGCTGTGGCTGTGGTTGCTAGCAAGGCTAAGGATGAAAGCCAAACTTCCGGGCGCGAAAGACGCGAAAGTTGCGCGAAAGACGCGAAAAAGAAAATACAAAAGGAATTCAAAAAAGATATTTTTGAAAATTCCAAGGCAACTTTTTGGTGTTGAACAAGCAGTATTTTCTCTTCATTCTTTCGGTATTTTTTCGCGTCTTTCGCGTCTTTCGCGTAACTTTCGCGTCTTTCGCGACCGGATGTTCGGTATTCAAGGATTTCAAGAAAGCTGAACATTTTTCACCTCGCCGCTTTCCTCTACCAGCCATGTTTGAATCGCGTTGTTGTGATAAATCCCCCGCGTGCCGCGCGCTTTGCGTAGCTCGGCGTAGGTGGGCTGAATATGCCCCGTTTCATCGACTGCGCGGCTCAAGAGCAGAGCGGGTTTGCCGTCCCAATTCCATGGCAACACAAAGCGCGTCAGGCATTTGGAAAGCACTGGCGTTTGCAAGCGCGCGCTCTGCCAATTGCGCCCGCCATCCATGCTGACATCGACTTTGCGAATCTTGCCGCGCCCGCTCCAAGCTAGGCCGGTGATTTGATGCGCACCTTTATCCAGCAACACTTGCCCGCCGCTGGGCGAGGTAATCACAGATTTCACTTCTTGAATGCTCGTGTATTGCCGGTGCAGGCCATCTGGCATGAGATCGACATAATGTATCGTCTCGTCTTTGGTCGCGTAAGGCATGTCGCCCAGCTCAATGCGGCGCAGGTATTTCACCCAACTCACGCCTTGCACACCGGCAACGACGAGGCGCAGCGGATAGCCATTCTCGGGGCGCAGCATTTCGCCGTTTTGTCCATACGCCACCAGAACTTCGTCGTTCATCACCAAGCTCAGCGGAATCGTGCGCGTCATGCTCGATCCATCCGCGCCCTCGGCCAACACGAATTTGCCGCGCTTGAAATCAGCGCCACACATCTCCAGCAGCAAGCGCAGCGGCACGCCGGTGAATTCGCTGCAGGAAATCATGCCGTGCGTGTATTGCACCGTCGGCACAGCCACATTGCCCCATTCCATACCCGTATTCGCGCCACACTCGATGAAATGAATGCGGCTCACGCTGGGCAAACGCATCAAATCGTCCATGGTAAACACCATCGGCTTTTTGAGCATCTTTTCATCCGAGCCATTCACCAGGAAACGATGCTTGTCCGGCTCAATATCCCACCATCCTTGGTGATGCCGCTCAAAATGCAGGCCGCTGGGCGTGATGATGCCAAACAGCCCTTGCAGCGGCGTGAAGCTCACACCCGCTTGGCTCACGCGCGTGAGCCCCGGGCTTTCGCGGCGTTGCAGATTTTTCTCATACGCGCTAGGAATGCCATAGCCCCGCGCCGCCACCGATTGGCCGAGCGCTTTGCTGTGCGCAGGCAGCTCCAGAATATTTGGGTCACCCAGGCCAGATACTGGGTTGGATTGGGCTCTAGCCGTTATAGAACCTGCGCCAGTTGCTATGAAAGCCGTAGCAAATGCAGAAGAGATGAATCCTCTGCGCCCAGCTTTGAGATCACTACGCACTTGAGGAATTTGTTCACGCGAGAGAAAACTCTCGGGCGCTTTTTGTAGAGAACGAGAATTCATGGCGTTCACACTCTTGCCAATAGCCGCTCAGCGGCAGGCAATTGCATTGGCTCGTCCAGTTCAATCGCCACCTGCGTACACACACTTCTGCACAGCGTCACCGCGCGTTCGCTTTGCACGCGATAAAACACCTGTGCGCCCTCTTTGCGTTTGGCCAAAATGCCTGCTTGGTAGAGCACGGAAAGATGCTGCGACAAATTCGGCTGCGTCGTGCCTACCTGCTCTAGCAGCTCACCGACTGAAAGTTCGCCATTGCACAAGCTGCTCAAAATGCGCAAACGCATCGGCGTAGATAACACGCCAAACAGCTCAGCCGCCATTTCAAACACACGCTGAGATTGCGCCTCGTCATCGCCCGACACTGGGTTCAAGGAAGTGGTTTGTAACATTTGGGCTTAAAGTTAGATCAAAAGTATTAAAAATCTGAAAATCAGTACATAAGCAATATCTTATATTTTTCAAAAACCCCGTCAACGGGGTATTCCCTATGCCTGCAATTGGTTTCTAATAGCGTAATTAGGTGTGCAGGTGCAGCAATTGTTTGTTTCTCACACAGGGTTTGCTGCATGGAGTCAGGCAACCAGAATTTTTTAGTTGACGAGGAGTGTTATGCCGTATTCACAAGCTCAATGGAAATCATCGAAGCAGGCGCAGCATTGGAAGCCCATCAGCTTGGCTTTGGCCGCGAGCGCTGCTTTGTGCAGTCTGCCGGCATGGGCCGTGGTGGATGCGCCTGTGCGCGAGGCCATGGCAGCTATCAACGCCAAGCAAGCTCAAAAAGCTTTTGACACACTCTCCCCCTTAGAGGACACGCGCGCTGGCGATCCTGATTTTGATGCTGCCTTGGGCATTGCCGCCAACGAAACGGGGCAATTCGCTCGCGCCATCTTCGCGCTAGAGCGCGTGCTCGCTGTGCAACCCGGCAACGCACGTGCCCGCGCTGAGTTGGCACGCGCCATGTTTGCCGTCGGTGACACAGCCAACGCCCGCAAACTGCTGCAAGAAACCAAGGCCGAAGGCGTGCCCGAAGGCGTGAGCCGAACGATTGATGATTTTTTGCAAGCCATTGACAAAGTCGATGAAGCGGGTCGCTCGGTTGTGAAGCTGCATATTGATGCGGGGATTGGGTATGACTCCAATGTGAACAGCGGGCCGTCGCAATCGAGTTTTGCGGTGCCTGCGCTTGGAGGTGCCATCGTTACTCTGCTGCCTTCCGGCCAAAAGACCGATGCTGCTTACTGGCAACTGGGCGCAGGAATTTCTGGCCGCGCCAATCTCGCGCCGCGTTGGTCTTTCATTGGCAGCGCCAATGCCAGTGTGCGCAAGCACGGTAACAGCGCCAGCGCATTCAACGTGGAGCAATTGGATGCCAGTGGCGGCGTGACTTATCGCGAAGAGCGACATGAGTTCTCAGGAGTCGTCAACCTCGGACAAACCTCCATCGGCGGCTCCACATTGCGCAAAATCGCAGGGCTCACGGGTGAATGGACCTATCGCCCCGATGGCACGCGCCAATGGGGCACGTATTTGCAAATCGCCAACCTCGATTACCCGTCACAGCCACTGCGCAATGCACTTCGCACCGTGCTTGGCACCAGCTATGCCCAGCAATTGGGAAGTGGCATGATCTACTACGCGGGTGGCTATATCGGGCGCGAGAAGGTCGACAGCCCGCTTGTGCCCTATCTTGGCCACAAGCTCGTGGGGCTGCGTACGGGTTTGCAAATGCCCATCAATGCGCAGTGGAGTTTGTTTTCCTCTGCTTCCGTGGAGAGTCGCCGCTACGGCGGCCCTGAACCTCTCTTCTTCATCACCCGTCATGACACTCAGCTTGACTTGAGCGTCGGCGCGGCATGGAAAGTGACTGACAACTGGCGCATCACGCCCCAGCTCAACTTCAACCGCAGCAATTCCAACATCATCGTCAACGACAGCAGCAAGACCAGCGTGAGCGTAACGGCTCGCCGCGAGTTTTAATTCGTTAGATACGCAAGGAGCTCATCATGCGACACAACAACCGCCTCCAACTCACCGCCCTGATCGCCGCCTTGGCCAGCGCCTATCCACTTCAGGTTCTCGCCAACGCGGGCATCACGCAGTTCAGCATCGGCGACGTATCTGTGCAACGTGCGGCAGCCAATGCACCTTTGGCCAGCGGCAGCCGAATTGAGAGCGGAGACCTGATCACCACCGGCAACACCGGTCGCACCCAGCTGCGCTTCACCGACGGCGGCATGGTCTCGCTCCAGCCCAACTCCCAATTTAAAATCACCAGCTACAGCGATGCAGCCGCAGGTAAGCAAGACAGCTTCCTGGTGGATCTCGCACGCGGCGGCATGCGCGCTTTGACTGGCCTGATTGGCAAACGCAATCGCGACAACTACAAAGTCACCACCGCCACAGCCACCGTTGGCATTCGCGGATCGGGCTTTTCAATGGCCTATAACGCCGACGGCACGCTGGGCGTGACCACCGAGCAAGATGCAATCGAAGTTTGCACGCAAGCGGGCTGCATTGGCTTGAATTTGGGCGAATCGGCCTTGGTGACCAGCGCACAATCCCTGCCCACGCGCACACGAGACCGCGCCAGTTGGACATCTCCCAGCCCACGGCGATTGATCACAGCACGCAATGACGATATCAACAGCGAAGGCAGAACCGCAACGATTCGCGTAGAAACTGGCCTGGCTTTCACAAGCGCCGGTTTGAGCGCTGGCGAAGGAAATGATATCCGGCTCTATCTAGACGGCGCAGCCGCTGGCAATGCGAATACCGGCACCATCCTAGGCTACGCAGCCAATGTGGAGTCAAAGGATGTGGGCCGATCAGGACAAATCACCGTGGTCGACCGAAGCGGTTCGCTCTCAAATGGCGATCTCATGATCTTGGGCACTTGGCAGGGAGCGCAATGGACCGGCAGCCAGCCAGACACGCTGTCGCAATCTGCCTTCGTGATGGGTGTACCAACGCCCCAGTCTGCCTTGTCCGCAGCAGCTGGCAGACAAGCGCGCTACGACCTGTCAAGGGCCACCAACGTCTTCTCTTCCAACACCCTCGCCCAAGGCACCTTGCTGCCCACCAGCCATGTGATGGTGGATTTCAGCAGCGCTCAGAGACAGCTCGGTGTTCAGCTGGATGTGTCTATGTCATCGCTGTCGACGAGCTCATTGTCTAGTGCTCAGACACTACCGCAATCAACGCAGTACAGCTTTTCAGGATCAGCAAGCACATCGAACGCTGGTTTTTATGGTGCACTTACTTTGAACAGCAGTGAAAGCTATCCAGTGGGTCAATTCAATGGCTTTTTTGGTGGCAGAGCGGCAGAGAATATCGGCTTGAGTTTTGAAGCAAGCACCCCAAACCATGGAGATATAGCGGGCGCTGGCGTCTTTGCGCGTGGTTCGCTCAGCTCGCCCCCGCCTCCTCCACCCCCACCTCCTCCACCTCCTCCTGCGCCACCAACGAATATTGCCTTGACCAGCGCCGGCCTGGACTTTTACAACAGCAGCAATCCTCGCCTGTATCTCAATGGAGTCACCACGCAATCGGGCAACGGTAGTTTGCTAACCTACCTCTCAAGCACCAACGATCAAGCCCAAGACGGCACAGCCACCGAGCAAACAAGATCAGGCTCAGTGGCTACCGGTGACCTCATGATCCTAGGCTCGTGGGCGAACGTCAATTGGAGTGGCAGCAATGCCGGCACACTGAATCAATCGGGCTTTGTCATCGGCCAGCCCACGTCCAATGCAACGCTAACAGGCTTCAATGATCTGCGTGGCCAATACAACTTGACGGCAGGTACACCGGTCTATACCGACTATGGCCCCAGCGGCACGCTCCTCAGTACCAGCAACGTGATTGTTGATTTCCGTAGCGCTTTTGGCGCAATGGACATCAACCTTGATATCAACCTACCGAGTAACAACCTGCTCATACCACTGGCATCCAACAACTCGTCTACGGGTGGTATGACCCACAACCTGCGCGGATCAGCCAATGCCACCAGCGCCGGTTTTTCAGGCACGCTGGGCGCGACCAACTCGGATGGCTATTTCGTAGGCACGGGTCAAGCTGCAGGATTTTTCGGCGGCTCGCAAGCGGGTACGCTGGGTTTGAGCTACAGCGCGAATCTGAATGACGGTGATGGGGTCAATATTGCCGGCGCAGGCCTTTTCACACGTGGACAAACTAGCGCATTTTCAAATGTCAATGTCAGCAATGACGGCATGAAACTCCATATGCTTGATGGCAGCGGGGTTTTTTATACCAATGAATATCAAAGCAACAACACCCTTATATCCGGAGAAGGAAACGCAACTTTCTCTGGCGCACAGTTAACACGTTGGTCAGAATACAGCAGCTCCGGCAGAGTCGTTACTCAAACACCGCAGAATGCCAGCCCTGCCCAACTGTATGGCTCTGTTGGGCAACCCAATCAGGATAGTTTCTTAGGCTGGGGCGCGTGGGCTGCTGGCTCTTTGACGAACGGCCAAGCTAGCCCCACCAACTTAACCAATGTCCACTATATCGTGGGCACGCCCACCTCAAGCATGCCCTACAGTGGCGTAGCTACCTATGGTTTGATCGGCGGCACGGTACCGACCTCCACCTTAGGTGGCAACGGTCAACTGCTGTCCACCAGCAATCTCGCGGTGAACTTCGGCAATCAAAGCCTCACAGCGAACATCCATCTTCAATTTGGCAGCACCAATGCCAGCTTCAGCCAAGTGGGCGACATATACGGATCGTCTTTCCGCTCCACAGGCTGCGGAAACAATTTTTTCAGCGGTATCTTTAGCGGCCCCGATGCCATGCGCGCCGGCTTGGTGTACGGCCGCGACAACCACCCCACTTTAGGCAATATTCGAGGTGCTGCAGCATTTCAGCAAAGCTCATTCAATCGCAGCATCATTTCTCCAAACCAGTGAACTCGCCCTCGCCTGCGGATGCCGTGGCTGACCTGCTCAAACAAGGCGAGCAGTTACATTTAGCCGGGCAGCTGAGTCAGGCACTGGCGTTGTTTCAACAGGCCTTGGCGCAAGATAGCTCGCATCTGCCTGCTGCTAACGCCTGCGCCACCGTCTTGCTTGAGCTAGGCCGCAGCAAGGAGGCCTTC
This sequence comes from Variovorax sp., assembly GCA_031375105.1. Lineage (GTDB taxonomy): Bacteria > Pseudomonadota > Gammaproteobacteria > Burkholderiales > Burkholderiaceae_C > JANMDU01. The sequence goes on from JANMHJ010000047.1 coordinate 39,089, forward strand.
CAACTGCTTGACTTTCGCCGCGCAGCTGTGTTGCAAGATGCCGATTCGGCCTGTAATTGGGCCATTCTGGCTGAGCAACTGAAGTTGCCTGCGTTGGCCATCCAGGGCTATGAGGCTGCGCTCAAAATCGCACCTGACCACCTGCGCGCCCTGAACAACGGCGGGCTGCTTGCCGCTAGCCAGCAGCAATGGGCATTGGCGCAAGAGCGCTTGTCTCATGCGCATGCCCTGGCTGCGCAGGACGTGAATATCAGCATCAACCACTGTGATGTCTGCACCGCTGCGCACAATGATTCGCTGGCGCTGACCGTCATTCAAACCGCGCTGGCCTTGCAGCCGCAACGACCCGATCTTCAACTGCGTTTGGCGATGCAGCTGACCTTCAATGCGCAGTTTGAAAAAGCCAACATCGCTTTGAACAGCTTGTCTGATGCTGCACGCCAGATCTTGACCGACTACCTAGAATCCATCGGCATCAGTGCGAGTCGGTTCGGCTGGACTGCCAAGCGATTGCCTAGCGCTGAAGCACTCTACCAACTGCATGCCTTTGATGCCATTCTGAAGTGTGATTGGAAAGGGCAATCGCAGTTGATCTCGCTGATGCGCGACTGGATTGAAACCTCACATCTGCATCAAGAAGGCCATGACTGGCGAGATTTGCAGTTTTATGCGCTGATGCTCCCTTTGAGCGAAGAGCAGCAAGGTCATGCCTTGCAAGACGGTCGCCGCTACTTTGTGAAACGATCAGGCCCTCAGCAACTGCCTGCATGGCGTGAACATTCTGATGGCCGAATCCATGTCGCGATATCCGCCCAAAACCTACACGAAGAACGCCAGCGCAGTCTTTTGTTCGGTTGGATCAAACGCATTGACCCACAACGCTTTGGGATTCATATTTTTTCTCAAACCCCTTCCCCGACCCGACAAGATTCTCGCAGCATCTCTCAATTGAGCGCCAGCTTCACTGAAATAGCCTCCATGAGCAGCGCAGATGTCGTGCAAAAAATCAGATCCATAGGCGCTCCTATCTTCATGGACACGGCCTACTACACACCGTCATGCCGTGCTGATTTGCCTTTTTATGGTGTCGCGCCCGTTCAACTGCGCCATCAAAGCTGGCAACGGCTCAACCCCGGCACGGTGCAGTTCCTGATCGGTGATCGCTTCACAACGCCCGATGGCTACCAAGGCTCAGGCAATCATGGTGGTTCGATACACGGCCCCACGGTGCGCTTTGAGCACAGCTGCTGGCTTCACAGCGACGACACCGCACCCCATACATCGCCACAGACACGCCATGAATTGGGGCTGCCTGAACATGCGCTGCTTCTGTGCAGCCGAGTCGGCACGGCAATGATCGGGCCGGCCAGTTTTTCGCTTTGGATGCAGATCTTGAAACATTTACCCGAAGCAGTCTTGTGGCTGCCCGCTTTTGATCGCACGGCACAAAGCAATCTGAGGCGCGAAGCTGACATGGCCGGGATTGCTGCACAGCGCTTGATTTTTGCCGCCTCTACCAACCGGGCTTTGCAGTTGGCGCAGTTGCAGCATGCGGATCTTTTCTTAGACACCCTGCTGTTCAATGCCAACCACGGATTGGTCGATGCCTTGCGCATGGGTGTGCCTGCGCTGAGCTGCGCGGGGCACAACATGGCTTCGCGGCTAGGCGGCAGCATCATCCGCTCTGCCGGCTTGCCTGAACTTGTGTTTGACAGCGAGGTATGGGGCGTTGAGGCTGCTCGTAAGCAATATCTTGAACGCGCCATTGCTTTGGGGCAAAACCCCAGCGAACTACAGCAACTCAAAACCCGCCTGAAGACTCAACAAGCCACCGCCCCTCTGTTCCAAATCGATCAGCGTGTGGCTGAATGGCAAACCGCTTGGGAGATGATGGCAGCGCAAGCGCGGCAAGGGGCAGGTTTCACAGCCTTTGACGTACCTGTCACCTCTTGATGCTACAGGCTTGAAGTGATTTTGGCATTTCGCCCTTATAAAATGCGCCTAGTATGCTATCTATTTAATAGCATCTTTACCGCACTCACGCCACCTCAATGTGCCTGATCCCAGTTCTTGCCCACGCCCACTTCAGCCACCAGCGGCACTTTGAGCTGCGCCACGCTGGCCATGATGCGGGGGATCTCCACTTTCAGCCAATCGAGCTCATCTGAAGGCACTTCAAAGACCAATTCGTCATGCACCTGCATGATCATCTTGGTTTTCAAAGCTTTCGAATCCAGCTCGTGCTGCACAGCGTTCATGCTGAGCTTGATCAAATCTGCCGCCGTGCCTTGCATGGGTGCGTTGATCGCGGCGCGCTCAGCGCCTGCGCGGCGGGGGCCGTTGGGGCTGTTGATTTCTGGCAGGTAGAGGCGGCGGCCGAGCACGGTTTCGACATAGCCTTTGGCTTTGGCAGACAGCCGCGTCTCATCCATATATTGCTTCACGCCAGCGAAGCGGGCGAAATATCGCTCGATATAGTTTTTAGCAGCGGTGTTGTCAATGCTGAGCGCTTTGGCCAAGCCGAAAGCGCTCATGCCGTAGATCAAGCCGAAATTGATCACCTTGGCATAGCGGCGCTGCTCGCTGCTCACATCGGCTGCGGATAAGCCAAACACCTCTGCCGCCGTGGCGCGGTGCACGTCGATGCCATCGGTAAACGCTTTGATCAGCGCTTCATCGCCGCTGATGTGCGCCATGATGCGCAGCTCGATTTGCGAATAGTCGGCGCTAGCAATCAATGAGCCTGCGGGTGCAACGAAAGCTTCGCGCACACGGCGACCTTCAGCTGTGCGGATTGGGATGTTTTGCAAATTCGGATCGTTGCTCGACAAACGCCCTGTGACGGCCACCGCTTGCGCGTAATGCGTATGCACGCGGCCCGTACGCGGATGGGCGAGTTGGCCGAGTTTGTCGGTGTATGTGCCTTTGAGCTTAGAGATGCCTCGGTGCTCTAAGATTTTTGCAGGCAAAGGGTAATCTTCTGCGAGCTTTTCCAGCACTTCTTCATCGGTGCTTGGTGCGCCGGTGGCGGTTTTCTTCACCACGGGCAGGCCTAGCTTGGTGAAGAAGATCTCACCGATTTGCTTCGGGCTGGCCAGGTTAAACGGCTGCCCGGCCAGCTCATGCGCCTGAGATTCCAATTGCATGATGCGCTGCCCCAGCTCATGGCTTTGAGTGGCCAAGAGCTGGGCATCAATCATCACGCCGTTGCGTTCAATGCGATACAGGCTTTCCGAGCTTTCGATTTCCAACTCGTAGATGCCACGCAGTTTGTCATTGGCTTGGAGCTTCGGCCAGAGCGCCAGATGCACGTCCAGCGTTTGATCGGAATCTTCGCAGGAATACTCTGAGGCTTTCTCAATATCGACCTGAGAGAAAGAAATCTGGTGCGCCCCTTTGCCGCACAGATCTTCATAGCTGATGCCACTCCGCCCCACATGCCGCTCTGCAAGGCTGGTTAAGTTATGCGGCTTGTGTACTTCCAACACGTAGCTTTGCAGCATCGTGTCATGCACATAGCCCTGCACTTCAACACCGTGGTTGGCAAACACATGACGGTCGTATTTGACATGCTGGCCGAGCTTTTTATGTTTTGCATCTTCCAGCCAAGGCTTGAGCTTGGCGAGCACTTCGTTGATGGGCAACTGATCCGGCGCATCGGCGTAGGTATGTGCGAGGGGAATGTAGGCTGCTTCACCGGGCGTGATGCTGAAGCTGATGCCCACGATCTGCGCTTGCATTTCATGCAGCGATGTGGTTTCAGTATCCAACGCGGTGAGCTCAGCCGCATTGATTTTTTCATGCCATGCGTCAAAGGCTTCCCAGGTGAGGATGGTGTCGTATTTTTTGTCGCTGACCTTGGAAACCGCAGGTGCCTCTTCGGCAAACAGATCATCCATCGCAGGAGCGGGTGCGGCTGCCGCAGATTTCTTGCCCAATCCCGCCGCCAGCCCTTTGAAGCCATATTTTAAGTAAAAATCGCTAAGTCCCGTTATGTTCTCTGCGCCGAGTGCTACTGAATTCATAGCAGGCAGGTTGTCGATATGTCCGGCCAAGTCGCAATCCGTTTTGATCTTGAGCAGCTCACGACCCTTGGGCAGCCAGTCACGCGCCTTGCGCAAATTTTCCCCCGCCACGCCCTTGATCTCATCCGCGCGCGCCATCAGATTTTCCAGCGAGCCGTATTCGTTCAGCCATTTCGCTGCCGTTTTCGGGCCTACTTTTTCCACGCCAGGCACGTTGTCCACCGTATCGCCCACGAGGTTTTGATAGTCCAGCATCAAGCTCGGTGGCACGCCAAACTCTGCCGTCACGCCCGCCACATCGCGCTTTCTGCCATTCATCGTGTCAATCATGGTGATGTGGTCGGTCACCAGTTGCGCAAGGTCTTTATCACCACTGGAGATGATGACCTCCATACCTTGGCTTGCACCCAACCGAGCCATCGTGCCAATCACGTCATCCGCCTCCACGCCGGGCACCGCCACCACTGGCCAGCCTTGCAGCCGCATCACCTCATGAATCGGCGCGATCTGGCTGCGCAAATCATCGGGCATGGGTGAGCGATTGGCTTTGTATTCTGGATAAAGCGCATCGCGGAACGTGGGGCCACTGGCATCAAAAATGCACACCGCGTAGGCTGAAGGAAATTGCGTGCGCAGCGCCGCCATCATATTGATCATGCCGCGAATCGCACCTGTGGCCGCGCTGCTCGGATCACCGGGCACGGCACGCAAATCGGGCATTGCATGAAAGGCGCGATACAGGTAACTCGAGCCATCCACCAGCAACAAGCGGTTGGATGGCACTTTTTCGGGAGATTTTTCGGAGCTTGAGGTATCAGTCATCTGCCTATTGTCCACCCTCTACAATCTGGCCAGTTCAAGTGATCCAAAAATGGCTGTCTACACCGAAGTTCCACTCCAAGAAGCACAAAGCCTGTTTGCCCAACTGGGTTTGGGCGAAGTCTCAGACCTCCAAGGCTGCTCTGGCGGCATTGAAAACACCAATTATTTTGTGGATGCAGCCCAAGGCCGTTATGTGCTCACGCTGTTTGAGCGTTTAACGCATGAGCAACTGCCCTTTTATCTCTATCTGATGAAGCATTTGGCGCAGCGCGGTATTCCTGTGCCCGACCCGCAATCTGACAAAAATGGCGATATTTTGCTCACCGTGCTTGGCAAACCCGCCTGTGTGGTCAATCGCCTGCGCGGCAGCAGCGAGCTCGCCCCTAGCGCCGCACATTGCGCCACCGTGGGCGCGATGCTCGCGCGTATGCATGTGGCGGGAAGAGATTTCTCCCGTCATCAGCCCAATTTGCGCAGCCTGCCTTGGTGGAACGAGACAATTCCCGTCGTCTTGCCCTTCCTGAACGAAAACCAAAACCAGCTCATCAAAGCCGAGCTGGCTTACCAAAACCACATCTCAAAGAGCAGCGGCTATGCTGCCCTGCCGCGCGGCCCGGTGCATGCCGATTTGTTTCGCGACAACGTGATGTTTGAAGGCACTGAGCTCACCGGTTTTTTTGATTTTTATTTCGCAGGCGTAGATAGCTTTTTGTTTGACATCGCCGTTTGCCTGAACGATTGGTGCATTGATCTGGCTACAGGCATTCCCAACGAAGAACGCCAAAACGCCTTTTTGCAAGCCTATCAAACAGAGCGCCCCCTTGAGATGGCCGAGCGCCAACTCCTGCCCGCCATGCTTCGCGCAGGCGCGTTGCGCTTTTGGACATCGCGTTTGTGGGATTTTCACTTGCCGCGTGAAGCTAATCTGCTGCAAGCGCATGATCCGGCTCATTTTGAGCGCGTGCTGCTCGCACGCGTGAAATACAGCAGCCAAAGCCTTAGCGCGTGAACAAGTTCACAACCCTCTATTGAACCGATGGCCGCAGTTGGCCTCAGAATCAGATCCTTCATGAAACTCCAAATCCTCCCCGCCAGTACAGGCTTCACTTGGGTCAAACTCGGTGTGAAAACTTTCTTCAAGCAGCCCTTGGCCTTGGGTGGCCTGTTTTTCATGTTCATGGGCATCGTCTCCATCGCCTCCATCTTGCCCTTGATTGGGGGTGCATTGGCTTTGGCCATCGTGCCCGCGGCCACGCTGGGCCTGATGGTGGCCACGCTGGAGGCATTGCGCGGGAAATTCCCTATGCCCTCGGTGCTGGCCACAGCATTTCGAGCTGGTAAACAGCGCATGCGAGCCATGCTTGTGTTGGGCGGCATGTATGCGATCGGATTTTTGCTTGTGATGGCATTCACCACGCTGTTTGACGGCGGGCAATTTGCCAAGCTCTACATCATGGGCGGCAAATTAAGCCGTGAGATGCTGGAAGATAGTCAATTTCAAACCGCTGCTTTCATTGGCATGGGTTTGTATATTCCGCTTTCGCTGATGTTTTGGCATGCGCCTGCGCTGGTGCATTGGCATGGTGTCTCGCCCACCAAAGCGGTTTTTTTCAGCTTGATCGCTTGCATGAAGAATTTCTGGGCCTACACAGCCTATGGCTTGGGCTGGTTTGCGGTGTTTGCCGTTGGCGGCGTGGTCATCACCACCCTCTCAGTGTTGCTCGGCTCACCCGCCGTGGCTGCTGCGCTGATGGTGCCGATGGTGCTGACTGTGGCCGCGATGTTTTTCACCTCGGTGTATTTCACGTTTCGCGACAGCTTCGTGCATACCGAAGACACGCCCGCGGAACTGCATCCACCCGCCGCTTAAGATCGTAAGTGTTCTATCATGTCCGCTTAAACCTAGGAAAACCCATGACACAACATAGCTTGCAAGGCCTCCAAGAGGCTGAAGTGCTTTGGTTTCAACGCCGCAGCTTCATCAGCGCCGCAGCCGCCTGGACAGCGATGGGTGGTTTTGGCGCTGCCCAGGCCCAGCAGCGCAGCAATGTGGTGGAGCTGATGGGCGATGCGCAAGTCAACGGCAGCCGCCTCACAGCGCAAACCATTGTGCAAACCGGAGACCGCATTGAAACCGGCCCCGGCTCTAATTTGATTTTTGTCGTAGGCAATGCCTCCTTCCAAGTGCGCCAAAATTCCCGCTTCACGGTGGAGCGTGGTGCTACGCTCAACGCCGTGAGCGTGCTGCGCTTGCTCACCGGCGCTGTGGCCAGCGTCTGGGGCAAGGGAAGCAATCGCCAAATCGTCACGCCCACGCTCACCGCCGGTATTCGCGGCACAGGCGTTTACACCGAAGTGCGCCCTGCACAAAACTTCCGCAGCTATTTCTGCAATTGCTACGGCACGGTGGACATGGCCGCCGGCCCAGATCGCGCTTTGAGCCGCGCCGATTACCACCAAGCCTTCTGGGGCGAAGTCGCTCCCGTCAACGGCCGCATGCTCACACCCGCAGGCGCGATCAACCACACCGACGAAGAGCTAGAAGTGCTGGCTCGCCTGATTGACCAACGCACCAACTGGCAGATCATGGGCAAAAAAGGCCCGAAAGACGGTAAAGGCTATATGGACGAATCGCCTAACAACGTTCATCCAGCCACAGCGCCCGCCACGCGCTAAGCGCTCGATCAGCCCGGGCTACGGGTAATTCCCCTGCGCAGCAGCCCGCCAGATTCGCGCTGGCGGGCTTTTTTGTTTAGACTGGCGTTTGAAGAACAATTCCTTGGAGCCACTCATGACCATCCTTCGCCGCAGTTTCACCCTCTCCACGCTGGCCAGCGCCGCCCTACTCGCCGCCTGTGCCTCAGCGCCCACCAATTTTGCCTACCAGCCCTTCCAGCAGCCCGAAGGCGCTTCGGGCATCACTGACAAGCCAGGCTGGGCCACCTCCAAATTCGCCGTTGCCGCAGCCAACCCACTCGCCACAGATGCAGGCTATCAAGTGCTCAAAGCAGGCGGCAGCGCAGTCGATGCCGCGATTGCCGTGCAACTCGTGCTCGGCTTGGTCGAGCCGCAATCCAGCGGCATCGCCGGCGGCGCATTTTTGCTGCATCACGATGGCAAGAAAACCGAGGCCTTTGATGGCCGCGAAACTGCGCCCGCTGGCGTGGACGAAAACCTCTTCATGAAAGACGGCAAACCTTTGGCCTTTTATGAAGGCGTGGTCGGCGGCCGTTCAGTCGGCGTGCCCGGTACGATGCGCATGCTGGAGATGGCTCATAAGCAGCATGGCAAGCTGCCTTGGGCGAAATTGTTTGAGCCTGCCATTGCTTTGGCCGAAGGCGGCTTTAAGGTGAGCCCGCGCCTGAACACACTGGTCAAAGCAGATGCACATCTGGCGAAAGATCCTGTCGCCAAAGCCTACTTTTACAAACCAGATGGTGACCCACGCGATGTGGGCTTCAACGTGCGCAACCAAGCCTATGCCGATGTCTTGAAGGCTCTGGCCGCACAAGGCAGCAAAGCCATGCACGAAGGCCCGATTGCACAAGCCATCGTCAATAAAGTCCAAGGCCATAAAGACAATCCCGGCAAGCTGACCATGGCCGACATGGCCGGCTACCAGCCAAAGAAACGTGATCCGATTTGCATGGATTACAAAGCCTCCACCAACAAAGACTACATGATCTGCGGCATGCCGCCCCCATCATCCGGCATGATCGCCGTCGGCCAAATCCTCGGCACGCTGGCGCAAACCAATGCAGGCAACATTCAGCTCGAGCCCGATGGCCTGCCCGGCCCCGGTTGGCTGCATCTCTATACCGAGGCCGCTCGCCTCACGTTTGCAGATCGCGCCCAGTTCCTCGGTGATCCAGATTTCGTACCCGCACCCGATGGCAAGATCGGCGGTAACTGGAATGCCATGCTCGCCCCGGCTTACCTTGCTGAGCGCGCCAAGCTCATCACCGGCACCAGCATGAAAGGCGATGCCAAGCCCGGCAACCCCGCTGGCGTGAGATCTGCCTTTGGCAAAGGCGCAGATCAACCTGAATACGGCACCAGCCACATCTCCATCATTGATGGCTACGGTAACGCTCTGTCGATGACCACCACGATTGAAGATGCCTTTGGCGCGCGCCAAATGGTCAACCCGAGCAATCCAGAGTCAGGCGGCGGCTTCTTGCTCAACAACGAGTTGACCGATTTCAATTACGCGCCCAACAACGCCGCAGGCCAGCCCACCGCCAACCGCGTGCAGAGTGGCAAGCGCCCCCGCAGCTCGATGAGCCCCACCATCATTTTCGACAAAGCCGATGGCAAAGTCGTGATGACTGGCGGCAGCCCCGGCGGCGCTTTGATCATTCACTACACCGCCAAAACCGCCTACGGCATGCTCAACTGGGGCTTAAATGCCCAGCAAGCGATCAACCTGCCCAATTTCGGCGCAGCAGGTGCGCCCACCTTGCTAGAGGAAAACCGCTTCCCCAAAGCCACCGTGGATGCCCTCAAAGCACGCGGCCACGACGCACGCGAGCAAGCTATGACCAGCGGCCTCCAAGCCATTGGCCGCGCCAATCTCAACCCCGCCTCCGGCGGCGGCTCGGGCTGGTTTGGCGGCGCAGATCCACGTCGCGAGGGTGTCGTGCGCGGAGATTAATTTTCTGGCTGTTTTTATAATGATTTAAGCCGGTAGCCGGCATAAATGAAGCGCGGGGTGCTATCTATTTGGTAGTACCCCGTTTTTATTACCGATGGTTATTGGGGGATTACCAAAGCACTAACTTGATGGAAGTATTAGCCAGATTTTTAAAGCACACAAATACCCTCTAGCGCTGCCATGTAGCTGATCGATATCCAGCATTTTCGCTGATGCTTGAGCATTTATAGTAACCAATGCAAGGCATGCGCAGCTATCGTTACTCGGATATCTTTGGTTTTTGTAAACGCAATAGAAAGAACCAAGCCAGCAAAAATTGCTGACGCAGTGTTAGAGATGCCAGTCCCAATGTGAATGATGCCAAAACTTATTGTCGAAATCAGTATGAAAGCGATCATCTGCCATTTCGGCAGAATGTATTTTCCAACTGCGTGACTAAGTAGGCCACGATACACAACCTCCTCAACAACTGCAGCGGTAGCAGCAAAGTACACCATCACCAAAAATCTTAGCATCTGTTGGTTTGGAATTTTCGATGCGTAGCTGTAAAGTGCTTTGAAATTGTCTGGGTATGCAATTGCTACTTTATCACCCAAAAAACTCCCGATTTTTGTGGCAATAATCAAGCATAGATATGTGATCAGCACACAGAAAAGGAATTCTCCCGTTGATCGGTTGCCAACTCTTTTGTGGCCGAACCCAAAACTGGGAAGAGACAGCATGCCAAGTGACTTAGCAACTACAAATGGAAAAACCACAAAGCAAAAAAAATCTGCAATCCAAAATGCACTCCCGTCAAGCAATGGCAGCCAAATTAACTTGGAGAAGACAAGCGCAGTGTAAGCGGAGACAGCAAATGCAAATCTGTGGTCGTAAACAAAATTCATCATAAATTTATCAACGTTTGGTCGATCAAATTGATCGACCAAACCTCAATTTTTAAGCAGAATCTCCGTGGTCAGACCAACCACCCGCATACGTGCCGTCACCAAAATAACCTCCTGCATCTCCTCGGAGAATGCCGCCCGGCACTTGCCCCGGGGGATTCGCAGGTTGTGGATTCAGATCTTGCATGAACTGTGTAACACTACGAGCCAAACCTTCCAAAAAATCGGTTAACAAGCCTGCAACTTGTGTATCGGGTCCGTACGCGGCTGCATCACACATTCCACCAGTATCCCCATTGTCACAGCCTTGCGCATCACAGCCTCCATCGCCACCTCCATCGCCGCCGCCATCATCACCTCCGCCAACATACTTGAACTCCGAAGGATCGATCTCCCGATACCCCCAGTAATGCGTGGTGGTTTGTACTTGTGCGTTTTGTGTTTCTTTAGCACTCATGGTTACTCTCCTAAATATACCTCTGATCGAGGCGGATTGGCTAGATGCAGAACCCTTCTGAATCTAGCATTCTCAAGCTTTGCGCGTGGCGCGCTAGGCTTGGGAATTCTTGCAAGACGCGCTGCTCTAGGAGATTGGCGCACTCCAGTGTGAGCAGGTCTTGGTAAAACTGTGTTTGAGCTTCATTACCGCTTTGGGCGAAGGCACTGATTTCTGGTGGCATTTGCTTGCTGCGGAGCGCAGCCTCAAACAGCTTGGGGCGCGGCAGCTCGCAGAATGCAAAGGCAAGCGCTTCGGCTTCTTTCCCAATCAACTTCGCTACTTCATTGCGTTTCGTCTTCTCAATCGTGACGGGCTTGAACGATCTCGTGCCGTATACCGAATGAAAGAGGCCTGCGGTGCAAACATACTCAGGTTGCTTGGCTCTTTGCAGAATGTCATGCACACCGCTCAGATGACTCCACAGCGTGTGGCCACTGTGGACTTGTTTGTCTGCGCTATGGGCAAGCAGGTAAGCTTTGTAGTCTGCAAATGAATTCGGCGCATGCAGTTGGCCTTGGTGTGTTTCACTGCACATCTTGCGTGGCTCCCAGTGCAGTGGTCTTGAACATGAGGGTGACGCGCATGGCGGGGCAGATACGGCTGAGGCCTCTAGCGGCATGCACGATGCGGCCATCAAACACGGTGATGCGGCCTGGCTTGGGCAGGATGGCGTGGGCGATATCGCCGAAATCGTTGAGAAACACTGTCTCACCTGCCCATTCAGGCCGCCACATGGGATTGATGTAGCAAATGGTGGTGTAGTTGCCCGGTGTGCGGCTGTCTACATGCGGGTAGCCTTCGATGCCGAAGGTGTGGGCGTTGGCGTAGCAGCGCACCAAGGAATGATCGGGCAAGACATCTTTCTTGAGCTGAAGCCACAGATCACGGATCGGGCCATGGGCTTCGTGGTTGAGCAAGATGTGTTCGCTGCTCTCTTGATTAGTGCGAGGTGTGCGCAAGAAATCATGATTCCAGTGGCTGAAGGGCACTTTGTCTTTATCGGATTGCCAGCCATACGTCCACAGCACATTCGCTTGGAAATAATCTTGTAAGGCTTTCATCAGATCTGGGCTGACGTAATCGTCTTTCTTTTGGAATCGCTCCATGGTTTTTCTCCTTTTGATCAATTCAAGATGGGGGCTAAAGGGCTTGGCATGACTTCGCCGCTAGGCAAAGCCGGGGCATCGGTTGTTGTGACTGTTGGTGCGTTTGTCGCATTCGGCTTACGCTGCAAATTAATCACCCGCCCACTGGCCTGAATCGTCTCCAAGCGATGCGCGATCACAATACGGGTGAGCGGTAGCTGCGCAATGGCGCTGCTGATTTGCTTCTCTAGCTGGATATCCAAATGGCTGGTGGCTTCATCCAAGAAGAGGATGCTTGGCTGCTTGTAGAGGGCGCGGGCTAGCAGCATGCGCTGCATTTGGCCACCTGAGAGCGTGCTGCCCATATCGCCAATGAGGGTGTTGTAGCCCATGGGCATTTTTGTGATGACTTCATGGATGCGGGCTAATCTTGCGCAATGTTCAATCTGGGCTTGATCTGGCGTGGGATCGAAGAAGCAGATGTTGTCTGCCAAAGAGCCGGCAAACAGGCGGTCGTTTTGCATCACGGTGCCCAGCAGGCTGCGGTAATAGGCCAAGCCGAGTTGCTTTAAAGGCATGCCGCCAATGAGCACCTCGCCTTCATTGGGCTCTAGCTGGCCAAGCATGATTTTGAGGAGAGTGGTTTTGCCGCAGCCGGAGGGACCGACCAGGGCGACCGATTCTCCGGCATGCACATGCAGGTTCAAATCATCAATCACCCATGGCTCGCCATCGGCATAGCGAAAGCGGATGTTGCGCAGCTCGATGCTGGCCTCGATGCTTTCGGAGGCGAAGGACGGCGCAGGCAGATCTGGCTCGGGCTTGGCTAGCACGATATCGGCCAAGCGCTCGGCTTGGATGCGCAGCATGCGGAGCTCGATGGCTTTATCGATCAGGCTGCTGATGCGGCTGGTGAATTGATCTTTGTAGGCGATGAAGGCCATCAGCATGCCGATGGTGAAGCCGCCTGCAAGCACGCTCTTGCTGCCTAGCCAGAGGATGAGCACGCCTTCTACAGACATGAGCACGGCGTTCGCTGCTTGGAAGCCAAGGTTTTGCTTTTGGATATCGATGCCGATATTTGTGGTGTCGACCGTCATTTTCATGTGGCGTGATTTGCGGTCAGCTTGGCGGTTAAACAGCTTGATGGCTTGGATGCCGCGGATGGTTTCCATGAAATGGGTTTGCTGGCGGGCGCTGCGCACAATAAGGCCTTCGGAGGCCATGCGCAATGCGTCATACCGCGCGATGCGCAGCAAGCCATATAGCAACACGGCGCCCAAGGCGATCCAGCCCAGAGTGCTGCTGTAGATAAACATCATCACCAAGGTGGTGATGGCCATCAAACCATCGAGCATGGCGGCTAGGAAGCTGGTCGTCATGGTTTGCTGGATGGCGGAAATCGCACCGAAGCGCGATACGATGTCGCCCATGTGGCGTTTTTCAAAGAAGGCCACCGGCAGACGCAGCAAATGTTCCATCACATTTGCCACCCATTGGATATTCAAACTGGTGCTCATGTAAAGCAACACCCAAGAGCGGATCAAGCTCACCGCTGCTTTGAGCAAGCCGAGCATGAGCATGCCAGCCGCAATCACGGTGAGTAAATCTTTATCACCAGATACGAGGGCATCATCCACAATCCATTGCATTAAGAAGGGGCCCAGTAAGGAAAACACTTCCATGGCCAGAGCGAGAATGAGTACCTGAATGAAAGAGGTTTTGAGGCCACGTACGCGCCCCATGAGTCCGCGCAGCCGTATGGATTGGCGATCTGATTTTTTCTGGAACTGAATCGTAGGCTCTAATTCGAGAGCCACGCCGGTGAAAGCTTTGGAAGCCTCGGCCATGCTGAGCTTTTGAAGCCCAAGTGCGGGATCGTGAATGAATACGTGATCAGCTGCTACTTTTTGCAAGACGACGTAATGGTTCAAATTCCAATGCAGGATGCAGGGCAGATTGAGGCGCTGCAAAGTCTCCATTTCGACGCGCACTGGGCGGCAACTCAGATTGATTTTGCTGGCAGAGGCAATGAGCTGCGCCAGATTCATGCCTTTGAGCGAGATAGCAAAGCGCTTGCGCAGCGCGGCCAAATCTGTGCGATAGCCATGGAATGAAGCCACCATGGCTAGGCATGCCAAGCCGCATTCTGCTGCCTCTGTTTGCAAGATGAGCGGCAGCTTTTTGCTAAAGCCAAGATGCAGATCTTCGAGCACACTCATGTCATGCGCCCCGTGATGCTAAAGAGTGGCTCGAATATCCATTCAAGCAGCGTGCGCCGATCCAGCCATATATCGGCATCGACTTGCATGCCGGTTTGCAGCGGCTCCTGCTTGCCATAAGCCAAGACGAATTCTTTTTCTGGCCGCACGGTGACGACATAATAAATCTCTGAGTTGGCCGCAGGAAAGGGCAACTCTTGCGCAGGCACTGCGGTGCGCGAGATTTTGATAACCGAGCCAGGCTGAATGCCGAATTTTTGATAGGGAAAGGCTTGGTATTGAAGCTGCGCCACGTTGCCCACGCGCACGAAGCCCACCGAGCGGCTGGGGATGTACAAGTCAGCCTGCAATCGTGTGCCATCGGGAATCAGGCTCATGAGTGGGCGATCTGGCTGGGCTTGCTTGCCTACATCGGTGTGCACAGCGGTGATGAGGCCATCTTGCGGGGCGAGCACATATTCTTGGCGGCGGGCTTCGTTTTCAAAGCCTGTGCCGGCGATTTCTGAGATGGCGCGATCTAGCGCGGCGATTTCATTGCGCAGCTTGAGCGGATAGTTTGCCAGCTCTGCCTTCAAGGCCACGCCTTCACGCTCTAAAGCCATGCGGCTGCGGCTCAGCTCGCGCAGCCGGTTTTGCTGCTCCAGTAAATCGGCTTGCTTTTCTTGCAACACGAGCTCGGAGACGAATTTTTCTTCAGTGAGCTGCTTGTTGCGAGCCACCACACTGCTGGAGATTTTGATGCGCTCTTCTTGCGCAGCGCTGGCAAGGCTGATCTGAGCCAGCTCTTTTTCCAATTGCGCCAAGCGCTGCGCGGCTGAGGCAATTTGCTCGCCATAAATCTTTTCAAATTTCGGCTTGTCGCCCTCTAGGCTTGCCTTGCGAATCTCAAGCTGCTTGGCAATTTCGGCTTGCGTGCCGCCTTGGGAATTCGTGCGCTCATTGGAGATGATGAGGAGCACATCGCCTTTTTTAACGAATTGCCCCTCTTTGACATTCAGCGCAATCACCGGGCCTGGCTGCTTCACGAAGAGCTTGATCAGCCCCTGATCGGGCACAAGATAGCCCGAGACACGCGCTTTTTTGGTGTATTCGCCCCAGACCAAATAGCCCAGCGAAGCGATAGCTGCGCAAAAGAAGAAGGCGGCAAGCCATGCAAAGGCGACAGGGCGGGCCAGCAAAATATCCCCGAGCCACGTGTCGCGCTTATGGTCTAGCGCTTCTTGGCGAAAAAGGGGCGTGGGGCTGCGCATGGCTGTCAATCGCCTAACGGCTGCGTAGAAGGATCTGATGTTGTGGCGCAGCAGCCAACCAGACTTGCTGAGCTTGCGCCGAGGGCAGCTCACTCACGCTTTTTGGCTTTTCTGGTTTGTTTCTTAGGGGCACGAATATCATCCCGATCACTGTTAGTTGTTTCTCTTATGAATAATTGTGCGATTTTTTTTTTGGCCTCTTGCTATTAAAAATACAAATACTTATGCAACTTTCTGTAAGTTTTTTACAAATCGATGATTTGGATTGTTGGATTTTTTACTTTGAAAATTGCTTGTGCAAAATATTGCAGGATTTCAAATGCGATTGAAAAATACGCCCTTCCCAACGGTTGACTTTGATTTTTAGCTATCAATTTAGAATCTACGTCTACGACAACATGCAATGGACTACATCTAAAAAATCGAATTGCATCTTTTGTTACGAGTTACAAATATCGCCAGAATGACATTACTTTTCAGGTATTTAAGTGTCATTGCAGCAATAATTTGTCTTAGAAGAAATGCAAAGTATTGCTATAAGAGTGTTCAGCAATGCCATCAACCGTGCCTCGGCTAAGGCTGGTTTGGCGGCGCAGATCCACGCCGCGAGGGTGTGGTGCGCGGGGATTGATTCTCATGCTGTTTTTATGACGATTTAAGCCGGTAGCCGGCATAAATGAAGCGCGGGGTGCTATCTATTTGGAAGCACCCCGTTTTTATTGGAATCAAGCGAGCGGTGTTTGTATTAGCGACGAAATCGCGCAATCAACCACGCTGCTCCAAGCACTGGCAGCAAGATGATGATGTTAGAGACGAGCCCGGCAAGGATCGCGTCTTTCAAGCTCACTGCGCTGCTTGGCATCGTGGTGGGGAGCATCACGGCCACGAAGATAACGCCCAAGATCAGAGGAATCACGCGCCCTGTGACAGCCGCCGTTCGCTGCATGGTGACGACCAAGGCGATGATCAGGCCGATTCTGAACAGATCCATTAGCTGAGAAATAACAAGATCGATCAATTGAATTCCAATGCTTAGTAGAAAGTGAAGTATCGCTGCAAACAGCCTAGCAGCGCGCAAAAAAATAAGGCCACGGTCTTGGCTAGCAAGAACGTGGCCCAGACTGCTTAGCAGCAATGATGGATTTATTTCTTATCCATGTCGCCTGCGAAGATATCCTTCTTATGAGTACCGTTTGGCACAAACAAAGTACCAATCACCACAGTCATCACAGCAATGATGATCGCGTACCACAAACCGGAGTAGATGTTGCCCGTCTGCGCAGAGATGGCGAATGCCGTTGCAGGCATCAGGCCACCAAACCAGCCGTTGCCAATGTGATAAGGCAAAGACAAGCCAGAGTAGCGAATGCGCGTTGGGAACATTTCAACCAGCATGGCTGCGATCGGGCCGTAAACCATCGTCACCAAAATCACCAAATAGGTCAGGATGAGGATGATGGTTAACTTCTGCGTATTGAAGATATCGAAGAAGTGCTGAGCCTTGGCGATTGATGTGTTGTCAGCCGCCACCATGGGGTAGCCCGCCTTTTTCAGCGCTGCGTTCAGGCTGCCATCAAATGCGGCCTTTGCCTTTTTCAGTTCGTCGCCGGTCAGCTTGCCTGCGTCATACGATTGAATCTCCGTCTCGCCAACCTTCACCACAGCCAAGGTGCCAGCAGCAGCGCCTTCAATCGTGGAGTAGTTCACCGAGGTGCGCGCGAGTTGCGCCTTGGCGATATCGCAAGACGAGCTGAATTTCACGGTTCCTGTCGGATTGAACTGGAACGAGCAATCATCTGCATACACCTTCACCGAAACCGGGGTCTGGTGTGCTGCATAAATCGCTGGATTGGCGGTCTTGGTCAGCAAATTGAACACGGGCAGGAAGGTGATCGCAGCCAACAGGCAGCCGACCAAAATGATGGGCTTGCGGCCAATTCGGTCAGACAAGGCGCCAAAGACAAGGAAGCCGCCTGTGCCCAAAATCAACGACCAAGCAACCATCACGTTAGCGGTGAAGCTGTCGATCTTGATCACGTTCTGCATGAAAAACAGCGCGTAGAACTGGCCGGTGTACCAAACGACGGCTTGACCTGCAACGAGGCCGAGCAAAGCGATCAGAGCGATCTTGCCGTTTTTCCAGTTGCCAAAAGCTTCGGAGAGCGGTGCCTTCGAAGTGCGGCCTTCTTCCTTCATTTTCTTGAAGGCGGGGCTTTCGTTCATTTGCAGGCGAATGTAAAGCGAGATTGCCAAAAGGAAGATCGAGCCGATGAAAGGAACGCGCCAGCCCCAAGCGTTAAACGCCTTGACCATGGAAGGCTTGCCGTCTGCCAGCAACACTGCAATGCCATCTTTCATCAGGGGCACATCAGGGTAATTGCCGTTAACGTAACCTTGCACTGACAAAATCACGATCAGCGAGAGCAACAAGCCCAGCGTCGCAGTGGTTTGAATAAAGGCCGTGAAATAGCCGCGCTGGTTGGCAGGAGCGTGTTCGGCCACATAAATTGCAGCGCCGCCATACTCACCGCCGAGCGCCAAGCCTTGGGCCATACGCAGCAAGATCAGAATAATCGGTGCGGCAGTTCCCCAGCTTTCGTAGTTGGGCAGAATACCCACTAAGAACGTAGAAATGCCCATGATGACAATCGTCATCAAGAACGTGTATTTGCGCCCGATCATGTCACCCAACATGCCGAATACCAAAGCGCCAAATGGGCGCACGATAAAGCCGGCTGCAAAGGCCAGCAAGGCGAACACGTTGCGGGTGTTTTCAGGGAACGCCGTGAAGAATTGCGCGCCGATGATCGCAGCGAGCGCACCATAAAGGTAAAAGTCGTACCACTCAAAAATAGTGCCCGCAGAAGAGGCGGCAATCACCTTTTTCTCTTCTTGGGTCATGGGCCGAGACCGTTCTCGCACGTTGTTTGTAATTTGTGTCGCCATAAATACCGTCTCCATCATGTCCTCGCCCAAAATCAGGCGTGAGAGGATTATGAAAAACAGCTCTTGCCTGCCACTGACGCGAAACCAACGTCAGCTTGCTTCAAACCAACGGAAGCTTGCGCGTAACTGAACGGTCTCTTACAAGCCGGCCCTGACTCAGAGCGTGAGCACGGCGCTCTTGGCCTGCGCTCGGCGCAGTCTGGGGCTAGCGAGGGAAGTTCCCATCTCGGATTGCAACGGTCTTTGAGGTTGCGACCTTGCGTGCGAGCAGCTCTACATTTGTTAGCGAGTTGGCAAACCACCATTCATTTCGTACGCAAATCTTCAAGCAAGCCGACAGGCCACGGCTCAGCGACAATCAAAATTTTCCGAATCCAATCACTATCAAAAGAATAGCAAACTATGCAGGAAATATAACGGCAAACCACTCAAAAACGCTTAAAAATCACATCTCAAAGAAGTATGAATTTTCAAGCCAAATAGCCCCCAACCCGTTATAAAACCTGCGCAGAGTGCTCACAATTCAATAGCAATCACTTCATCTGCACCGACCCCGCCACGTTCACCACCACCGTGCTGCGCCCTGCTTCCACTGGCACTTGGCTATCAGCGGCAGAAGACATCTTCATTTCCATACTGGCCACGCGCGGACGGCCTACAAAGCCTTGGTCATTCGCGTTCACGCTCACTTCGCGCACGGTGAAGCCGCTGAAGCCAAAGCCTTTGCTCACCTCTTGCGCCTTGGTTTTGAAGCGCTCAATCGCCTGCGCGGTAACTTCTGCTTCCACGCGGGCGCGGGCTTCGCGGGAGAGGCCGAAAGCGACATTTCCCAAGGTCAGGGTGTTGATCTTTCCGGCCAAGGTGCTGATACGCGCGAAATCGCGGCCTTCTAAAACGAGCTCGGTGCTGCCCTGCCAGCCATTGATTTTGCCATCGCGGCTGTATCGCGGATAGAGGCTGAAATTACCGGTGCGCACATCGAGCTGACCGGGCTGAGCTACTTTTTTCGCCTCTGCCAACGCCGTATCCAGCGCTGTTTTGAGCTGGGTTTGCACCGTGGCTGCGTCAGGGCCGTCGCGCGTGGTGTTCATGCTGATGGTCAGCAAATCTTGCTGCACCTCAAGGCTGCCCTGGGCTTGGAGAGAGACGACGTTTTGCGGTGTTTCCATCCGAATATTTTGAGAAAAAGCGGGTTGAGCCGTTATAAAACCTGCGCAGAGTGCTATTGAAATAGTAGCAATCTTGGCGTAGCGTGAAAAGTAAAAGGAAGGGGGTTGGGTGCGCAAAGTCATGGCGTGATCCTGAAGAGAAGTTTCAACTATGCCGCAAAACCTGTGGATGCGGGCTTTGCGGCGGCATACAGGTTTGAACGAAGCAGCAAGCGAAACGGGGTGAAACGATTTCGCTTTCAGCGCAAATCCTCTCAATAAGTTAGCATTGTCTTCCAAAAGACATAAAAATCTCGTATATCTTGCAAAATCTGTAACAAAACAGAGATTCTGTGCATTTTTCACGAGATTTTTCAAAAAACAACGTGTACATTCCGCTCATGTTACATATTTACAGGAGTAACTCATGAGCCAACCCGAAAAATCTGCAGACCGCATCATGGTCGTTGACGACGATGCCCGCATCCGCGACCTGCTGCGCCGCTATCTGACGCAAGAGGGCTTTGAAGTCATCGTGGCCGAAGATGGCAAGGCGCTGTCCCGCGCCATGATCCGAGAGCCGATCAACCTGATCGTGCTGGATTTGATGCTGCCCGGCGAAGATGGCCTGTCGATCTGCCGCCGCCTGCGCGCTGCCGGTGACCGCACACCCATCATCATGCTGACCGCCAAAGGCGAAGACGTGGATCGCATCGTAGGCTTGGAAGTAGGCGCAGATGATTACTTGGGCAAACCCTTTAACCCTCGCGAATTGCTGGCCCGCGTGCATGCCGTGCTGCGCCGCCGCCCTGCGCAAGAAGCGCCAGGTGCGCCATCAGCCGAAAGCGAAAGCATCAATTTCGGCCCGTTTGACTTTGATCTCGGTCAGCGCACTTTGAAGAAAAGCGGCGAAGAAATCGCGCTCACCACAGGTGAATTCGCCATGCTCAAAGCGCTGGTGCGCCATCCGCGTCAGCCGCTCTCGCGCGAAAAGCTTGCTCAGCTGGCGCGTGGCCGTGAATTCGAGCCTTTTGACCGCAGCCTGGATGTGCAGATCTCGCGCCTGCGCAAGATGATTGAAAACGACGTGGCGCAGCCGCGCTATATTCAAACGGTGTGGGGTGTGGGCTATGTGTTTGTGCCGGATGGCAAAAGCTAACTCCAGACTAACCCAAGGCTGACATAAGCCAGCTATCATGACAAGCGGCGTTGTAGTTCACCTGCAACCGCCGCTTTTTTTCATCTTTATTTCCAGGCATCGCCATTCTCATGAACACCGCGCATGACCACATCCTCGGCGGCAGCGTCATGCGAGGCCGCGATTCGCAGAATCCCTCCCATTTGCCCTCGGGCATGGCAGGCTCAGTCATGCCCACCGGCCCTGCTGCGCTGGAGACGATGCCTGCGCCCTTGGATGTGCGGCCGGGTGGACGCATCAACAAAGTACGCTTCAGTCTGTTTTGGCGCACTTTCTTCCTGCTGGCGCTGCTGCTGGTGGGCTCGGTGGTGGCTTGGCTGCAAACCTTTCGCGTGCTTGAATCCGAGCCGCGCGCCACGCAAACCGCGCAGCAAATCGCCTCCATCGTCAATCTTTCTCGCGCCGCGCTCGTGCATTCAGATGCGATTGCCCGCGTCTCGCTGATCAAGCAATTGGCCGAGCTAGAGGGCGTGAAAGTCGTGCCTCGCACGGTCACGGATGTGGTGCAAGGCTTTGAGGGCGACACGCAGATGCAGCGCGTCTTGGTGGAGCTGCGCGTGCGTTTGGGCGAACGCGCTACGCTCGCGCGCAAGGTCAATGGCGACGAAGGCCTGTGGGTAGGCTTCGGTATTGAAAATGAAAAATTCTGGCTGCAAACGGATTTGGCACGCTTGAATCCCGTGCCGGGCCGCGCTTGGCTCGTGTGGCTCTCGATAGCCGCCCTGCTCTCGCTGGCAGGCGCTGCCGTGATTGCAAGGCTGATCAATAAGCCGCTCAAAGCACTGTCGTTTGCCGCTGGCCGCGTGAAAGATGGTGATTTTGATGCAAGCCGCTTGAATGAAGATGCCGTGACGAGCGAAATCCGCGAGGTCAATGCCGGCTTTAACCGCATGGCCGAGCAACTGGCCAAGATTGAGCAAGATCGTGCCGTCATGCTGGCAGGTATTTCGCATGATTTGCGCACCCCGCTGGCTCGCCTGCGCTTAGAAACCGAAATGAGCGTGGCCGACGATGTGGCACGCGGGCACATGGTGGCGGACGTCGAGCAGCTGGATGCCATCATCGACAAATTCCTCGACTACGCCCGCCCCACCGACCAACAGCATCTGCGTCCGGTGGCGCTGAATGATGTGATTGAAGCCTGTGTGCTCTCTGTGCAGCAGACGGATGACTTGCGCGTCAAGCTCGATTTGCCGGTAGATTTCCATGTGATGGGCGATGAAGTGGAGCTGACTCGCGTGATCACCAATTTGGTAGAAAACGCGCGCAAATATGGCAAATCTGTCGCCACCGGTATCACCCAGCTCGACATCGCCGCCCGCGAGCGCGATGGTTGGGTCTTGCTCAAAGTGCGTGATCATGGCCCCGGTGCAGCAGAAGACACCCTCAAACACCTGACCAAACCTTTTTTCCGAGGCGATATGGCCCGCACAGCCGCCACCGGCGCTGGCCTAGGCCTGGCCATTGTAGAAAAAACCATTCAGCGCTTGGGCGGCAGCTTCAGCCTGCACAACTCGTCCACCGGCGGGCTGGCCGCGAATATTCGGCTGCCATCGGCCAAGCGCTGAATCTGCGTATTTTGCGTTGACAAATTCGTAAGCGAGCGTTACAAATGCTATGCTTGATTCAGCCCCGTGCTGTTCACCGCCCAAGCATTTCCCCTTGAAAAACATCAGCATCACCACCGAACGCGGAAACTTCACTGCCCAGCTCTTGGGCGCGAAGGGGGATTGGGTCGTGTGCTGGCCAGCCCAGCTCAATGATGCAGAAAGCTTCAAAGATTTCGCTCGGCTGCTTTCGCGGGATTTCCGTGTCGTGCTGTGCGATCCGCCGGCCATGGGCGTGAATCAAAATTTGCCTTACAGCAACGCCATTCCAGATTTGGTTTACTACGCGCATCGCGTGCTTGTGAAGCTAGACATCAAGACATGCCATTGGGTCGGTCATAGCGCAGGCGGCGTGGTCGGTGCAGCGCTTTACGGCGCCTCGCCAGAGCGTTTTCTCAGCCTGAGCTTAGCTTCGGCCCCCATGCTCAGCCAAGGGCGCTTCAAACTGCATGTGGCAGCCACCACGCCGATTCTTTCAGCCTCCCGGCTTGGCCGCCAAGTGCTGGGCTCGCGCGGCGCGCAGGAGATGGGGTATGCAGATGCGGCAGAAAAAGCAATGCTCACTGGTTATTTGCGCAAAGTGCTGGAGCGCACCAGCCCGCAAACCATCAACAGCATGCGCCCACTCGATGGCGCCAGTGTACGCCGCGTGTTCGACAAAATGCGCAGCAAGCCGCCACCCATGCTGATACTGTGTGGCCGACATGACCGCATCGTGCTCCAGCGAGATCAGCGCACCGTGGCTGAAATCACCCAATCTCAGTATGTCGATTTCAAGTGCGGCCACATGCCCTTGCTGGTTGACCCCGAAAACTGCGCCCACGCCTTTCAGCGCTTCGTCAAGGCACTCGCGTTACGCGACTCTTTGAGAGATACCGAACCCCAGCCCTTTGCGGCCTGATTCCAGCCAGCCGCCCAAAGGCTCAATAGCGGTAGTAGCCGCGAGGCTGCCCATACACCACAGCGCCAGGATAGCGATGGCCGTGCTTGTGCCACTTCTTCACATGCCCAGGCGGGATGGCATACACAGGCTGCGCATAGACCACCGGTTGATACACCGGCTGATACACCACTGGCGCTGGGTGATACACCACTGGAGGCGGCGTATACACCACAGGCGGGGGTGCGTAAATCACTCTTGGTGCAGGCCGAGGGGAGCCCACCGTCACGCTCCAACTCACATCGCCCGCTTGCGCAGCGCCGGCCACGAGTGTTGCAGCCATTGCGGCGCTTGCTATCCATGCTTTCATGTTGATCTCCTTTGAAAAGCAGTCCTCCTCCAACGGCTCGCCTGCGCTCTGCGTTGTCGTCTAGAGTGCAAATCTGGTATCTGGCTGTAATCCAAGAGCTGCGCCGCCTAAAATCAGGGCATGACCGTTAACAGCTCCCCGAAATCTCCCGCCGCCCCAGAAGCCCATAAGCCCAGCAACTTCCTGCGCCAGATCATTGAAGCCGATCTCGCCAGCGGCAAACACACTTCAATAGTCACCCGCTTTCCGCCCGAGCCCAATGGCTATCTGCATGTGGGCCACGCCAAGAGCATTTGCCTGAATTTCGGCCTGGCCCGCGATTACAAAGGCATTTGCAACCTGCGCTTTGACGACACCAACCCCGAGAAAGAAGAAAAAGAATACGTCAACAGCATCATCGATGCCGTCAGCTGGCTCGGCTTCGGCTGGGGGGTAGATGGCAAAGGCAAAGAGCTGTATGCCAGCGACTATTTCGACTTCATGTATGCCGCCGCCGAACACCTCATTGAGCGCGGCCTGGCCTATGTGGACGAACAAAGCGCAGAAGAAATGCGCGCCAACCGTGGCGACTTCAACACCCCTGGCACGCCCAGCCCCTTCCGTAGCCGCACGCCTGAGCAGAATTTAGAGCGTTTTAGGGAGATGGCCAGCGCAAAACATGCCGATGGCGCTATGGTTTTGAGAGCAAAGATTGATCTCGCCTCCCCCAACATCAACCTGCGCGACCCCGCCATCTACCGCATCCGCCGCGCCACCCATCACAACACCGGCGACACATGGTGCATCTACCCGATGTACACCTTCGCCCACCCGATTGAAGACGCCATTGAAGGCATCACCCACAGCATCTGCACCCTCGAATTCGAAGACCAGCGCCCGTTTTACGACTGGCTGATGGACCGCCTCTTGGAAGGCGGCCTCATCAAGCAGCAGCCCCGCCAATACGAATTCGCCCGGCTCAACCTCACCTACGTCATCACCAGCAAACGCAAGCTCGCCCAGCTCGTCAACGAGAAAAAAGTCAACGGCTGGGACGACCCCCGCATGCCCACAATAGTTGGCCTGCGCCGCCGTGGCTACACGCCGCAAGCCATTCAGCTCTTTGCCGAGCGCATCGGCGTGAGCAAAGCCGATAGCTGGATTGATTATGGGACGCTTGAAGGCGCGCTGCGCGACACCCTCGACCCCACCGCCCCCCGCGCCATGGCCGTCTTAGAGCCCCTCAAGCTCATCTTGACCAACTGGGAAGAAGCCTTTGGCAGCGCAGAGCATCTGGAAGACTGCTCCGCCCCCGTTCACCCCCACCTGCCCGATCTCGGCAAACGCAGCTTCAAGCTCGGCAAAGAAGTCTGGATCGAGCGCACAGACTACGAAGAAGTGCCCAGCAAAGGCTTCTTCCGCCTCTTCCCGGGCAACAAAGTCCGCCTCAAATACGGCTTCGTCATTGAAGTGGAAGGCGCAAACTACCCTGAAGGCACGAGCGAAGAAGCTATCAAATCCGGAGCAACTCGCGCAGATTCCATAAGGGCTAGAGTGCTAAAAGACACCAAATCCGGCACCCCCGGCTCAGACGCCGTCAAAGTCAAAGGCGTCATCACCTGGGTCGGCGCAGCCGACGCAGTCAACGCAGAAATCCGCCTCTACGACCGCCTCTTCAGCACAGAACACCCAGATACGGGTGGTGGGGCCGACGGCAAAACCTTCCTAGATGATCTCAACCCCAACAGCCTACAAACCATCACCGCCTACGTCGAACCCAGCCTCGCGCAGGCCAAGGCGGACGGCAAATTCCAGTTTGAGCGGCATGGCTACTTCGTCGCGGATCGGGTGGATCACAAGGATGGGAAAGTCGTGTTCAACAAGATCACAGGCCTCAAAGACACTTGGGCAAAGTAAGCTTGCAAAAATACGGCATTGCCGTATAATCAACTTAAGTTTTTCACATGTTAACTGTCGTCGAATCACCGATCTTTCAAAGCCAATGGTCTGACTATTGGGCAGAAAATGACAAAGACGAGTTCATTGCGCACATATCACTCAACCCAGAAGCTGGTGATGTCGTGCCGGAATCTGGCGGCGTGCGAAAGATTCGCTGGTCAAGACCGGGGATGGGTAAGCGAGGCGGTGCGCGTGTGGTGTATTTCAATCGCCTTGCCAATGGGCAGGTTTGGTTGATCACGATTTACGGCAAATCGGCTCGCGACACCATCTCAGCCGATATGTTGAAGCAATTTAAGCAGGAGTTAGAAAATGCCATTG
>JANMHJ010000058.1:0-38280 GCA_031375105.1 Variovorax sp.
CGATGTGGATCTCGCCTTGGTTTGGTACAACCCCTTCGAAGCTGGCCGTGATCGCGCGCGCTTGAATGCGATGCTCAGATCAGTGGCTGCCAAAGGCGTGAAGGTGAGTGCGCATCCCGATGTGATCGACAAAATGGGCACAAAAGATGTGCTCTACCAAACGCGTCATATGCCTTGGGGCACTGACTTGCGGCGCTACAGCAGCTTAGATGGCATGCGCTCTGAGCTTCCCGAGTTACTCAAGCGAGGCTCGCGTGTGCTCAAGCAGCTGCGCGGCCAAAGTGGGGATGGGGTTTGGAAAGTCAGCTTGAAAGATGCTTCCCAAGAGCTCCTGGCCGTGCGCCATGCCAAACGCGGCTGTAGCGAGCAGCTCATGCATTTGGATGACTTTCTGGCACTGTGCAGCCCGTATTTCTCTCTGGGCGGTGCGATGATTGATCAGCCTTTTGAAGATCGCTTGCGAGAAGGCATGATCCGCTGCTACGTGGTTGGCAAGCAAGTGGCGGGCTTTGGCGAGCAATTGATCAATGCGTTGTATCCCGCGCCCGCAGGTCAGCCAGAGATCGAAGCGCCAGAGCCTGGGCCTCGGCTCTATTTCCCGGCAGATCGAGCTGATTTTCAAGATCTCAAACACCAACTTGAGAGCGATTGGATTGCGCAAATGTGCGAATCACTGGCCATCATCCCTGATGATTTACCTGTACTTTGGGATGCAGACTTCATCCGAGGCAAAAAGACGAGCAGTGGGCAAGACACCTATGTGCTGTGCGAAATCAACATCAGCTCGGTTTACCCCTTTCCACCTTCGGCTCTGCAGCCTTTGGTGCGAGAGGCATTGAGCCGATGCATCGCCCAAGCTTGAAGCAAGGCATCGAAGCCAACACTTCCACCGCCACCCTCAAAGGTTCGACGGAAGACGAACAGTTTATGGACGGCACGCATTGATCGCTTGAACTGAGAAGATGAGGGCGCAGTTCGCTGCGCGTGACGATTAAAGCCCGCTGAGTAATCCGTGGGATTTTTTATGTCTTTTAAGCTGCTATCCGTTATATTATCTGCATAGTATGCTATCAAATTGATAGTATTCAATGCACAGCAAAAAATTTACCTCGAAGATATACACCACTAATCACCGAATCTCCACAGACTTGTCCACAGGCCACTGGCCTGAACCGCTGCACAATAAGCGCATGTCTGCTGAACTCTCTGTCGTCGATGACGAATACGCCTCTGATCATGTCCCTGATTACCATCTACCCAGCCCTGATCCGCTGATCGCGCAGCTGCGCGTGCCCCCGCACAGCATTGAAGCTGAATCCAGCGTGCTCGGCGGTTTGCTGCTAGACAACTGTGCTTGGGATCGTGTGGGCGATTTGTTGATCGACACCGATTTTTATCGCTACGAGCATCGGCTGATTTATGCCGCGATCAGCTCGCTGATCAATGCCAGCAAACCTGCTGATGTCATCACCGTGTATGAGCGCCTGCAATCGCAGGGCACAGCCGATGAAGTGGGCGGGCTGATTTATCTGAACCAATTGGCGCAATATGTGCCCAGCGCAGGCAATATTCGCCGCTATGCCGAGATCGTGCGCGAGCGCTCGATCCTGCGCAAGCTCGTTGGCGCGAGTGATGAAATCTCCACCAGCGCTTTCTCAACGCAAGGCCGCCCCATTGCCGAAATCTTGGATGATGCGGAGAGAAAAATCTTCGCGATTGGCGAAGAAGGCTCACGCCTCAAGCAAGGCTTTCATTCGATGGAAAGCCTGGTGGTGGCGCTACTTGATCGCGTGGAGGAGATGTCGAAGAATCCCAATGACATCACCGGCGTGCCCACTGGTTTCTATGATTTTGACCGCATGACTTCGGGCATGCAGGCGGGCGATTTGATCGTTCTGGCCGCAAGGCCATCGATGGGTAAAACATCCTTAGCCATTAACATCGCGGAGCACGTGGCTTTGAACGAAGGCCTGCCGGTCGCGGTGTTCTCGATGGAGATGGGTGCGAGCCAGCTGGCTGTGCGTATCGTGGGCTCCATTGGGCGGATTGACCAAGGGCATTTGCGCACCGGTAAGCTGAGCGATGATGAATGGCCGCGCTTGGTGGAGGCGATTGAAAAGCTGCGCAATATCTCTCTGCACATTGACGAATCGCCCGGCCTCACGCCCTCTGAGCTGCGCGCCAATGCACGGCGGCTGGCGCGACAAATGGGCGGCAAGCTTGGCCTGATCGTGGTGGATTATTTGCAGCTCATGAGCGGCAGCCGAGGCAGTGATGGCGACAACCGCGCCACCGAGCTGGGGGAAATTTCGCGTGGCCTGAAGATGCTGGCCAAAGAGCTGCAATGCCCGGTGATCGCGCTTTCCCAGCTCAACCGAGGCGTCGAGCAGCGCACCGACAAGCGGCCGATGATGAGTGATTTGAGGGAGTGTGTGACAGGCGATACCTTGGTGTGCCTTACGGATGGCAGACATGTGCCGATTGCACAATTGGTCGGCACCCATCCTGAGGTGTATGCCGTGAACGCGCAGCAAAAATTGTTGGCTGCGCGAAGTGATTGTGTGTGGTCTGTGGGGCGCAAAGATGTGTTTCGCCTGAGTTTGGCCAGTGGCCGCGTGATGCAGGCGACTGCCGGGCATCGCATGTTGACTGGGCAGGGTTGGCAGGAGATCAAAGATATTGTGGTGGGTGATCGGATGGCGTTGGCTCGTCATTTGCCTGAGCCCGCCTGCCCGCAAACTTGGCCAGAAGAGCAATTGATCTTGCTGGCGCATTTGGTGGGCGATGGCAGTTACATCAAACATCAGCCTTTGCGCTACACAACGGCTTCCGAGGAGAACAGCGAAGCTGTCATGAAAGCGGCCATTGCCATGGGCTCGGCTGTGACACGCCATACAGGGCGAGGGCAGTGGCATCAGCTGGTGATTGCGGGCAATGGCAATCGCTGGCATCCGGCAGGGGTTGGCAAATGGCTGAAAGATTTGGGTTTGTATGGCCAACGCTCGGCTGAGAAGCATTTGCCAGAAAGCCTGTTTACCTTGAGTAACACGCAAATTGCGCTATTTTTGCAGCACCTGTGGGCGACTGATGGCTGTATTCATGTGCGACCTGCTGGCATCAGGGGCTCAGATCGTATTTATCTGGCTACATGCAGCGAGCGCTTGGCGCGAGAAGTGGCTAGCTTGTTGTTGCGATTGGGTATGGTGGCGCGTCTTAAGTGTGTGGTGCAAAGCAAAGGCCAGCCAGTTTGGAATGTGGATGTGAGCGGCGCTGAGCAGCAGTTGCGCTTTGTGACCGTTGTGGGTGCGTTTGGCCCACGCGTGCAACCTGCGGCGCAATTGCGCAGCAAACTTACCAGCATCACAGCCAATACCAATGTGGATACGCTGCCGCAAACGGTGTTTGAAGAGGTCAAGCAAGCGATGAAGGCGCAAGGTGTGTCGCAACGTGTGATGGCCAGTATGCGTGGCACCTCGTATGGGGGTTCGTCGCATTTTTCTTTCTCGCCATCCCGGGACGTCGTGCGCGATTATGCGAACATCCTTTCCTCGCCCAATCTGCTCATGTGGGCAGAATCTGATCTGTTTTGGGATCAGGTCGTAGCCATTGAGCCGATAGGTGAGCAGGAAGTGTTTGATCTGACTGTGCCTGGCCCGGCTTCTTGGCTGGCCGATGGCGTCGTGACGCATAACTCTGGAGCGATCGAGCAAGATGCCGACGTGATCATGTTCATTTACCGCGATGATTACTACAACAAAGACAGCAAAGAGCCCGGCGTGGCTGAGATCATCATCGCCAAGCAGCGTAATGGCCCCACAGGCACCTGCAAGCTGGCCTTCTTGAAGCCGATCACCAAGTTTGAGAATTTGGCGGCAGGGATGAGTGATGATTTTTAGCAGTAAACTGTGAATCACGCGGGTGTCGTTCAATGGTAGGACTCTTGCTTCCCAAGCAAATAACGTGGGTTCGATTCCCATCATCCGCTCCAAAATCAAAAAGGCCCTCTTGAGGGCTTTTTTTACTTGCGTCCACCTCCCATGCTACCTTGCTACGTTTTGCTCGATCTAGAAACCACGGGTGGCAACCCGTTGACGAGCCGTATCACGGAGATTGCTGCGGTACGGTTTGAGCAAGGTGTAGTAGTCAAACGCTGGAGCAGTTTGGTCAATCCCGATTGCCGGATTCCATTTTTTATTCAAAAGCTCACCGGTATCAGCGATTTGATGGTGGAAGATGCGCCGCGCTTTGAGCGGGTGAGCGATGAGCTGCTGGCTTTGCTGGATGGGGCGGTGTTGGTGGCACATAACGCGCGCTTTGACCACGGCTTTTTATTGCACGAGTTTGCGCGCGTTGGTGTGAGTTTGAATGTGAAGACGTTGTGCAGCGTGCGCCTCTCGCGCAAGCTGTATCCGCAGCACCGCAGCCACAGCTTGGATAGCATTATGCAGCGCCATGGCTTGACGACCCTGTCACGCCATCGTGCCATGGGCGATGTGGATCTGGTGCAGGCCTTTCTGGCGCAAGCGGTGCAGCAATTGGGCTTGGATGTGGTGAGCTTACATGCGGCCAAGCTCTTACAAGGCAGCGCCGCTGTGCCGCCCTTGCTGGAAACGGAGATTGCCAGCATTCCAGAATTGCCGGGTGTGTATTTGTTTTATGGCGAAGGCGTGATTCCGCTCTACATTGGCAAAAGCGTGACGATGCGCTCGCGGGTGATGTCGCATTTTCAGGCCAGCCTCACGCAGGCGCGCGAGATGCGCATGGCGCAGGAGATTCGGCGGATTAAATGGCGCGAGACGGCGGGTGAACTTGGTGCGCTGCTACTGGAAGCGCGGCTGGTGAAAGAAATGCAGCCGATTTTTAACCGGCAATTGCGCCGCGAACGCAGTCTGTGCGCTTGGCAATTGGCTGATGATGCGAACGCGCGGCCACTGCTGAGCTTGGTACGCGGAGATGATTTGCGCCCAGAACAATTTGCGCAGATGTATGGCGTGTATCGCTCGAAGAATCAGGCGGTGGAGGCTTTGCATGCTCTGGCGGCTGAGCATGTGCTGTGCCCGCAGGCGTTGGGCTTGGAAAGTGGGCAGGGCAGATGCTTTGCGCATCAATTAGGGCGCTGCAAAGGCGTGTGTTGCGGTCAAGAAAAGCCTGAGCTGCATCGCCTGCGTTTGCAACTGGCTTTGGCCAAGCAGCAATTGCAGGTGTGGCCGTATCCGGGAAAAATCGGCCTGCGCGAACACAACGAGGTCACGGGCCGCACCGAAATTCATGTGTTTGACCAATGGTGTTTGCTGGGTACGGTGCAAGACGAGGCGGCGCTGCAAGAGATGGCGATCAGCAAAGAGCCGCTGGCTTTTGATTTAGACACGTATCGCCTGTTACTCAAGCATTTGAACGCACCCGCTTGGACGCGTAAAACTGCCCTAGAAATGCTGCCTTTATATCAACCGATACCCGCTGACGCATGAGTAACAGTTATGCGAACGAGACGGGGCGATCTCGCTGAATCTTTGCCACAATGGCTGATTCGTTCCCACGTCTAAAAGAAGACTTCATGAGCACTCCCACCCACCCGCCCAGCCGCGCCAGCGCTTGGCCACGCAGCAATTTCAAAGCCTTCGTGCCGATCACCACCCGCTGGGCAGACAACGATGTCTATGGGCATGTGAACAATGTTGTTTATTACGCTTGGTTTGACACGGCAGTCAATGGCCATTTGATCGCGCAAGGCGCTTTAGACATTCATGCCGGTGAGGTGATCGGCCTCGTGGTGGAGACGCAATGCCATTATTTTTCGCCGATTGCTTTCCCGCAGCGCGTCACGGCGGGCATTCGAGTGGATCATGTGGGCAAGAGCAGCGTTCGCTATGAAGTGGGCTTGTTTGCCGATGATGAAGATCAAACGGCGGCGCACGGGCATTTTGTGCATGTGTATGTGGATCGCGCTTCTCGCAGGCCGGTGCCACTGCCTTCCCATTTGCGTGATGTTGTGATGGCTTTACAAGCATGAGCGCGGCATCTGCTCCCGCAGCGTTTTCGCGTGGTGTGGCGATTGGTATTTTGCTGCTGCTGGGTGTGGTGTTTGCCAGCAACCATATCGCCGCCCGCTTTGCGTTTGACCACGGCACGGGTTTGGTCACGGCGGTGCTGGTGCGCTCGGGCGTGACGGCGCTGGCTTTGCTGGCGGTGGTGCTTTGGATGAAAGCGCCTTTGAAATTGGCAGGCTATGGCGTGCCCGTGCGTTGGGTCTGGGCGCTGGCCAGCTTGATCGCACTGCAAAGCCTGCTGCTGTATTCCGCCGTGGCGCGTATTCCAGTGGCGCTGGCGCTCTTGGTGTTTAACCTGTTTCCGGCGCTGTTTACCTTGCTCAACTGGTTGCTGGGCGGAGAGCGCCCCACGTTGCGCACAGCGGGCTTGATCGCGCTGATCATCTTTGGCCTGTCCTTGGCTTTGGATTTGCCCGGCCAGCTGGCCAAACCTGGTGCAGGCAGCCACACTTTCTGGGCGGGCGTGGCCTTTGGCTTTGGCGCGGCCAGCGTGTTTGCTGTGGCGCTGCGCGTGACGGAATTTAAGCTCAAAGCGCTGACCGGCCCGGTGCGCAGCCTGTGGACCATGGGGCTTGTGACGCTCATGCTCTGCGCTTTGAGCTTGCTCGTGCTCGCGGGCGCTGCCGGCGAGGGCGCAGGCCAGTGGCTGGGGCGTAGCCTGCATTGGCCCAACCATTGGATCGGCTGGCTCGGCTTGGCTGGCCTGACGCTGTGCTACGGCAGCGCGTTTTCCTTCCTTTTCGCCCTGATGCCCCGTCTAGATATGGCGCGTAATGCGCCGGCCTCCAACATCGAACCCATCGCCGCTCTGATTCTTGGCTGGAGTTTGCTTGGCCAGAGCATGAGCTTCACGCAGCTCATTGGCGCTTTCACAGTGGTGCTGGGCATTGTTTTGCTGACGCTCGGTGGCCGAAAGAAATGATGGGGATTGGGTTGCTGATCAGCCAAGCTGAAGAATAAATTTGTCTCATTCAAAAAGTGCTCTCATAATGGCGCTTTAAAACACACGAGTCATTTATGTTTAAGTCCCTCAAAAACGCACTGGGCATAGGCAAAGACAAAGATGAGGCGTCCAGCACGCGCTCACCTACTTCCGTGCTTTCGGGGCAGGGCGGCAGCTCGCAGTTCAGCAAGGTCTCGGAATGGGCTTCGATGCAGGGCTTGACTTTTAACGAGCGCGGCAAGGGCTACAGCATGGACGGCAAAATCCAAGGCAAGCCTTGGAAGATTGAACAAGGCAAGCCCTCGCGCGATTTCATCCAAGGCGTGGAGCTGCGGGCACGCGGCGAAATGAACTTGAATGAAGATGTGGCCGTGATGATCATGACGCGGACACTGAAAAACGATCTCGACAAACGCGCTTTCTCTCTCTACACCGACACGCTGCAAACCCAAGTCGATCCTCATCTGCCCGAAGAAATGCGTTGGCTCTCGATGTATGAAGAGGTAGGCTGGGAAGAACTGGGGCAGGTGTTTTTAGACCACTATGCCATTCTTGCGGACAATCGCGACAGCGCCGTGGCTTGGCTCACACCTGAGTTGGCAGGCCAATTGCTCGCTTGGCCCAGCAGCGAGCCTGGCGTGCCGCGCGTGCTGATGGTGCTGCGCGGCAAGGTGTATTTGCGCATGCAAATCAACGAAGGCGATATCCCCACGCTAGAGCACGCCACACGCGTGTTCACCACCGCTTGTGATGCGGGCTTGGCGGCGTTTTCTACGGATTTGGCGATTTGATTGTTTGGCAGCGCCTGCTCTCAATCGTTTTGGCGCATGGCCGTATGCTATCAATTGAGTAGCGAACTATGAAGGAAATATAAGGGCCATTGGCCAATTTTCCTTAAGAACAACTGCGAAAAATCACCACTCACCAAAGCTTGGCGCAATTGCCTGTCAGCACCACCTCGCCTGGTGTGCCGGGCTGAGCGGTGTTGGTTTGCGTCACGGAGAGCTTGCTGATTTTGGAGAGCAGCTTTTCGGATGTATCAGGCAATTGAGCTGTGCCGCTGCCTTTGACGGGCACTTTCGCGAGCAGGAAAGGTGTGCCGCCGTTCACGTCTTGAGGCGGCAGTGCCCAGAGCTCGAGTGGAGCGGCATCAAGACCTAAATCGCCTTTGCCGATGACTTTCAGCGTGACGGTTTTGCCATGGCGCAGGGAGCTGACCAAGAGGCGGCCATTGCCCTGCGGATCGGTGAGCACGCCGACGTAGCTTTGCGGCAGTTTCTCGCCCGAGAGCATGGCGATTTTGTCGGCAGTCATGAAAAGCGTAGGCGCGGTGAAGAGGGCAACTGCGCTGAGTGCGACACCCGCTGCGATGCCGCCGAAACCCCAGCTCGCCGGGCGCAGCCAAGACCAGCCTGAAGATAATGCACCGGAGCTTGCGCTCAGTGAAGCTTTGCCAGGCAGGGTTTGTATGGAAATCGCTCTCCACACGTGAGCGGGCGGCTTCACGGGCGCGATGCTGTTGGCCAGGGGGGTCAAGCGTTTTTCCCAGACTGTCACGGCCAAGCGCACGTCAAAGCGATCTGCCAGCAAGCGCTCAAAGCGGCGGCGTGCACCGCCATGCAGCGTGCCCAGCACATATTCAGCGGCCAGGCGCTCGATGAGTTGGGGGTTGCTATATCTCATGCCGCACCACCCGAGACGATGCCTGCACGGCCCAAGCAATCTTTGAGTTTGTCGAGCCCACGCCGCACCCAAGCTTTCACGCTGCCAATCGGCGAACCCATCTGCAGCGCGGCTTCGGAATGCGTGAGGCCTTGGTAATAGCAAAGCGCCAGTGCTTGGCGCTGCGCGGCGCTCAAAGCGCTCATGCAGGCATCAATATGCAGCGATTCGCAGGCGGCGGACAGGGCATCCAAAGCGCTGGGCGAAGTCTCTGGCATGGGCGTGGGCGCACGATCAAGCGCATCGCCCTCAACAATGAATTCGTCTTCGCGCAGGCGGGTTTGCTTGCGCAGGGCATCCAAGCATTTGTTGCGCACGATGGCGATCAGCCAGGTCATGGGAGACAAGGCTTGGCCATCGACCGTGGCGCGGTATTGGGAGGCGTTTTTCCAGATGCTCACATAGGCCTCTTGCAAGACATCTTCTGCTGCGTGCTCACGCCCCAACATACGAATCGCCACGCCAAACAGATGCGCACTCGTTCGCTCATAAACTTGCGCAAAACAGGCGTGATCACCCCGGCCAGAGGCCAGCAGCAGCTCTTGCAGGGTGGGGGAGGGGTCTGGGCTCATGCGTGTTTGAAGCTGTCTTGGATTGTAGGCAGCAATCATGCCTCCAAAATGGAGGCCTGCATATTCAGCAGGTAGGGCGATGCCTCAGATGGCGTGTTTAAAGCACTGATTTGCTATAATATCAATAGCAAACTATATATATTCTATAACGGCAAGTAGTCGTTTGCTATTGAATTTTCTCTAGCAACTCATTCAAACGCGAGGGGTCAAGCGGTTTGCCCATGGCGGCGCAGCCATTGACTTTCGCGGTCATGCGGCTGGTGAGGGCCAGGCGGTTTTGTGTGACCAGTTTCAGGCGCGAGTTGCCGGTGTTGGCCACCACGCTCCAGGCATCGCCGCCTGGTAGATCAAGATCAACAATGACGATGTCGTATCCCATGCGCTTCAAGCGCTCGGGGGAGAGGAAATCACGCGCCTCCAAGACGTTGGCTGCTTCATCGATGTGGGTGATGCCGTAGGAGCCGAGTTTGGTGCGCAAATAGAGCCGGGTGGGCCCATCGGCATCGGCCAGCAGCGCACGGCGCAAATCATGCTCAGGAAACATGTGTGCACCGGTGGATTCGAGCACGGAGGGCCAAGTGTCGTCGCCAAAATCGACATCGAGTTGGTCGCGCGGCGTAAAGTATTCGTCCATGCTGGCCAGCACGCTGGGCCAGATCAAGGGCCTTTGAAATGCCCCCCAAGCTTTGGCGGGCGAGATCGAGCCGACCCAAATGATGCCAATGCCGCCAAGTGCATCGATTTCAGCCAAAGCTTCGCTGGCATCAGGGCTGGCACCATCAATCAAAGCCAAGCGCGGCGCGGTTGGCGCACTGTCGATCCAAGCCTCGTAGCTCCATTCGCGGGGAGACTGCCGATCTTGAGACAGGCGAAACATGGTGTTGAGCGCATGCCGCTCCACACCCGAAAACCCCACAACCCTGACAAAAACACGTTGCATCATGGGCAAATCATAGCCGCTGATAGAGACAATGTGATAAATCTCACACTTTTGTTACGGTTATGGCGCAGGAATTGTGCGCAGATGTCACAAGCGGGCGACAAGCTGATGCGAATCATGCAGCTCAAAGGTCTTCAAGCAACGCGGCCAGCTCAGCAGGAAAAGGCGGTTTGGAAAGAAAAGCATCTGCGCCAGCCATGCGTGCACGCATTTTGTCGATCATGCTGCTGCGGCTGGTGATGATGTAGATGCGCGGCTGCTTACCGCCTTCACGGCGCACAAAGCTGCGCACAGCGCGGCAAGTCTCGTAGCCGTTTTGTTGGCCCATGTCCACATCCAGCAACACCGCATCAAAGCGCTGCGCTTGCACCAAGCGCAACGCCTCTTCGCCACTGGCTGCCTCATGCAAGTGCACATTGCCGCGCAGCATCAGGCGCGAGCGCATATAAAGACGCACCGTCAGGTCGTCATCCACCACCAATACCCGCTTGGGCTGCGGCCCATCTTGCGGCAAACGGCCGCCCGGGTTGATCGGGGCAACAATGGCTTGCGGCAAAGCCTCTTGCGGCAACGACACTGCGCCTGTGGCCGGCGCCAAATCAGCTGGCAGCGTGTCGCCATCCGCAGGCGACATCGGCTGAGTAGACGCATGTGCAAGGCTGTGGCCGTGGCCTGTATTCGTATCCGCGCCACCAGTGGGCAGACCCAAGGGAAACAAATCCTGCGGCAAGGTCGAGCCTGCACCTTGCCGGCCATCGGCATCGTCATCCGCACCGCCAATGACCAAATCATCGGGCAGCTCGAACTCTATATCGTGGGCGCGTTTCATAGTGATATTGTGTCACTTTGTGATTCCAAAAAACACGATGCCCATGGCCAACTGCCGATTTTGGCTTGTACGAAAGTCAATCTGTGTGCAGGATGCGCCACAATACTTTCCATGACAGGCATCTTCATTTCCTTCGAAGGCATCGACGGCGCAGGCAAATCTAGCCATGTGCAGGCTTTGGCGCAGGCGTTTCGCACACACTTTGGAGCGGAGACTGCGACCGGGCGGCAAGTGGTGCTGACGCGGGAGCCGGGCGGCACGGGTTTGTCAGAGCGGTTGCGCGAGCTGATCTTGCATGAGCCGATGGACGCACTGACGGAGGCGCTCTTGGTGTTTGCGGCGCGGCGTGAGCATATCGTGCAGGTGATCGCACCGGCACTCTCGCGGGGCGATGTGGTGCTTTGTGACCGGTTTACCGATGCCAGCTTTGCTTACCAAGGTGCGGGGCGTGGGTTTAGCTTGGAGACGCTATCAAAACTAGAGCACGCTGCGCAGGATTTATATCGGCTACCAGCCGATTTGACCTCAAAAATTCGTCTTTCTAAGGGCATTCTGCAGCCTGACTTGACCCTGCTTTTTGAGGTGCCGCCACAGGTGGCGGCGCAGCGACTGGCGCAGGCTCGGCAGCCGGATAAATTTGAATCGCAGGATGTGGCGTTTTTTGAGCGCGTGGCCAGCGGCTATGCGGCGCGAGTGGCGGCTGACCCGCAGCGCTTTGTGCGCATCGATGGGCATCAAAGCCTAGAGCAGGTGCGCGCGGAGGTGATGGCGGCAGTCGCCGGGCGCGGATATTTGCCGGCGGCGCAAGCATGAGTGCGAACGAAGAAGAGTTTTCTAACGAGCCTGCGCCTTTGCCGCCTTGGCTTCAGGAGCAGCGATCTCAGCTTTTGGCAATGCCCGGCCATGCGCTCCTGCTGCATGGGCCATCGGGCTTGGGGCAATATGAATTGGCGCTGGCTGTGGCGCAAAGCTGGCTGTGCGAAGCGCCGGGTCGCTTGGCCACCGAGCCGGCCTGCGGCCAATGCGCCAGTTGCCAGCAGGTGCATTCACGCGGGCACACGGATTTGGTGGTGCTGATGCCCGAAGTGCTGATGCTGGAGCTAGGGTGGCCGCTGAGCGAAAAAGCGCAAAAAGACATTGACGAGAAAAAGCGCAAACCCTCCAAGGAAATTCGCATTGAAACCGTGCGCGAGGCTGTGAGTTTTGCCGAGCTGACCAGCGGGCGCGGGCAGGGCAAGGCGATTTTGGTGTTTCCAGCCGAGGCGATGAACACGCCCGCTGCCAACGCCCTGCTCAAAACGCTGGAAGAGCCCATGGGCAAGCTGCGTTTCGTCTTGGCCACCGAGGCCTCGCACCAGCTCTTGCCCAC
Source organism: Variovorax sp. (assembly GCA_031375105.1). Taxonomy (GTDB): domain Bacteria; phylum Pseudomonadota; class Gammaproteobacteria; order Burkholderiales; family Burkholderiaceae_C; genus JANMDU01. The sequence goes on from JANMHJ010000058.1 coordinate 12,423, forward strand.
GATCCGCAGCCGCTGCCAAGCTTTTGCCATGCGCTCGCCCAGTCCGCTGCAAGCGATTGCTTGGCTCACCCAGCATGCCCCCAAAGCCAGCCCGACAGGGCGCGAAACAGCCTTGCAAGCAAGCGGGAATCGCCCTTTAGACGCTATGAAGTTTATAGCGCTCGGCGCAGATTCTGTATGGGCGAATCTGCCAAAAGCCATGCAAAAAGGCCATGTGCAAGCAATTGCCGGCTGGGGCGGGCCGCAGCTGTTGGATGCGCTGCAAAAGCTTTGCCACGATCTTTGGGCGATGAAGCTGGGTGTGGCACCACGCTTCTATGTCGCCGAAGATTTACCCAAACCGCCTCCAGCGCGGGCGCTGGCCGCGTGGAGCGAACAGCTCAAAAACCTCGCCCGCAGCATCGAACATCCCTTCAAGGCCGAGTTGTTGCTCGAAGACATGGTGCAACAGGCCAAACTCTGTATAAACTCAAGGGTATGAGCACACCTCCAACCGCCGTCCCCAGCGCAGGCTCCTCGCCGCGCCCCAGCGTGATTCAGCTGGCCATCAAGGAAAAAGCAGCGCTCTACGCGGCCTACATTGCGTCGTTTACGGAAGGCGGTATCTTCATTCCTTCAGCCAAAGATTACAAGCTTGGCGATGACGTGTATGTCCTGATCACCCTACCAGAAGACCCGCAGCGTTACCCGGTGGCCGGCAAAGTCGCTTGGATCACCCCTGCCAAAGCCGCTGGCAACCGCACCCAGGGCATTGGCATCCGGTTCCCGGTAGACGAAAAATCCAAACTGTTGAAGATCAAAATTGAGCAGTTGTTAGGTGCACACTTGGGCTCTGAGCGACCCACGCAGACGATTTGAGCGATCTTCGTTTGCTATTACTTATATAGCATACTGCGCAGATAATATAAGGGCGATCAGCCCATTTCTCTTAAAAATGGCATCATGTTCACCGATTCCCATTGCCATCTGAATTTCCCAGAGCTGCGCGGCAATTTGGCAGCCATTCGCGCCGCCATGCAAGAGGCGCAAGTCACGCGTGCTTTGTGCATTTGCACCACCATCGAAGAGTTTGAAGACGTGCACAGCTTGGCCACAATGCATGCCAATTTCTGGAGCACAGTGGGCGTACATCCTGATAACGAAGGCATTTACGAGCCTACGTTTGACGATCTGGTGCAACGCTCCCAATTACCCAAAGTGGTGGCCATTGGCGAAACGGGCCTCGATTATTACGACATGCCTGGCCGCAAAGGGGGCCGCAGCGTGAGTGATATGGAATGGCAGCGTGAGCGCTTTCGCACCCACATTCGCGCCGCCCGCGCCACCGATCTGCCCTTGGTGATCCACACCCGCGCAGCGTCTGACGATACTTTGGCGATTTTGAAGGAGGAGGGCGGCTGGAGCAGCGCAGCAGAGCAGGGCGCAGATGCCCTGCCCCGAGCCACAGGCGTTTTCCACTGCTTCACCGAAAACATGATGGTCGCCAAAGCTGCGCTCGATTTGGATTTTTACATCAGTTTTTCAGGCATTTTGACCTTCAAAGCCGCGCAAGAGCTGCGCGATGTGGCCGCGTATGTGCCACTTGATCGCTGCCTGATCGAGACTGACAGCCCCTATCTCGCACCCGCGCCGTATCGCGGCAAAACGAATAATCCGAGCTACGTGCCTTTTGTTGCCAAACAGTTAGCGCAACTCAAGGGCTTGAGCGTAGAGTCTGTAGCGCAGGCCACGAGCGAGAATTTTGACCGCTTGTTTCCACGAATTTTGCTTGCTTGAGGCTGATTGACTGAAAGATTATTCATGAGAAATTACATTAAATATAATATAAAGATTGTTGTTTTTATTGGACTATTTATTTCTTCTTCGGTTCAGGCAGGTGCTTATGATGATTTCTTCACCGCCATCCGCGTAGACGATGTTCGCACGATTCAAAACCTGCTGCAGCGCGGTTTTGACCCCAACACCCGCGATCCTAAAAACCTTCATGGCTTGTTTCTGGCCATTCGCGAGCCATCGCCCAAAGTCGCCCAAATCCTCGTCAACACACCCAAAATTGACCTCAACCCCATCACCGAAGACGGCGAAACCCCGCTCATGATGGCCGTCTTCAAAGGCCAGGTTGAGCTGGCGGTCAAAATGATCGACAAAGGTGCCGATGTCAACAAACCCGGCTGGACACCTCTGCATTACGCCGCCACCGCAAGCAACGTACACCTCATCAACATCCTGCTAGAAAACCACGCCTACATTGATGCCGAAAGCCCTAACAAAACCACGCCACTCATGATGGCTGCCCATTACGGTACGTCTGGCGCAGTCAAGCTCTTGCTCGAAGAAGGCGCAGATGCCAGCCTGAAAAACGATCTGGGTCTAAGCGCCATGGACTTCGCATTGCAGGCCAAGAAGCAAGACGCTGTGGACATCATTTCGGCCTTTATTCGTGCACAACAGCCCAAGGGCAAGTGGTAGCTCATACAAATAAAAAAATAATACGATGTATATTATGTAAAGTTAAATCATCGTGAATTGAAGCAGTGGTTTTTCAAAATCCCGCAGCGTTAACGGAACTTTGAAGATTAAACGCACTGCCCCAAAAGCACCGCAGGTTTATGCGCGTGGAACACCTTGCTCATTCACTGTGACAGTGCTGCCCGGCTCGCGGGTCATTTGAACGCGATATTCTTGGCCGCGAAAATTGTAGGTCACGTCCCAATACGTGGGCTGTGCTTGAGGAGCTGTGGCGCAGCGCTGTACGTTTTGAGTGGTTGTGACAGGTGTCGCATTGTCTCGGCCTACGCGGTTGCCAATCAGCGCGCCGCCCACCACGCCCAAGCCGGTAGCGACATCTTTGCCTGAGCCACCGCCCACCTGATGACCCAAGATACCGCCGAGCACAGCGCCGATCACCCCACCGGCTACGCCTGAATTATTGGGTTTTGCTGCAACCTGCTCTTGCTCCACCCAGCAGCGTTGGCCGGGTGCATCGACCACTGCGCGTACCGAGGTCACATTGGCTTGATACAGCTGCTCGTTGTTGCGCCGCCGATAATCGGTCGACACCATAGGAGAAGGCGCATAGCGGCCATCGTCCACCCGCACATTGCTTGCCAATGCACGCACTGAAGAAACGCGGTTGTTCAGCCCCATATAGGCGAGGTTTGAATACTGCCCAGGACGCAGCACAACGCATTGGCCGGCGTAGCCGATGTTTTCACACACCTCCCATCGACCACTGCTCACCACAGCCGATGACGCACGGTCATTGAAGCCACTGCGCCGGAAATCACTCTCAGCCGAGTTTATGGTGAAGGAGCTACCCTGATAACTGTCATTTTCATAAAACGTCACTTGCGGTGCTACTGGGACAACCGGCGCAGGTGCGTAGCGGTCGTCTTCAATCCGCGCATTACGCCCCACATTGCGCACTGAGCTGACCCGGTCGTTCAGACCCATCGAAGACAGCGAGCTGTATTCGCCACGACGCAACACGACGCAGCGGCCAGTGAAGCGAACGTCGTCGCAGACTTCCCAACGGTCATTGGCGTTGCCGCGCACCACAACGGAAGATGCACGGTTGTTGAAACCGAAGCGTTCTAAGTTGTTGATGTTGCGCTGGGTGGTGAACGACTGACCTTCAAAGCTTGAGTTTTCGTAAAACGTCAGCTGAGCGGTGGCTTGCACCGCGATAAACAGCCCGGTGAGAGCGAGCGCTTTTTTGAAATGGATATGCATGGAATTCTCCGATTGATGAACGCTTTGAGTATGTAAGCACAGTCAAACGGCGAACATCAGAGAACGCCGCTCTGTGATGTAGTGCTTTTCCTACAGCGGCTGGACGCAACGGCGCTAATGGGCTTCTATCATCCGCACCACCCGCTGCGGATGGGGAATGTCAATGTTCGCTGCCCGCAAGGCGTGAAGAATTGCAATATGCACTTCACTCTTGACATTCAACTGCCCATTTTCTGGATCGCTGATCCAAAAGCACAGGCTAAACTCCAAGCCATCTGGTGCAAACTGTGCCAGATGCGCTACGGGTGCAGGCTCTTTCAACACGCGCTGGCTGCTGGCCGCAGAATCGCACAATATCTTTTGCACCTGAGCCACATCGCTGTCCATGCCCACGGTGATGTTCGTGATCACCAGCACTTTCGGGTCTGAAAGCGACAGGTTCTCCACCCGCTCGGTGATCACCTTTTCATTCGGCACAATGGCTTCGCGGCCGTTGACGCTGCGGATCATGGTGTAGCGGGTTTTGATGTCAGTCACCGTGCCTTCAAAGCCATCGACCTTCACGTTGTCGCCAATCCGTAGGCTGCGTTCAAGCAAAATCACAAAGCCGCTCACGTAATTAGAAGCGAGTTTTTGCAAACCAAAGCCCAAACCCACGCCCAGAGCGCCGCCCAAGACGGAAAGCGCCGTCAAATCCACCCCCAGCGCTGAGAGCGCAAACAAGAGCCCCACGATCAGCAGCACCACGCGAATCGCATTGCCCGCCACCTTGCGCAGCGACAAATCGCTCACGGCATCCGAGAGTAGCCGCCGCTCAATCACCGCCGAGACCCACAAACTCAACACAATCACCAAAATCGCCGCCAGCAAACCTTCAAACATACCGAGCAAACTCACTTTAGATTTGCCTATGCTGAAAGTGATGCCTTCCAACTCGGTGATCACAACGGGCAAAACTCCTGCCAGCCACAACACAATACCCAGCCACACAGCCCAAGAGAAAAATTGCTCAATCAATCGCCCGGCTGTGGAATCTGGATACGCCAGTGCAATCACTCGCGCTATCAATCGAATAGCAGCTAACGCAGACAGCATAGGGACGGCAAGCCGAAACAGCGCAAATTCCAGACCCGCAAACACCGTCACGCGCAACACATACACCAGCGCCAGCGCAATCAGTGGAAACAACACGCCATCCACGCCGCGAAGCCCAAACAGCACAGAATCCGAGCGCTGGCTTGGCAAAGCGGCGGGCTCGGGCGCAGGCTGGGAGCGTGCCCAAGCGCGGCGCAGTGCCCAAACGATGCACCAGGCCGCAACCAAGCAGCCCACGAGCGCGGCCACTTCATAGGCAAAGCCTTCGCGACCGATGTCAGTTAGCAAGGCTTTGAAATAATTGGCTTGGGTGGTGGCGTTCATGCGGTTTTCCAATGAGGCAGGCGTTTGTCGACAAAAGCTTGCACGCCTTCTTGCGCTGCGGCATCCATCATATTGCGTGCCATGGTTTGGCCCGCTAATTGGTAAGCGGCCTCCAAACTGAGCCCCTGCTGACGCAATACCAGATCTTTGCCCAGCTTGAGCGCGATACGCGGCTTGTTGACGATTTGCGCAATGAGTTTTTCGACTTCTGTATCAAGGGCGGCATCGCTTTCATCTGCGGCCACGGCATTGACCAAGCCAAAGCGCAGTGCAGTATGCGCATCGATGAATTCGCCGGTGATCAGCATCTGCATGGCTTGCTTGGGCGCGATGCTTCGCGTGAGCGGCACAGAAGGCGTGGCGCAAAACAGGCCGTAATGGATGCCGCTGGTGGCAAAACGTGCGGCTGGTGAACACACCGCTAAATCGCATTGCGCCACCAACTGGCAGCCCGCCGCTGTGGCCAAGCCCTGCACCCGAGCGATCACAGGCACGGGCAGCTTGGCGATGCTCAGCATCATCTTGGAGCATTGCTTAAACAGAGCCAGATAAAACGCCTCAGACGGGTTTGCGGCCATGTCTTTCAGGTTGTGCCCCGGGCAAAACGCTCTGCCCTGCGCAGAAATCACCACAGCGCGAACGCTTTCATCCGCCGCGACCGCATCCAGCTGGCTTTGCAGCGCGGCGATCATTTCGCCGCTCAAGGCATTAAAATTTTGCGGCTGATTCAATTGCAGCCGAACCACGCCGCGCGCATCTCGCTCAGAGAGCACGAGCATAGTTGGTGCAAGATCGAGCGTTGAGTTTGGCATAGAGGGCATAAACAGTGCGTTGAATGGCAAAATAAGGCTTTGCCGCATTGTAGGCTGAGCAGCGATAGCAGTTGACTCGCTTTGAAGGCTGGTATTCTTCTATTATTTACAACAAATCAACAACTTACAGCCGTTTATTCACTTGACTTCTCATCTATTTTCAGGATAATGCCTTCATGCTAGTTACGCCTACTCACGCCCACCGTCGCCCAGCCCAGCTGCGGCATGGCGTTTGGGTGCTGACACTGGTCGGCTTGGCTTGGGCGGTTTCGGGTGCGGCGCTGGCGCAAAGTCAAAACGCGGGCAACGATGACATGGCGGTTTTCCTGCAAGACAAAGGCCTGGTGCAAAAGCTCGGTGAGCAAGCGGCAAAGGCTGGCCAGATCGTGAGCGAGAAAGCCTCTGAGCTGGTCGTTACCGCCATGGGTTTCTTGGGTGTGCCGTATAAGCGCGGTGGCAACTCGTTTGAGCAAGGGCTCGATTGCAGCGGTTTTGTGCGTCTGATGTACGAGCAAACGGTGGGCTTGGTCTTGCCGCGCCGCTCAGCGGAGCAAGCCGCAGCCACCACGCCAATTGACAAAACTGAATTGCAGCCCGGTGATCTGGTGTTTTTCAACACACTTAAGTCTGCTTTCAGCCACGTTGGTATCTACGTGGGCGACAACAAATTCATCCATTCCCCTCGCTCGGGCTCAGTAGTACGAGTGGAAGACATGCGCGTGAGCTATTGGCAGCAGCGCTTTGATGGTGCGCGCCGGGTGGAGCCCAGCGCGGTAGCCGTGAAAACCTCAGCATCTCCACGCTGATCCTCGCTTTCAGCCTGTGCGCTGTTCTGTCAAGCTTTTGGACATCGCTTAACCGCGCAATCGCAGCAAACTGCGCTGCGCCCAAGCATTGTTGATGCTGCGCAGCGGATCAATTTTCTCTAAACGCAGCGCAGGGTCGGCATCGTGCATGGCTTGCAGCAGGTTCTGCACGGCGGACTGCGCGCACTGGCCATCGGGCGAAAAAGCCTCCCGCAGCCGTTCAAAACTGGCCACAAACAACTGCGCATCCATGCTGCTTGCGCCGCTTTCAACGCGCTCGGGCAACAGACGCAGCACATCGCGCAAGCTGGCTTGTTGCAACCATTGCAGGGCTTGCAGCATGGCGTCACTGCAGGCTTGCGCTGTACCGGGAAAGCGCTGCAAAAAGTCTGCGGGCGCAGCCAAACAAGACGATGGCAAATGCATGCCCAAGGCAGCATGTGCGGCCAGCGGGTTGCGAAGATCGGCCAACACTTGAATCTCTGCGCGCTGCTCCAATTGCAGCATGAGCGGGTCGGTGTACATCAGTGCATCAATCTGGCCCGAACGCAATGCCGCCAGGGCCCCGGTGGGGCTGCCCACGCTGACAAAGCCAATCTCGCTGGTTCGCAAGCCAGCGCGCCGCAGCAGCGCCAGCGCCACGGTATGTGTTGGCGAATTGAGCGATACCACGCCCACTTTTCGGCCCCGCAGTTGCGCCAGCGTGGTGAGCGGTGCGCCCGTGCTTTTACTTGGCACACCTAGCGCCATCATCGGTGTCAAGCCGAGCAAGACAAAGCTTTGCAAGCTCAGCGCCCTGCTCTGCGCACCCAGCATGTTTTCCAGCCATCCGCAAACGATATCGGCACCGCCCGCACTCACCGCTTGCAAGGCACGCGCTGTACTTTGCTGTTCGTTGATGTCCAGCTCCAAGCCGTGTTGTGCGAAGTAGCCATTTTGCTGCGCAACGAGCAGCGGCAAATAAGGCAAAGCAGCAAGATTCGTGGCGGCAATCGTGATGATGCGTTTTTCTGGCTTTGGAAAAGCCAGCGCTGCGCTTTTTGCCTTGTTTGAAGCTCGCTGCTCGCGAGTCAGCGCTGCCGCTTTAGAAGACATGAGGCTCAGTGCAGCCCATGCGCTGACCTGTTGCAGGGTACTTCTGAGAAGCTGCCTGCGCTGTGAATTGATCTGTCCCTGTTTATTTTTTAATGTCATGACTGCCAATGTATCGGTGGCAGCAAGTTTTTACATCGGTAAGAGTGCGGAGTGGGAAATTGCGGAGCGGGAAATCACTGAGTGTTGAATCAAGATGTATTTAGCCTCAGCGGTAACCCGAAAACAAGATCAAGATATTCACGATCAACGCGCCAAACCAGATGGCCGAACGCGTCGAAGCCATATCGCCCACATAGGTGATGATGTAGAAAATGCGCAGCATCAGCCAACTCAGGCACAGCAAATCCAGTCGCGTTTGCCCCGCGCCGAGCTGATGCGCAATGATCACGGCGGCAAAGAAAAACGGCAAGGCCTCAAAAGTATTGGCCTGCGCCGCATTAGCGCGAGCACGCCAGCCTTGTTGCTTGGCCAACCAAGCGCGGGGGTCGTGGTTGTCATAACCGCCCTCTTTTCGTGGTTTGCTGAACATGCCCCATTTGGCGATGCCGGTGCATACAATCGGCAAAAAGGCGGCGAATAACAAAATCCAATAGGCAACGGTGAAGCGGTAGGTCATAAATCTCTCCGAGGTGATTTTCTTAAGCGTTTTAGGCTGTTAGCCGTTATAGAACATGCGCCATCAGCTATTAAAATTATAGCGCTGAAACAGAAATGACGGGCTGAGCGGTGATCGTCCTCGCCGCAGCTGGAGTGGTCATCATCATTGAGGTTTTCAACGGCGATCCTCTAGCGCGTGGGCAATCGTGCCCAAATCAACATATTCGAGTTCACTGCCAATCGGTACACCCCGGGACAGGCGCGTGACTTGAATGCCGCGGCTCTTGAGCATCGTGCCCATGATGTGGGCTGTAGCCTCGCCTTCGGCTGTGAAGTTGGTGGCCAAAATCACCTCTTGCACTTGTGACTCAGTCGCGCGGTCAATCAGCTTTTGGGCACCAATTTCTTTGGGGCCGATGCCATCGAGCGGTGAAATTTTGCCCATGAGCACGAAATACAGGCCTTTGAAAGCGCCTGTGCGCTCCAGCGCCGCCTGATCGGCTGGTGTCTCGACCACGCAAAGCTTGCTGGCATCGCGGCTGGTATCCATGCAGGTGCTGCAAACATCGGTCTCGGTGAAGGTGTTGCAACGCTGGCAATGCTGGATGTTCTGAGCTGAACCCTCCAGCGCCCGAGCCAGCATCACAGCGCCCTCCCGGTCATGCTGCATCAAGTGATACGCCATTCTGGCAGCCGACTTCGCCCCGACACCGGGCAAGCGGCGCAAGGCTTCAATCAGGCTTGAAATGCTTTGGGCTTGGGGCATGGGTTGGGTATGAAGAAGAAATTGCCGGACGCGAAGGGCATTTAAGGAAGTTCAGCATTAAAAAGGCAATTTCATCCCCGCAGGCAAAGGCATGCCGGCAGTTAATTTGCCCATTTTTTCCTGTGAAGTCTCTTCCGCCTTGCGCACGGCTGCGTTGAAGGCTGCGGCTACCAAGTCTTCCAGCATGTCTTTGTCGTCCGCCAGTAGCGAAGGATCAATTTCTACCCTCTTCACATCGTGTTTGCAGGTCATGGTGACTTTCACCAGCCCAGCGCCGGATTCACCGGTGACTTCGATGTTGCCCAGCTCGTCTTGGGCTTTCTTCATGTTGTCTTGCATGGCCTGGGCTTGCTTCATGAGGCCGGCCAGTTGTCCTTTGTTGAACATAGTGATCCTTTTCGTGTGTCAATAAAAATACGTTGGAAGTTAAACCGCTTTGATCGATCCAGGCACGATTTTCGCACCCCATTGCGACATTAAATCCTGCACCCAAGGGTCTTGCATGATGATCTGCTCGGCGGCTTTTTGGCGAGCTTCGAGCTTGGTGGTGTTGCGCTTGGCCCAACTGTCTTGCACCGGGCCCACTTCAATCACCAGCGCCTCGCTGCGGCCCAGAGCTTGTAGCGCGTTTTGCAGCTCGTCGCGGGCGCTGTCGCTCTTCAAGCTGGGCTGGCCAACGCGCAGCGTCAAATGCGAAGCGCCCTTTTCAACGCACTGGCTTTGCACCGCCAACTGCTGCACCAAGCCCTGCACAGCCTGCGCATCCAAGAGCTGCTGCACCAACTGCACCCAAGCTTCGTGATGCGCATCAGGCTCAACGGCAGCAATGCGCGCATCTAGGCGGCTGTTGGCCGTTTGCTCGCGGATCGGCACGGCCATCAGTGTGGATGCAGGCGGGGACGTGGGCGCAGAAATCGCTATTGATTCAGTAGCACGTTGCGCAGATTCTATAAGGGCAACTGGCTGATTTTGTATCAAAACAGGCGCTGCAATGGACGGCTCTGCGGCGGGAGCAAGGGCTGATTCAACGGGTTCGACAACAGCCTCAAGCTTCAGGCTTTTTTTTTCAGCCTCGGCGCTGGGCGCTGCTGGAACACTGGGTGTACTTGACGCGCCGCGCGGCATGGGTTTGAAGCCTTTGGGCTTGAAGGCCAACAAGCGCAGCAGGCTCATCGTCAGGCCCGTGTATTCGTCGGGTGCCAAGCCCAGCTCGCCGCGCCCGTGGATGGCGATGCTGTAGAGCAATTGGGTTTCGTCAGCGGGCATCACTTCGCTCAAGCGCGCAATTTCCACCGCTTCGCTGTCTTGCACATCATGGCTGCCGGGAACATTTTGGCAGACCGCCATGCGCTGCAACACGGCGGCCATGTCTTCCAGCGTAGATGCGGCAGACAGCCCGTTGTCGCGCAGCGCTGTGGCAATCTCAAACACCGCCTTGCCGTCGCCAATAGCCAGCGCCTCAATCAGGCGAAACACATAGCTGCGATCCACCGCGCCCAGCATCAAGCGCACATTGGCTTCATTCAAGCTGCCCGCGCCAAACGCAATGGCTTGATCCGTCAAAGACAGCGCATCACGCATTGAGCCGCGTGCGCCGCGTGCGATCAGGCGCAGCGCCCCGTCGTCAGACTGCACGTTTTCCTCAGCCAACACTTTCTTCAAATGCGCATGCACTGTCTCCGGAGCCATCGGGCGCAATGAAAACTGCAAGCAGCGCGACAGCACCGTCACAGGCACTTTCTGCGGATCGGTCGTCGCTAAAACGAATTTCAAATACTCGGGCGGCTCTTCTAGCGTCTTGAGCATGGCGTTAAACGCCGTGTTCGTGAGCATATGCACCTCGTCGATCATGAAGACCTTGAAGCGCCCTTGCACGGGTTTGTACACCGCTTGCTCTAGCAGGCTTTGCACCTCATCCACACCGCGATTGGAGGCCGCATCCAATTCCGTGTAATCCACAAAGCGCCCCGCATCAATCGCGCGACACATATCGCACACGCCGCAAGGCGCGGCAGTGATGCCGCCTGAGCCGTCTGTGCCCACGCAATTGAGGGATTTGGCCAGAATGCGGGAAACCGTCGTCTTGCCCACGCCGCGCGTTCCGGTGAAAAGATAGGCATGGTGCAACCGCTGCTGCGTGAGCGCATTCGTCAAAGCCTGCACCACATGCTCCTGCCCCACCATCTCGGTGAAGCTTTTTGGGCGGTATTTGCGGGCTAAAACTAAGTAAGACATACGAGATAAGACATGCGAGCTTTTGATTCTATCCCGCGAAAGCACGCAGAGCTGATCAAAATACCATGAAAAAACGCCCTGGGCTTTCACCGAGGGCGTTGGTGGCTGCTGAATGCTTCAGCGGAAATGACCCGAGTAGCCGATGTTCACGACGGCACGGTTGCCGTGGCCATAGCCATTGCGGTCGTGATGCGGGTGATGAGGCCGAGCGTAGACCACAGGCGCGGGATGCACATAGCGGGGATGCACGTACACCGGGCGCGGATGAACATACACAGGCGGCTGCACATACACAGGAGCGGTTTGCACGTAGGTCGTGTAGCTTTCAATCACGACCGGCTGGGTGTAGACGGGTTGTGTATAAACCGGTGCCTGCGTCACAGGCCGCACGATCACGGGCGCAGGCGCTGGCTGAAGCACCTGCCCGCCCACAGGCGTGACTTGCAGGCTCACAAAAGGGCCAGGATCTTGCGGCATTTGCACTTGATATTGCTTGCCATTGAACTCATACACCACGTTGTACGCAACGGGCTTATTTTCATAAAACGTCTGCGTGGTGCAGCGCTGCACGTTTTGCGTGTTGGCTTGCTGCTGGCCACCTTCGATCTTGTCGCCCAAAATCGCGCCGCCCACAATGCCAATCATAGTCATCGCGGCGCGGCCACTGCCATTGCCCACGGCATTGCCTATCGCGCCGCCAGCAATCCCGCCGACCACCGCACCTGCGCCCGATTTTTGCTGGCTTTGCGTCGTCACTTGCTCATTCGAGCACACCTGACGCGGCACGGCCACTTGTTGAATCACCGGCGTGGTGGAAATCACGCGCCCCTGCTCTTGTGCAAATGCACCCGTAGCGGCCCAACTGGCAACAATAACAGCGCTGGCCAAAGTCATGCGTGCGATAGGTTTCATAGAAGTCTCCAACAAAATCATTTCGGTCAAAAGTCACAATTCAACGCCTACCAGTTGGCTTTGGCTGACAGGATTTTGACTTTTGAGTGTAAAGATGGTGAAAAGTGCCCTACAACTAAATCACTCGAAATGACATGGGCTACGGCACTGCCAAGCTCAATTCTGCTCTGGGCGACCACTTGTCAGCGCTTGTAACGGCCTTGGCTGCACCGAGGAAAAGACGGTCTGTGGGCAGGCCTTGGGAAGCCAAGTGATCTCTCACCGCCACGCCGCGCGCCAGCGCTAGCTCTTGCATGGCTGATTCGGTGGCGGGGAGGCTGGCAAGCAGCAAGGCTTCCATCTCGGGGGCGGGGATGTCTTTGACCAAGCCGATGGCATTGCGCGGTTTGGGTATGTCAGAGCGTTTGTAAACTTCTTTGAGCAGCGCGGGGTATTCGGCCTCGCTCACTTGAACAGCGGCGGTTTCCGTGACGCTGGTGGTGAGGCTTTGGCCTGAGCCGCTGGCCACCAAGCTGCGGCGTTTTTCTGCGGCTACCAAGGCTTTGAGGCGTTCTTTTTTGAACGCCTCGCGCTCCACTTCAAGACTGGCCTGGCCGACCACCGTCATCTTCAAATTCGGGCGGTCTTGCAAGGCTTTGACGATCTTTTCCAACCCCGGATTGGCCTGCACAGACAGCGCCGCGCTGCCGGATGGAAAGCTCACCTGCCCCAATTCATCTCCGCCACCGCCAAACGCGCTGGCCAGCAGGGAAAACGGCGAGGTGATGGCTTTGACCACCAGATTGATGATCAGCTTGAAGACAATACCGCCCACAGAAAACTGCGGATCGTTCAGCGAGCCGCTCACTGGCAAATTAATGTCAATCACGCCATTGCGATCCGCCAGCAACGCCACAGCCAGCTTCACCGGCAAGCTGTTGGGTGCGCCGTCCACCTTGTCGCCAAATTTGATTTGATTGAGCACGATTTTGTTGGATGCGGTGAGCTGGCCATCGGGTTTGACGACGTAAGCCACATCCACGCTCAGTTTGCCGCGCTCAATGCCATGGCCCGCGTATTTCACACTGTAGGGCGAGAGCGGTGCCAGCTCCAAATCACGCACTTTGCCTGTGATGTCTAAAGCCAGCGGCTTAGCCAGTGGGTTGAGTTTGCCCAAAATCTCCAGTGATGCCGTGCCTTCGGCTTTGCCGCGCAGCTCCAATTCGGCCATTTGCACCGTGCCCGCCACAGTTTGAGATGAGAACGCCCCGAGCTTGCCGGTGAGCTCGCTCAAATTGGCCGCGTAATTGGGTTTGATGAAGCGATCTGAGAAAAACACCTTGCCATTGATCAGGCTGACTGCGCCGATGTTGATGACGGGCTCTGGGCTGCTGGAGGCCGTATCTTTCGAATCATTTGGGCTACTCGCCCTTATATTATCTACGCGGGGTGCTATTGAATTGATAGTGTTCGTTGAGCTGACGGCAATGTTGGTCGTGATTGTGGTGACTAGGGTGGACGTGCCAGATGCGCTGGATTTGACGATATCTTGCAAATTGATGCGGCCTTGTTCGCTGATCAAAATACGGGCAAAGAAATCAGTGAGCGCCGCTTCGCCCACATCGACTTTGAGGGCCGCGCCGGGGCTCATGTCTACAGCCAGAGCCTTGACGCTGAGCGCTTTCCAGTTGAGCAATTCATCGCCGGCCACCGCGCCAGACGATGCCGCCAAAGCTGCGCTGCGCAGTGTGGTTTGCAGTTCTTCGGCCAGTGCGTCGCCTGCCAGCTTGATCTGCAAGCCTTGCGCCGTCTGCGCCATTTGCAGCTTGCCGCTGAAGCTGGCCTCTAAGCGCAGCAGATCGATGTTGAGCGCGTCGGCAAAATACGGCTCCAGCGCGTGTATCGGCAGGCGCATGAGCTTGGTGTCGAGCTGCATTGCCAGCGGCGTGAGCGCAAGCTGGCCTGTGATGTCGATCTTGCCGGGCTCGCCGACAGGCTTGCCGTCGTCGCCCGCTTGGGAGAACGCGGCGCTCAGAGCCACGGGCATGGGTTTGACGGCCAGTTTGTCGCCATCGAGCTCAAGGCCCGTGATTTTGGCTTTGAACTGGCTGATATCGAGCGAGACGACTTTGCTCGCGCCAGCGGCGGCTGCGCGGTCAATGAAACTCAAATTAGCGGCATCTAAGCTGATCTCGCCGAGTGTGACTTTCCATGGCTTGGCGGCTGTTGAAGGGGTCGAAGATGCCGTTGGGGCAGGCGGGGAAGAATGCGGCGCGGCTTTGAGCCAGTCTTGCGCCATCCAGCGCCCTTGCGCGCTGCGCTCGATGCGAGTTTGCACACCTGTGGCCGCGATCTTGCCCAGATGAACGCTCTGCGCCAGCAGATCAATTTGCCCCGCCTCTGCGCTGAGCAGCTTGATCTGCGCCAAACGGCTTTTGCCTTGCATGAGTTGCAAGCTGGCCAATTGCGCTTTGGGCAAAGTGATTTGCAGCAGCTCCTTTTGCATCTTTTGACCGGATCGCCCCGCCTGCCAAAGCACACCTGCCTGCACATCAGCCACGCCAGAGAGCGCTGGCGTGAGCACGCCGCTCAAGTATGGCCCAAGAGCGTCCAGCGGCAAGCCAGAGAGTTGCGCAGTCACGCTGGCTTGGGCATCGGTGGCCGTGCCGCTGAAGCTCAAACTGCCCTGCTCCACTCTGCTGCTGCCTTCAAACGTGATTGGCTGCGCGTTCTCTTGCGCAAAAGGCCAGCCGATTTGGCGCACTTCGAGATTCAAAGCTGTGGCACTCATCAAGGCGCGGGGTGCCGTGGTCTCGTCGGCCCAAGTCAGCGAGCCGCCTTGCAAGGCCACGCGAGCGATGCTGATCTGCCAAGGGCTGGCAGCGTCCACAGCTTTTTCCTTGATTGCAGAGCTTGGCGCCACATGATGTGAAATTTTTGAGTTACTTTGGCCACTTGCCCTTATAGAATCTGCGCTGAGTGCTACAGATTTGGTAGCATTTGAAGAGGAGGCCAGTAAGTTTAGTTGCCCTGCTGCATTGCGCCGCAGCTGCAATTGCGGCGCTTGCAGCGTGATGGATTCCAGCGCCACTTTGCCCAGCAAAGGCTGCACATCCTGAGCCACCACAGTGAGGTTTTTCAAGGTGAGCAAAGGCTGGCCAGCGGCATCTTGCAAGGCGATTTTGTCTGCTAGCAGCTGGCCTGTGATGCGCACAGCGGGCTTGGGGTTTTGCTCGAAAGCCAAGCTCAAGTCTGCGCCAAGCACGGCAGTGATGGGTTTGACGGGCAGATTCGCAGGCAAGTAAGCCAAATACGGCGCGAGATCGAGTGCGCGAATGGCAATCTTGGCATCGGTTTTGCGCGTTTGCACAAAAGGCGTGGTCTCGCCATTGCTGTCAAAGCGGCTGCCGTTCAAAGCAAACGCCAGACGCGGCTGGGTTTTGACTTCGCGCTGCGCTTCTAAAGTGCTCAGAAAAGGCAGGCTGAGTTCAAGATCGGTGATCTGGTGTTTCTTAGCGAAGGGGCGGTCGTCAAACTGAAGCGCCCAGTCTTTCAAAGCGATGTTGTAGATCGCAAATTTGGGCAGCTCGCTGCTACTAGCCGCCTCGCTCTTGGGCTGCGCAGCCAATTTGCCCAGAATATCGTCAAAGTCATACTTGCCATTGCCCAGATGCACCACGCTGCCGCGCAGGCCTTCGATCTGCACGCTGTCCACCACGGGCGCTAAGCGCAGCAAGCTTTGCAATTCAGCATCCACATAAACACGCCCCACGCGAAGCTGCTCCCCCGCGCCGCCCGGCCCAGCGAACACAATATCGCGCAATTCGAGTTCCATCGTCCAAGGTTTGAAATCAATCTTGCCCACACTGAGCGGCCTTCCTAGCTTTTCGGAGGCGATTTTCTCTGCTTGTGATTTCAAAATGGGCGGCACAGCCAGCCAAGCCAGCGCCCAGAATGCCAATAGGCCGCCTAGGCAATAGCCCAAGCTCCTGAGCCAAGGGCGAGAAGCCAGAGGTTTGTGCGTAGTGTCTGTCGACATACGTTCATTGTGTCGCAAGAACGGACGTTTACTGCAAAAACGAGAAAGCCCGGAGAAATCAGGTCTGAAACCAACGATCTCTACCGGGCCCGATGGCTCAGCAAGGCTGCATGCCACCATGAGATGCTGAACACGGAGCTTGATGTCCGGCCAGCGATGCAGGCAATGAATTGCCTGCAAGGGGTGTCGAAGCGAGTTCGACAATTCATACTCTACGCCTGCTGCAAGCGCGAAGCAAGTGAAATTTTTCAATCGCTATAGCAAGCTGCTTGCAGCCGGGCTATGAGCAAAGATTTGCAATAAAACTTGCAAAAACCGATCAACGCGAGTGTGTTAACGCATCAAAATTTCTGCATTCAATTCAAATGGCCACAAAAAAGCCAGCAAAGCTGGCTATGATTGTTTATAAGCCCCGTGTCAGAGTGAAATTTGACCGGAAAAATTGGTGCCCAGAAGAGGACTCGAACCTCCACGACTCTCATCGCTAGTACCTGAAACTAGTGCGTCTACCAATTCCGCCATCTGGGCAATTTCAGAAGAAGGATTGTATATCAAAGCGAACCCAAAATTTGCCACCAGCAACACCAGCACCGTGGCAATCACCGAAGAATTAGAAGGCACTGTGCTCGGTCACCGCGACGGTCACGGTTTTGTGCAACGTGATGATGGCGATGGCGATATTTATTTGCCGCCCAATGAAATGCGCGCTGTTTTGCACCGAGATCATGTGAAGGTGCGCGTCGTGCGGCAAGACCGAAGGGGCCGCCCAGAAGGCCGCGTCACAGAAATTTTAGAGCGCCCCAAAGGCCCCATCATTGGCCGCTTGTTGCAAGAAGGTGGCGTGTGGCTCGTGGCGCCAGAAGACAAACGCTATGGCCAAGATGTGCTTATCCCTAAGAGCGGCACCGGCAATGCCAAGACAGGGCAAGTGGTCGTCGTGCAGCTCACCGAACCACCTTCTCTTTACGGCCAACCCGTGGGTCGCATCACCGAAGTGCTGGGCGAGATGGACGATCCGGGTATGGAGATTGAAATTGCCGTGCGCAAATACAGCGTGCCGCATATCTTTTCCGATGCCGCGCAAGATGAAGCTCGCAAGCTGCCCGATAAGGTGCGCCCCGCAGACAAAAAAGGCCGCGTCGATTTAACCGATGTGCCACTGGTGACGATTGACGGTGAAGATGCGCGTGATTTTGATGATGCGGTGTATTGCGAGAGCGCAAAAGTGGGCAGGGCAAAAGGCTGGCGGCTGCTGGTGGCAATTGCCGATGTGTCCAACTATGTGCAGACCGGTGCACCGATTGATGTGGATGCCTATGAACGCGCCACTAGCGTGTATTTTCCGCGCCGCGTGATTCCGATGCTGCCAGAGAAATTGTCCAATGGCTTGTGTTCGCTC
This sequence comes from Variovorax sp., assembly GCA_031375105.1. Taxonomy (GTDB): domain Bacteria; phylum Pseudomonadota; class Gammaproteobacteria; order Burkholderiales; family Burkholderiaceae_C; genus JANMDU01. The sequence continues at coordinate 30,214 of JANMHJ010000058.1, forward strand.
AATCCGAATGTCGAGCGGCTGTGCATGGTGTGTGACATGCTCATCACCGCGCAAGGCGATGTGCATGCCTATCAGTTTTATCCGGCGGTGATGTTCAGCCATGCGCGGTTTACCTACACCGAAGTGGCCGCAATTTTGGCTAACACCGGAGGCACGGAAGCTAAGAAGCGCTTTCAAAGCGGTTTTGACAGCGTACCGCATCTGCTCAATTTGGCCGATGCCTACAAAGCGTTGCTCTCTGCTCGGGGCAGGCGCGGCGCGATTGATTTAGAAACGGTAGAAACGCAAATCGTCTGCGACGAAAGCGGCCGCATTGAAAAGATCGTCCCGCGCACGCGCAACGAAGCCCACAAACTGATTGAAGAAGCCATGCTCGCGGCCAACGTCTGCTCGGCTGATTTCATCATGAACGCCAAAAAGACCGGCCTCTTCCGCGTGCATGAAGGCCCCACACCTGAGAAAAAAGAAGTGCTGCGCCAATACCTGCGCGGCATGGGCATCAACGCGAATTTGAGCGACGACCCGACACCCGCTGAGTTTCAAGCCATCTCCGTGGCCACGAAAGACCGCCCTGAAGCGCAGCAAATTCACACCATGCTGCTGCGCTCCATGAGCCAAGCGATTTACACACCCATCAACGCTGGCCATTTTGGTTTGGCTTATGAGGCCTACACGCATTTCACCTCACCGATCCGCCGCTATCCGGATCTGCTGGTGCACCGCGTGATCAAGTCGATTCTTGCGAAGACGACTTACAAGCTACCCAATTTGCCCACGCCCGGTGAAGCCGTGGAGCAATTCAAAAAGCGCCTAGCTTCGCGCAAGAAAAAAAGCGAGGCCTTTGAAAAACGCAGTGGCAAAGAAGCTGCGCAGCCCGTCAGTAAAAAAGCCAACGCAGATAGCCAAGCCTGGGAAGCTGCTGGCCTGCATTGCAGCGCCAACGAACGCCGCGCTGATGAAGCCAGCAAAGACGTAGAAGCTTGGCTCAAATGCAAATACATGAAAGAGCATTTGGGCGAGGAATACGCAGGCACGGTGACTGCCGCCACGAGTTTTGGTTTGTTCGTCACGCTAGATGCCATGTACGTTGAAGGCTTGGTACACATCACCGAACTGGGCGGCGAATATTTCCGCTTTGATGAAGTGCGCCAAGAGCTGCGCGGCGAGCGCACCGGCATCCGCTATGCCCTGGGCTCGCGCGTGCGCGTGCAAGTCAGTCGCGTCGATCTTGATGGCCGAAAAATTGATTTCCGCCTCGTGCGCGAAGGCGAAATCATGCGGGTAGGCGGCGCTCCTGCCAGCGGTGGCAACCCCGCCGTCCCCGGCACCTACATCCGCTTGGATGCAGACGACCGAGCCACCGGCCGCCCGGCCAAAAAAGGCAGCAAAACTTCAGCCAAAACCAGCAAGAAATCAGCCGCTGACCGCACGCAACGCAACCTGTCGCCGATTGCGTCACTGAAGGCTGCGGTGAAGAAGGCGGCTAAAAAGGGGGCGAAGCGGAGCAGGCGCTGAGTGAGCGCCTAGCGCTTTTTCGATCTTTAGCTGCTTCAAATAACTCTTTTTTGGCAGTTTTCCAGTCGATACTTTGTCTGCTCTTTTTATTCCCACGAGCACGTGTCATCAAATCAGTTCTACCGATATCCGTTAATAGCAACTCTTTGAGCGTAGGTTTTGATTTGGATAGCATGTTAGTGGTCCAAGATGTCAGGAAGAGGAAGCTTGCAAGTCTGCCAGGTAATCTATTCATGCCACAACGCAAACGCCCTACTCGCTCTATCAAAATCGATATTGCTGTTCCCAAGCCGCGCAATACGGTGCTGCAAGCGGCTGCTTTGGGTCAAGTAAAGCTTGGCACGTCAAAGCACGAGAAAACCAAAGGTGCGCAGCGCCGGGCGGAGAAGATGGCTTTACTGAAAACGCACGTGTTCTCGCCGAAGGATTGATGGCTTCCTGGCTAAGCCATCCAAGCCAGCAATTCAAATCGCTTGCGTCCATGAATGCGATACACCTCGAAATCGCGTTCGTCTAGGGTCAAGATACGCTGACAGTTGATACGGTCTGCTAGCGCGATCAGCGCGAGGTCTGCGTAGTCGGCATCTTGATCTTGGTATTTTTCTGCCAGCTTGACGATGCGCTGATGGTCAGCTTCTAGCAGCGCAGAAACCAGCAATGCGCCTGCTGTGACGGCTTTGAGCAACTGAATTCTGGGCTGGCCTTGCAGAAAGAAGCAGCATTCTGAAATCACGGCTTCGACTGTACAAAGCGGCTCGGAATGCGTTGCAAGCCATTGCTGCGCGGCTGCATGTTGCTTTTCTCTTTTCTCGAAGGTGGCTACCAAAAAACCCGTGTCAGCAATGATCATGACTTGATGGCCTTGGCTTGCAATTTGGCACGCAGCGCGTGCTTAGAATAAGCCACATAAGGATCAGCAGCTTTGTTCGCTGGCGTTTGGACTGAGCGAGTACGCGCAGTGGTCGCGAAACCAAGCAACGCATTCCCACCTTGCGCTTTCGCGCCCAGCCACGACTTGAGCGCTTCGTGCACCACGCTGGATTTGCTCACCTCTTGCGTTTGGCAATAGCGCTGTAGTTCATTTTCAATCGTTTCGTCTAAACGGACGGTCAGGCTCATGGCACGCTCCTTATCATTTCCCCATCAATTGTAATACGCTATGCAAATATTTGCACGACACTTCCTCATGAAACGCCAACCCCTCTAAGCAAACTACTTCTAGCTATGATTCCCATGCAAGAATCCACTTCTCATCCTTCAACCCAAGAGCACACCATGAAAATCGAAACCATTGCCGTTCACGGCGGCTACACGCCTGATCCCACCACCAAAGCGGTGGCTGTGCCTATTTACCAAACGGTGGCTTATGCGTTTGACAACACGCAGCATGGCGCTGATTTGTTTGACTTGAAGGTGGCGGGCAATATTTACAGCCGCATCATGAATCCCACCAATGGCGTGCTGGAAGCGCGCATTGCTGCTCTGGAAGGCGGCATTGGCGCACTGGCTGTGGCCTCGGGCATGTCTGCCATTGCCTACTCTATCCAAACGATCACTGAAGCTGGCGACAACATTGTCTCGGTGTCAACTCTGTACGGCGGCACCTACAACTTGTTCGCCCACACCTTCCCGCAAATGGGCATTGAAGTGCGCTTTGCGGATTACCGCGATCCGGCCTCATTTGCCAAACTGATCGATGCGCGCACAAAAGCGATTTATTGCGAATCCATTGGCAATCCGCTGGGCAACGTGACCGATATCGCAGCTTTAGCCAAGGTCGCACATGAGCACGGCGTGCCCTTGATTGTGGACAACACCGTCACCAGCCCTTATCTCTGCCGCCCATTCGAGCATGGTGCAGACATCGTTGTGCATTCGCTCACCAAATATTTGGGCGGCCATGGCACCACCATTGGTGGCGCGGTGGTTGATTCGGGCAAATTCCCTTGGGCGGAGCACAAAGAGCGTTTCAAGCGCTTGAACGAGCCCGATGTGAGTTACCACGGTGTGGTCTACACCGAGGCGCTCGGGCCTGCGGCCTACATTGGCCGCTGCCGCGTGGTGCCGCTGCGCAACATGGGCGCTGCACTGAGCCCCATGAATGCGTTTCAGATTTTGCAAGGTATTGAAACGCTGGCTTTGCGCATGGATCGTATATGCGAAAACTCGGTCAAAGTGGCCACGTATTTGCAAAAGCATGCCAAGGTGGCTTCGGTCAACTACGCGGGTTTGTCAGATCACGTCGATCACGCTTTGGTCAAGAAATACATGGGCGGCCGCGCCTCGGGCATCATCAGCTTCACGCTCAAGGGCGCTGAAGGGCGCGAAGCTGGCGCTAAATTCCAAGACGCGCTCAAGCTGTTCACCCGCTTGGTCAACATTGGCGATGCAAAATCCCTCGCCTGTCACCCAGCCTCCACCACACACCGCCAACTCAACCCTGCCGAGCTGGCCAAAGCGGGCGTGAGCGAAGGCATGGTTCGCTTGTCTGTGGGCATTGAGCATATTGACGATTTGCTGGCTGACCTAGACCAAGCGCTTGCTGCGGTTTGAGCAAACGCAAGCGTTCGGGTTGACCTGACTTGCCGCTAAACTCAAACCATGTCAGCCGTCTTCAACTTCACCTTCGTCCCTTGGTTTCGCTCAGTCGCGCCTTATATTCACACGCATCGCGGCAAGACCTTTGTCGTCGCAGTGTGTGGGGAGGCGATTGCGGCGGGCAAGCTCTCGCTCATTGCGCAAGATTTGGCGCTGATTCAGAGCATGGGCGTGAAGATCGTACTGGTGCATGGTTTTCGACCTCAGGTGAATGAGCAGCTCGCTGCCAAGGGGCATTCGCCCAAATATTCGCATGGCATGCGCATCACCGATGGCATTGCGCTTGATTGTGCTCAGGAAGCCGCTGGGCAACTGCGCTTTGAAATCGAAGCGGCTTTCAGCCAAGGCCTGCCTAATACGCCGATGGCGGGCTCCACAGTGCGCGTGATCTCGGGCAACTTCATCACAGCGCGGCCAGTGGGCATCATTGATGGCGTGGATTTCATTCACAGCGGGTTGGTGCGCAAGGTCGATACGCCGGGTATTCAAAAAGCGCTCCACATGGGTGCGATGGTGCTGCTATCGCCGTTTGGCTACTCGCCCACAGGAGAAGCTTTTAACCTCACCATGGAAGAAGTCGCCACCTCTGTGGCAACCGCTTTGCAAGCCGACAAGCTGATTTTCTTGACGGAGATTCCTGGCATCCCCACCGATCCTACTCAGCCTGTGAGCGAAGACAACCCGATTGACACCGAGCTGCCTTTGGCCGCCGCTGAGAAGCTGCTCGCTGCCCTGCCCGGCGCCCAGCAGCCCTCGGACACCGCGTTTTACTTGCAGCATTGCGTGCGCGCGTGCAAGAGCGGCGTGGAGCGCAGCCACATCTTGCCGTTTGCGATGGATGGCTCACTCTTGCTAGAGATTTACGTTCACGACGGTGTGGGCACCATGGTGATCGACGAAAAGCTAGAGAGCCTGCGCGAAGCCACGAGCGATGATGTGGGCGGCATTTTGCAGCTGATTGAGCCGTTTGAGAAAGACGGCACACTCGTCAAACGCGACCGCACCGAGATTGAGCGCGACGCTGGCAACTACAGCATCATCGAGCACGATGGCGTGATCTTCGGCTGCGCCGCGCTTTACAACTACCCCGAGAAAAACACCGGCGAGATGGCCGCTCTCACCGTGAGCCCGCAGGTGCAAGGCCAAGGCGATGGCGACAAACTGCTTAAACATATCGAGCAACGCGCCAAAGCCCAAGGCTTGGAAAGTATCTTCGTGCTCACCACCCGCACCATGCATTGGTTCATCAAACGTGGCTTTGTGCAGGTCGATCCTGATTGGCTGCCCGAAGCGCGCAAACGCAAATACAACTGGGATCGCAAGAGCCAGGTGTTGGTGAAGAAGCTCTGAGGCGATATTTATAAGCGTTTTGGGGCTCTACCCGTTATAAAACGTGCGCGGAGTGCTATCGATTTGATAGTAATGGCGATTCGCTAAAATCACTGCAACTTCTTATCTCTCCCGCATTCTCAAGGACACACTCTCATGGCACGCATGGTCAATTGCATCAAACTCGGCACGGAAGCTGAAGGTTTGGATTTCCCCACCTATCCTGGCGAGCTGGGCAAGCGGATTTACGAAGGCGTGAGCAAGCAGGCTTGGGCCGATTGGCTCAAACACCAAACCATGCTCGTGAACGAGAACCGCTTGAATTTGGCCGATGCACGCGCGCGCCAATACCTCGCCCGTCAGATGGAAAATCATTTCTTCGGCGGCGGCGCGGATGCAGCAGCGGGCTATGTGCCGCCGACGGCTTGAGCTTTTTAGATGCGCTTTTCCTAGCTGTCGCAGGCGCTTGTTTTATAAGCGTTTTAGGCCTCTACCCTTTATATAACGTGCGCAGAGTGCTATGAAAATCATAGTGATTGGTGCGGGCCTTGCGGGCGCGGCTACAGCGCATGCGCTGGCTGAGCGCAGCTGCGAAGTCACGGTTTTAGAGGCCAGCCCAGCGGGCGTGAACACGAGTCCATCAGCCAGTCTGCCTGTCGCCCTCATGGCCGCGCACCAAAGCGCGCAAGACATTCCCATCTCTCAGCTCAGCCGCCTTGGCCTAGCCGCCACATCGCGTTTCGCGCAAAAGCATCTACAAGCCGGCCAAGATTGGCAGCCCTGCGGCGTGTTGCTGCGCGAGGGGCGTTTCAGTGCGCAGGCGCATTGGATGGCGGATGCCGCTTGGATCAAGCCCGCCGCGTTGCTCAAAGTCTGGCTGGCGCATCCGCGTGTGGCTTTGCAAAGTGGGGTGGCGGTAAAGCAGCTGCGTTTGGCGCAAAGCCGCCCTGCCCTGTGGCAAGCGCTGGATGCGCATGGCGATGTGCTGGCCGAGGCCGAGGCCATCGTGTTGGCCACCGCTTTTGAAGCCAAAGCCTTGCTGGCCGAGGTGTCGAATTCTCAAGCCGAGGCCATCAAGCTACCCACTTTATCGCTCCACCCCGTGGTCGGCCAAGTGCTGTATGGCCCTTGGGATGAAGCGTGGCAAACCGCTTGGCCGCAGCTGTGCCCCGAGCTGGCTGCTTTGCGAGGCAACGCAACCCTGCCCTATTGCGCCATCAACGGCAATGGCCATTTTCTCCCCGCCGTGCCTTGGCCAGGAGCTCAAGGCGGCCACATCTGGCTCAGCGGCTCCACCTACGAACACGACGCGCCAGCGCCCGTCATCACGCCGCAAGGCATGCAAGCCAATCTAGAACGCGTCCTAAGCCTCATCCCTGCCGCTGCCCCGCTCTTGGCGCAGCAAAGCAGCGCAGGCGAGCTGCAAGCCTGGGCAGGCAACCGCTGCACCACGCATGATCGCCTGCCAGTGGTCGGCAGCGTCTCACCAGAGCAAACCCCCGGACTCTACATTTGCACCGCCCTCGGCTCACGCGGCGCCAGCTTCGCCGCCGCCTGCGCGGAGCACATCACAGCCTTGCTCTTGAAAACCCAAGATTCACCTTTGAGCCCAGTGCTGGCTAAAGCCATCGCCATGCGCCACATCAACTGAAAGCCCATCATGAACACCCCTACTCACCAACCCGTTGCCATCATCACCGGCGCAGCGCGAGGCATCGGCTTAGAGATTGCCAGCCAATGCGTCGCCCAAGGCATGCGCGTGGCTTTGCTAGATACTGAAGCGGCGCTCTTGAACGATGCAGTCGCCTCACGCGGCTGGAGCGCGGAGCAGGCTTTGGCGCTGCCTTGCGATGTGTCGCAAGAATCGCAGGTCAATGCGGCTGTGGCTGAAGTCATCGCAAAGTTTGGCCGCATCGATCATTTGGTCAACAACGCCGGCGTGGCCGTTTTCAAGCCTTTGCTCGAGCACACCGCACAAGATTGGCAGCGCGTGATGGATATCAACCTCACCGGCCCCTTCCTCTGCACGCAAGCCTGTGCGCCGCATATGTTGCGCAATGCCGGCAACGATTTGGGGCAAGAAAAAGGCAGTGTGGTCAACATCGCGTCTATCTCCGGCCTGCGCGCCAGCAGCCTGCGCGTGGCCTATGGCACAAGCAAAGCCGCCCTGATTCACCTCACCAAACAACAAGCCTTGGAGCTAGGCAATGCCGGCATCCGAGTCAACGCCGTCGCCCCCGGCCCGGTCGAGACGGCCATGGCCAAAGCCGTCCACAGCGCAGACATCCGCCGCGACTACCGAGACACCATCCCACTGGCCCGTTACGGCTCGGAAGCCGAAATAGCCCAAGCCGTCCTCTGGCTGCAGAGCCCGCAGGGTTCGTATGTGAACGGCCAATGCTTGGCAGTGGATGGTGGCTTTGATGCTTCAGGTATTGGATTGGTCAGTTTGCGAGAGCCTACGAATTCGTAGCAAAAAATGGGGTCAGATCACAATTCAAGACACCCATCTACCCGGCGCGAATTCAAGCTCAGACGAAATTGTGCTCTTGTATCTTCGATGCCATGACAAATCGATCATCCTTTGGCATAGTCAAACCTGTCATTCACTCTGGCCGGTGTAGG
>JANMHJ010000057.1:0-20329 GCA_031375105.1 Variovorax sp.
ATGGCAGGCCACGCAAGACGCTGGGCTGGTGTACGCCGCTTGAAGTCTATGGGCAGTGGCTAGCCAAACTGGAGACTCAACCCGATACCATCCATTAGACTGGCAGTGTTGCACTTGGACTTGAGACCGCCCGGCATAGAAACTGCGCAGAGTGCTACGAAATTAGGAGCGATCAGCACGCCGCCGCCGTCATCCTTCACCGTTAATGTGGAGCACGGCCTAGGCCAGCGTCATCTCTCAGTAAGCTGGGTCAAACTGGATTGACCTTTCGAGGCCGCCCGCCTTTCGCGCCGTTCGCCCGCGCCGCAGCGCTTTTGGCTTCGGATTTGCTTTTTCCGGCTCGTGAGGCCAGCTCTTTCATCCAAATCCGTGAGCCAAACGCACCTTTGAGCATGCCGACAATGCTTAAATCTGCATCAATGGCGGGCCAATGAAGTCCGGTGCCTTGGGGCGAAATTTCAATCTGCGCCAAATCCCTAGCCGACGCGCTGCGCAAACCTTGGGCGATGCTAGGCGGGAAACTCATACTCACGCCATTGGATAGTTCCACGCAAATGCGCTGCTCACGCGCATCAAAGCGCGCCTGCAACGCTCTCGGCTCGCGTGCAGAGCGCTTTTTGCCGCGAGCGGCCGCCGCAGGCAATTGGCTGGCGATAGCCGCGTCAACCCAGCTCTTATCCTTGGTAGCCATGATGGATTCTCCATGCTTCAAACAGTTGTGGGCAGCGCTCATGCGCAGCTAACAAAATCATGCGCAATGCCGCTTGACTGGGTTTGCCGCGCACTTCTCGCAGCGCGGGATAAATCTCCTCGCAATTGCCCAGCAAAACGACCACTTCATAGTCTGCGCCCCATGCATGCACATGCGGTGGATCATGATCGTTGGGGTAGATCATGAATCGCACCCCGCGCAAAACAAAGATGGTCGGCATGCTTGATTTTAACCCAACTGGTTGGGTTTTTTGTAATGTAGCCTCAGCACTACATGGTGATCGGCAGCGCAATCGCCACCTTGTCTTTGATCGCTTTGAGCGAAAAGCTGCTGCGAATCGACTTCACGGCAGGAAGCTTGCGCAGCTTTTCCATCAGCAGGGTGGAGAAATGATCGAGATCGCGGGCGACGACCATGAGCATGAAATCTTCTGCGCCCGACATGCCATGACACCACACGACCTCGGGTATCAGGCCAATCGCCTCTTCAAAGCGCTGCGCGGAGCCGCCGTCGTGGCTGTCCATGCCCACATGCACCACGGCCAGCACCGACAAGCCCATTTTTTGCCTGTCTAACACCGCGTGGTAGCCGCTGATATAGCCCTCGTCTTCCAAGCGCTTCAAGCGCCGCCAGGTGGGCGATTGTGAGAGGGCAAGCTGATCGCCAAGCTGGGCGCTGCTCAGGCGGGCATCGGCTTGCAGGGCGGCGAGGATGCGGCGGTCGATCATGTCGATGTCTGTTGAGGCTTGCATGATTGATCTAAGAAATAAGTGATTTAAGAATCATTTCATTCTAATTTGGTTCAAGATGAGGTTAAATAGCAATGACTTTTTGCGGCCAGCTGCGTACACTGCCTGCCATGGCACGCGTTCAACCCCTCTTCCCCAAGCTCGTTGACCCTTCGGGCGTCAACTGTTCCAACCAAGCCCGCGATATCGGCGTCACCACCGACGAGACCCGCGCCTATGCTTCGCAGCAAACCGATGGCAAGCCGCAGGTCGCCTTTGGCGGCAACAGCAATCCCTACATCGATTACCAGTTCATCGATTTGCTGCACACCATGCAGCAACCGCGCAGCAGCGCCTATGACGAGATGAGCTTTATCGTGATGGGGCAGGTCAAGGAACTGCTGTTTCAGGGCCTGCATTTTGAGCTGTTCAATGCGCGGCATCAGATTGACAACGACGACATCATTGAAGCGATTCGCATGATCAGCCGCGCCCGCGCGATCGCCACCTACATTGGCCATTCATGGGATGTGCTCAACACCATCACGGCCGATGGCTTCAACGAGTTTCGCAATTCGCTGGGGCAGGCCTCGGGCCAGCTTTCCTTCATGTATCGGCATGTGGAGTTCATCTTGGGCAACAAGAGCGCGCGGCTGGCGCGGGCCCACAGCAATGTGCCGCATGTCTGGCCCAAGATCAAAGAAGCGCTGGAAGCGCCCTCACTCTATGACCGCATCTTGGCGCTGCTCGCGCGGCGCGGCTATGCCTTAGACGCAAGCGTGTTGCAGCGCGATTGGTCTCAGGCTTATGAGCCGAATGCCTCGGTAGAGGCGGCTTGGCTATCGATCTACCAACTGGCCAAAACGGACAACCCGCTGTTTGAGCTGGGCGAAGCGCTGGTGGCGCTGGACGACCATCTGTGCCAATACCGTTGGCGACATTTCACCTCGGTGTCGCGCATCATCGGCCACAAGCCTGGCACGGGCGGCTCGGCAGGCGTGGGCTGGCTGCGGCATGTGTGCGAGCATCGCTATTTTCCTGAACTGTGGTCGCTGCGGACTTCTTTATGAACGATATGAATTTTGAAGGGGCAGCCCAAGCTGCCTTCTTGCCGGCCTTCGCCCGCGCCCGCGAGATGGATGCGAGCGATGCGCTGGCACCGATGCGCGATGCGTTTACCCTGCCCAAGGGCGTGGTGTATCTGGATGGCAACTCGCTTGGCGCGTTGCCTAAGAGCGTGCCGCAGAGGATGCGCGTGGCGGTGGAATCGGAGTGGGGCGAGGGGCTGATTCGCTCTTGGAATGATGCCGGTTGGTATGAGGCGACCTCGCGGGTGGGCGGAAAAATCGCGCGGCTGATTGGCGCGAAGGCGCATGAAGTGGTGGCCTGCGATTGCACGAGCATCAATCTCTTCAAGGTGATGTGCGCAGCGGCGCAGGCTTTGCCTGAGCGCGGTATCTTGATCTGCGAAGAAGGCAATTTCCCCACCGATGCCTACATTGGCGAGGGCGCAGCGGCGCTGTATGCCAAGCGCATCGTGTTGGCAAACCAAGACAACATCGAAAGCAAAATCATCGAGGCAGGCGAGCAGCTTTGCGCTGTGGCGCTCACGCAGGTGCATTACAAAACCGGTCGTATGCTAGACATGGCCCGCATCACGGGCTTGGTGCAACAGCAGGGCGCTCGCATGATCTGGGATCTGGCGCACAGCGCGGGCGCGGTGGTGGTGGATCTGAACGCCGCGAAAGCCGATTACGCCGTGGGCTGCGGCTACAAGTATTTAAACGGCGGGCCGGGCGCGCCTGCTTTTGTGTATGTGCGCGAGGATTTGCAAGCGCAAGTGAAGCAGCCCTTGCAAGGCTGGTTTGGCCATGCCAGCCCGTTTACGTTTGACCAAGCCTATGTGCCTGCGCAAGGCATGGCGCGGATGCTGGTGGGCACCACCAGTGTACTGTCGATGATTGCTTTGGAAGAGGCGCTGAAAGTGTATGAAGGGGTGAGCATGCAGGCGGTGCGCCGCAAAAGCGAATCGCTCACACAGTTTTTCATTGATCTGTATGACGAGCATCTCGCCGCTCTGGGCTTTGGCTTAGCGACGCCTCGCTTGGCCAGCGAGCGCGGCAGCCAAGTGAGCTTCACGCACCCGCAGGGCTATGCCATCATGCAAGCCCTGATCGCGCGCGGCGTGATCGGTGATTTCCGCGCACCAGATATTCTGCGTTTTGGCTTTGCGCCGCTGTATGTGAGCCACCTAGATGTGGTGCGCAGCATTCAAGTGCTTTGCGATGTATTCAGCACCGAAGCATGGAAAGCGCCGCAACATCAGCAGCGCAAAGCCGTCACCTAAAGCTTGGCCGTCATCAAAATCCAGCCGTCTTCCCGGTCAGAGACTTCCAGTTTGGCATAAGGCGCATAGGCGGCTTTGAGCTCGTCTTCTTGGCGCTCCAAAATGCCTGCCAACACCAAATGGCCGCCGGGGGCCACATGGCCGGTGAGCAAAGGCGCGAGCACTTTCAAAGGCGTGGCCAAGATGTTTGCCAACACCACCGCATAGCTATGCGCCTGGCTGCTCACCTGATCAGGCAGGCCGGCATTCAAGCTCACGCGATTGGCCAGCGCGTTGTCTTGCGTGGATTGCACAGCTGCTGGGTCAATGTCCACCGCATCGATGAAAGATGCGCCATGTAGCGCCGCACCAATGGCCAAGATACCACTGCCGCAACCATAGTCGAGCACGCGCTGGTCTTGCAATTGCGCTTCATGGCGTGCGATCCAGCGCAGGCACATGCGTGTGGTCGGGTGTGTGCCCGTACCGAAAGCCAAGCCAGGATCGAGTGTGATAATTTTGGTTGCGCCAGCGGGCTTATCATGCCAAGTCGGAACGATCCAAAACTCTGGCGTGATCTCCACAGGTGTGAACTGCGATTGTGTCAGCCGCACCCAATCTTGATCAGGCACTTCTGCCAAACCCAAGCTTTTACATGGCGCATAAAAATCCTGATGCGCTAAGGTAAATTCTGCGTCAAGTGCTATCTCTTTTGTAGCAAAAAGCGCCTTGATCACAGAGCGCTCCCATCCCGCTTTCGGAGGCGGCATGCCAGGCTCGCCAAACAGCGCTTGCTCAGCAGCCGTGGCCACATCTGCATCTTCCACGCTCACGCTCAAGGCATCGAGCGCTTCTAAGGCATCGCTGACTGCTTCGACTTGGTTCTCTGGGCAGAGGATAGACAACTCAAACATCAGCGCTTGTGGATTTTCATCCACTCTTCCAGATAGTGAATATTGGTGCCGCCCAGCATGAATTTGGCATCGGCCATGAGCTCGCGATGCAGCGGTACATTGGTCTTGATGCCTTCGATCACAGTTTCATCGAGTGCGGTGCGCATCCGCAAGAGCGCTTGCTCGCGCGTGGGCGCATGCACAATGATCTTGCCAATCATGCTGTCGTAATTGGGCGGCACATAGTAATTCGTATACGCATGCGAATCCACGCGCACGCCCGGGCCACCCGGTGGATGCCACAGGCTGATGCGCCCGGGGCTGGGCATAAAGTTGAATGGGTCTTCTGCATTCACACGGCATTCAATCGAATGGCCGCGAATTTCAATTTGGCGCTGCGTAAACGGCAGTTTCTCGCCAGCGGCCACGCGGATTTGCGTTTGCACGATGTCCACACCGGTGATCATCTCTGTGACGGGGTGCTCCACCTGTACGCGGGTGTTCATCTCAATGAAATAAAACTCGCCGTTTTCATAGAGAAATTCAAAGGTGCCCGCGCCCCGGTAGCCGATCTTTTTGCACGCAGCAGTGCAGCGCTCGCCGATTTTCTCAATCAGCTTGCGTGGGATGCCCGGCGCTGGCGCTTCTTCGATGATTTTTTGATGGCGGCGCTGCATGGAGCAGTCCCGCTCGCCCAGATAGACAGCGTTCTTAAACGTATCCGCAATGATTTGAATTTCAATATGGCGCGGGTTTTGTAGGAATTTCTCCATGTACACAGCTGGGTTGCCAAAGGCAGCGCCTGCTTCAGCGCGCGTCATCGTGACTGCATTGATCAGCGCCGCTTCGGTGTGCACTACGCGCATGCCGCGCCCGCCGCCACCGCCAGCAGCCTTGATGATCACGGGATAGCCCACCTTTTTGGCAGTCGCCCTGATCGAGGCTGCATCTTCTGGCAAAGCGCCTTCTGAGCCGGGTACGCAAGGCACGCCCGCTTTGATCATGGCTTGCTTGGCCGAGACTTTGTCGCCCATGATGCGAATGGAGTCGCCCGTGGGGCCAATGAATTTGAAGCCCGATTGCTCCACACGATCTGCGAAATCGGCGTTTTCGCTCAAAAAACCGTAACCTGGGTGAATCGCCTCGGCATCGGTCACTTCCGCCGTGGAAATGATGGCGGGCATGTTCAGATAGCTCAGCGCAGAAGGCGCGGGGCCAATGCACACGGCTTCGTCGGCCAACTTGACATACTTGGCTTCACGATCCGCTTCGGAATACACCACCACAGATTTCACGCCCAGCTCACGGCAAGCGCGTTGGATTCGCAGCGCGATCTCTCCCCGGTTTGCGATCAGGATTTTTTTGAACATGACCAGCGCCTTACTCGATCACAAACAAAGGCTGGCCATATTCCACCGCCGCGCCGTTGTCCACCATGATTTTCTTGATCACGCCTGCTTTGTCAGCCTCGATCTCGTTCAAGATTTTCATGGCTTCAATGATACAAATCGTGTCGCCCACGGCCACGGTGTCGCCGAGCTCAACAAAGGATTTCGCGCCTGGGCTGGCGCAGCGGTAAAAACTGCCCACCATCGGCGATTTAACGGTGTGGCCCGCCAACGTGACCACATCGGCAGCTGCATCAGACAAAACGGGCGTAGCAGCTGGGGCTGGCGTGGGAGCTGCTGGCATCATTTGCGGCACTTGCATCATGGCGGGTGCCGCGCTATAAACCATGCCGCTTGGGCCTTTGACGATACGTATCTTGCCTTCGGCTTCGGTGATTTCCAGCTCTTGGACTTGAGATTCCGAGACCAAGTCGATCAGGGTTTTGAGTTTGCGCAGATCCATGTGTGTACTCCAACGAAATAATTTTGCGATCCAAGAATACGCTCAGTCTTGGATAGATTAAAAATGAGTGTAACCTATTTAAAATCGGGCAAAAAGCGCGATTCAGTCGTCAAATAGCGTGATGTAGTGAGAAATCAAGAGATTTTTGTAAAGTCAGCGATCTGTTCGGCGCTGAGCTTACCCATGTGTCGCAAGGCGATGTCGCCCTGGGAGTTGATCACTACCGTGAAAGGCAGTGCACCTGTCAGATTGCCAAGTGTACGCGAAAGCTCAATGCCCGCCAAGCCCGCCAAAGGCGTGGGGAATTGCATCGGCATCTTGCCCAAAAACTTCGTCACAGCGTTCGCGTTATCAGCCGCCAAACCCACCATTTGCCAGCCTTTAGATGCATTTTGTTGATAAAAGGCATCTAATAACGGCATTTCTTCAACGCAAGGTGGACACCATGTGGCCCAGAAATTCACCACCAAAGGTTTGCCGCGCAGCTTGGCCAGTTTGTAAACTCCCCCAGTGGGAAGATCTGCTTCGAGCGCCCAAAGCGCTGCCAGAGCGCTGTCCTCGGGTTCGGCAAGCCCGTAGCGCCAAAGCGCCAGACCTGCGCCTGCAAATGCGCTGGCAGTTGCCAGACCGCCTATCACAAGGTTTCGGCGGCGTTTTGAAGCTTGGGTTGGAGATTCGCTTTGCGTTGTCATCAGGCTAAATCAGTTGTTAAATTGCCGTTAAAAGAAGCGATTATCTAGAAAATTTCAAATAAATCAGGGGGCTTGGAATTGAATCAAATCCCACAGATTGCCATACAAATCTTTGAAAACAGCCACCGTCCCATAAGGCGCTTCATTGGGCGGACGGGTAAATTCGATGCCGCGAGCTTTCATTTGTTCAAAATCTCGCCAAAAATCATCGGTTTGCAAAAAGAGGAAGACGCGTCCACCCGCTTGGTTGCCAATGAAGGCTTCTTGCTCCGGCGTTGAGGCGCGAGCCAGCAGCAAGCTTACGCCGTTGCCGCCCTCGCTCCCCGGTGGCGCAACCAACACCCAACGCTTGTTTTGCTTAGGCTGATCAATGTCTTGCAACAGCGTGAAGTTGAGTTTCTGGGTAAAAAAAGCAATCGCTTCGTCGTAATCGCGCACGACCAAGGCGATGTGGGCGAGGGCTTGTTTCATGGGTTGGTCTGAGCAGGGTGTGCGATAGAGGAGATCAATTTTTGCACAGCCGCGATATCGCCCCTCGGGGAGCGACCTTTGGTATCTTTTTTGAGCGCGCCGCGAATTTCATCGTGGTCATAGGCCATCAAATGCACGCCGACGGTCTCATGCAAGGGTTTGCACAGGCTGTGGATGCTCAGGGCGTTGACGGCGTGGCCATGCAGGCCGGTGACTTCGCGTGCATCGTAGGTCACGCCGTGGTTGATGAGGGCGATTTCTAAGGATTTGGGATCGTCGCAAAACAGGCCGATATAGATGTCAGACAGGCGCGTGGCCGTGCCATGCCAGACTGCGCCGCTTAAATGAGGGCGGAATTCGGGCAGGCGCTCCATCCATGTGAGTGCTAGCTCGCGCAGGGCGGCAAGTTCGATGGGTTGTGTATCAGCGCAAAAAATGGCAATGTATTCGCGCACGGCATCTTCCAGCGCATCGTTGTCTGGCAGCGGGGTGCGCTGCGGCAGGCTGAGTTGCAGAACAGCGCGGCGCTTTGCCGGGCCATATTCCAAGCCTTCTTCCACCACCAAACGGGCGGCGGTTTGCAGCAATTCATCGTCTGAGTCTGTCATCTTGCAGGCAGCGTATTTATATGCCGAAATAGGCAGTTAGCCGTTATAGAATGTGCGTAGAATGCTATCTAATTAATAGTAAATCAATGTTTGATTCATCGCGATTCCGCAGCGCTTACAAGTGACTGTAACGCAGTTCAAGCCGCATTGCGCGGCTCTGGGAAAAGTTCAAAACAACGACAAACTCACCCAATATGCCACCGCAGCCACAAATGCACTCGCGGGAATTGTGAGCACCCAAGCCCAGACGATGTTGGCCGCCACGCCCCAGCGGACGGCGCTGGCGCGTTGGGTAGAGCCCACGCCAACAATCGCGCCGGTGATGGTGTGGGTGGTGGAAACGGGGATGCCCATCGCGGTGGCGGTGAAAAGCGTCAACGCGCCGCCGGTCTCGGCGCAGAAGCCGCCCACAGGTTTAAGCTTGGTGATTCTTTGGCCCATGGTTTTGACGATGCGCCAACCGCCAAATAGGGTGCCCAAACTGATCGTGATGTAGCACGAAATCACCACCCAGCTGGGCAGATAATTTTTGTCGGCCTTCATCCATTCTGGGAGGCCGACCACGCCAGAGGCCGTAGCAGCCATCAGCAGCAGCCAGATGATGCCGGCGGTTTTCTGTGCATCGTTGCCGCCGTGCCCCAGGCTGTAGGCGGCAGCAGAGACGAGCTGCAAACGGCGAAACCAGCGATCCGTTTGGCTGGGTGTGCGTTTGCGGCAGACCCAAGCCACGATCACCATCATCAGCGAGCCCAGCAAAAACCCCATCAGGGGCGAGATGAGGATGAAGGCAACAATTTTCAAAATGCCCGCAGCAATCAACACCCCCGAGCCTGTTTTGGCAATCGCCGCGCCCACGATGCCGCCAATCAGCGCATGCGAGGAGCTGCTCGGGATGCCATACCACCAAGTGATGATGTTCCAAGTGATCGCGCCGATCAGTGCACCGAAAACGACATGCATGTCCACAATACCTGGCGTCACCACGCCTTTGCCAATCGTGGCAGCCACGCTCAGATGGAAGACAAAGTAAGCCACAAAGTTAAAAAAGGCAGCAAACGCCACGGCCTGCACAGGCTTCAAGACACCCGTAGACACCACGGTCGCAATCGAATTGGCTGCATCATGGAAGCCATTCATGAAGTCAAATGCCAATGCCAGCAGCAACAGCATGAAGACCACCCAGAGCGCGGTTGGCAAGGTTTCCATCGTCAAACCCCTTCTTGTGTTGGTTGGCGATGAATCAAGAGTTTTCGAGGACGATGCCCTCGATCAAATTGGCGACATCTTCGCAGCGATCCGTGATCGTCTCTAGCAACTGGTAAATCGCCTTGAGCTTGATCACCTCGCGCACATCAGGCTCCTCGCGGAAGAGTTTGCTCATGGCAGAGCGCATCACGCGATCTGCATCGGATTCAAGGCGGTCAATTTCTTCGCAGGTTTTCAGCGCGGCCTCAGCCGTGTCGTTGTCAGACAGCTGGGAGAGCAAGCTCACCGCGCTTTTGAGGCGCTCGCAGCATTTCACGCTCAGATCCGTCAGGCGCTTGATCTCGTCCGTCATGGTGCGCACGTCATACAGCGCCATCGTTTCAGCTGAATCCTGAATCAAATCGGCCACATCGTCCATCGTGTTGATGAGCTTGTGAATTTGCTCGCGGTCAATCGGTGTGATGAAGGTTTTGTGCAGCATCCGGTTCACGTCATGCGTGATACGGTCGGCTGCGCGTTCGGCGCTGTCAACATCCGCGTTGTATTTCTCGCGAAGAATCGGATCGTCGTAATTCAATACCAACTGCTCAAATGCTTTCGCCGCTTCGACGATGCGATCCGCATGCTGGTCAAACATTTCAAAAAAATTGCCTTCGCGTGGGAGCAGTTTGCCGAAAAACATCGCTGTGACCTCGAAATTGTTATATGACGATTTTGTGACAGTCATTGTACGAGGTGTGTAGGCGAATCTTAGGCTCCTAAAGCTTGCTTGAAGCTTTTACTTTTGCGCCTGCGCTAGAGCGAGGCGCTGACAGAAAAGGCGATGAATGATGACATTTTGTAAGCCATTTAGGCCACTGGCCGTTATAAAACAAGCGTACTATGCTATCAAAAGCATAGCAAATAAAGCCGACTATTTCAGCCGCATCTCCGCTGCCCGAGCATGCGCCTGCAAGCCCTCGCCATGCGCGAGTACGCTGGCTATTTTGCCAAGCGTCTGAGCGCCTATTTCGCTGACTTCAATCAAGCTGCTGCGCTTTTGGAAGTCGTAAACGCCCAGTGGCGAGGAAAATCGCGCTGTGCCGCTGGTGGGCAGCACATGATTGGGGCCTGCGCAGTAGTCGCCTAGAGATTCGCTGGTGTACGCGCCCATAAAAATAGCGCCGGCATGCTTGAGCAACGGCTCCCAGCGATGCGGCTCATTGCTGGAAATTTCTAAATGCTCTGGTGCAATTCGGTTCGATAGCTCGCAAGCCTCGTTCATGCTGCGCGTGAGAATGAACATGCCGCGATCTGCGAGGCTCTTTTCAATGATCGCGCGGCGGGGCATCTCGGGCAGCAGCTTCTCGATGCTGGCTAATACTTGATCGATATAGGCTTGATCTGGGCAGAGCAAAATGCTCTGCGCCAATTCATCATGCTCAGCTTGACTGAACAAATCCATCGCCACCCAATCAGGCGGCGTCGAGCCATCGGCAATCACCAGGATTTCGCTTGGGCCTGCAATCATGTCGATGCCGACTTGGCCAAACACGCTGCGCTTGGCAGCGGCAACATAAGCGTTGCCAGGTCCCGTGATTTTGTCCACCTTTGGTATCGTTGCCGTACCGTAAGCCAATGCAGCCACGGCCTGCGCACCGCCAATCGTAAAGGCGCGGCTCACGCCCGCCACGTACGCTGCGGCGAGCACGAGATCATTGCGCTCGCCTCGGGTTGACGTGCTCACACCGCTGCCGCCCGTAGCCACGCTGCCGCGCACCGGCGTAGGCACCACCATGATGATTTCCGACACGCCAGCCACGTGTGCTGGCACAGCATTCATGATCAAGCTGGAAGGGTAGGCTGCTTTGCCGCCGGGCACATAGATGCCGGCGCGGTCAATCGGCGTGACTTTTTGGCCGAGCAAGGAGCCATCCGCATCGCGGTAGCTCCAGCTTTCGCCGCAGGCTTTCTTTTGCGCTTCATGATAAATGCGCACGCGCTGCGTTGCCGCTTGCAAGGCATGCTGCTGCGTAGCAGGTAGGCCGTCAAAGGCGGTTTTGAAATCGGCTTGCGTTAGCTCCAGATCGGCCACGTTGCTGGCTTGCAGTCCGTCAAAGCGTGCTGTGTATTCCAGTACCGCCGAATCACCGCGCTTTTGCACATCTGAGAGGATGTCTGCCACACGCATTTCAATGGCGGTATCTTGCGCAATCGACCAATGCTGCCGTGCCTTGAATTTATGCTCAAAATCGGCATCTGCCGTTGATAATACTGCACCGAGTGCTATTAAATTCATAGCGTATCCGTTGGGTTACTTCAATGATTTTGCTGCAACAGCTGCTGCAAATGCATCAATCACAGGCTTGATGGCAGCCTGTTTGAGCTTGAGCGAAGCTTGATTGACGACCAGTCGTGAGCTGATCTCCATGATGCGCTCCACTTCGATCAACTTGTTGGCCTTGAGTGTGTTGCCGGTCGAGACCAAATCCACAATCGCATCGGCCAAGCCCGTGAGTGGTGCCAGTTCCATTGAGCCATACAGCTTGATCAGGTCAACGTGCACGCCCTTGCCTGCAAAAAATTCGCGGGCAATGCTCACATACTTGGTGGCGACTTTGAGGCGTGCGCCTTGCTTCACAGCCGCCGCATAGTCAAAACCTTCACGCACCGCCACGCTCACGCGACATTTGGCGATTTGCAAATCGAGCGGTACATACAAGCCTTGCACGCCTGTTTCAAGCAAAGTGTCTTGACCCACCACGCCCAAGTCTGCACCGCCATATTGCACATAGGTCGGCACATCGCTGGCGCGCACCATCACGATGCGGACATCTTCGCGCGAAGTCGTCAAAATCAGTTTGCGAGATTTCTCAGGATCTTCCAATACTTCGATGCCAGCGGCTTTGAGCAGCGGCAAGGTGTCGTCGAAGATTCTGCCCTTTGATAGCGCGAGCGTAATCAAATCGTGTCTCCTAATAGCGCGAGCGTAATCAAATCGTGTCTCCTAATAGCGCGAGCGTAAACAAATTCGTTCTCCTAATAGCTTGATCGTCATCATGATTTCATTCGCTCAATATCCGCGCCAATGCCGCGCAGCTTGTCTTCCATGCGGTCGTAGCCACGATCAAGGTGGTAAATGCGATCCACCAGCGTTTCGCCGTTCGCCACCAAACCTGCAATCACCAGCGATGCCGAGGCACGCAAATCGGTAGCCATCACACTCGCGCCTGACAGTTTGGGGATGCCCTCGACCACTGCAATTTTGCCGTCAATTTGAATCTTCGCACCCATGCGTTGCAGTTCGGGCACGTGCATGAAGCGATTTTCAAAAATGGTTTCAGTGGATTTGCTCGTGCCCTCGGCAATGCAGTTGAGCGCCATGAATTGCGCCTGCATGTCGGTGGGAAAACCAGGGTATTCGGTGGTACGAAAGCTCTGCGCCTTCATACGGCCAGCGCTTTTCACGCGAATACCGTCTGGCGCTGCTTCAATCACAGCGCCTGCTTCACGCAACTTGTCAATCACCGCATCCAAATGATCAGCGCGGCCATGCTTCAAAAATACTTCACCGCCCGCAGCCGCCACAGCGCAAAGAAAGGTGCCGCATTCAATGCGATCAGCCACCACAGCATGGTCGCAGCCATGCAGTTTTTCTACACCTTGAATGCGAATCTTGCTCGTGCCATGGCCTTCAATTTTTGCACCCATCTTGATCAGCATCTCGGCCAAATCAGGAATCTCAGGCTCTTGTGCGGCGTTCTCCAGTACGGTTTCGCCGTCGGCCAAAGCGGCAGCCATCAGAAAATTCTCTGTGCCGGTCACAGTGACCATATCGGTGGTGATACGTGCGCCTTTGAGGCGCGTCCAGCCTTTGGGCAGCTTGGCAATCATGTAGCCATGCTCCACCACAATCTCCGCGCCCATGGCTTGCATGCCCTTGATGTGTTGATCAACAGGGCGAGCACCAATCGCGCAGCCGCCGGGCAAAGACACCGTGGCTTCGCCAAAACGAGCCAGCAAAGGGCCCAATGCGAGCACAGAAGCACGCATGGTTTTCACGAGCTCGTAAGGCGCTTCTGGGCTGCTGAGTGCCCCTGCGTTAATGACCACATTACCTGCCATATCGCGCTCAGCCGTCACACCCATGTTGCGGATGAGCTTAAGCATGGTGCTCACGTCTTGCAGCTGCGGCACATTGCGCAGCGTCACGGGTTCAGCAGTGAGCAGAGCGGCGCAAATCTCGGGCAAGGTGGCGTTTTTCGCGCCCGAGATATTGACCGTGCCTTGCAGGCGCTTGCCGCCGCGAATGATAAGTTTATCCATGTTCTTAACTCTTTTGAGCTGCCCATTCAGCAGGCGTGTAGGTTTTCATTGAGAGCGCATGCACTTCGTCGGTCTGTATGCGCTTGCCTAAAGTGGCGTACACCAATTTGTGGCGCTGGATCAAGCGCTTGCCTTCGAATTCAGGCGAGACAATCACCGCGCTCCAATGGCGGCCATCGCCATCGACTTCGATGTGTTGGCAGGCCAAGCCGCCTGCGATGATGGTTTGTAGTTCAGTTGCTTGCATGCTTTATCCGCGAATTTTGTAGCCAATTTTGAGCAAATGAAGTGCTATCAATGAAATAGCACCTGTCGCAATCCCCACAACGGCCAGGCTGATCCAGGGCGAGACATCGCTGATGCCAAAGAAGCCATAACGGAAGCCATCAATCATGTAGAAAAATGGATTGAGATGGCTGATGCCCTGCCAGAAAGCGGGCAGAGAGTGAATTGAATAAAAAACGCCAGAAAGAAACGTCATCGGCATGATGATGAAATTCTGAAAAACGGCCATTTGATCAAACTTTTCTGCCCACAAGCCAGCGATCAAACCCATCGCGCCCAGCATCGCCGCGCCCAGCACAGCAAACACCATGGCCCACAGTGGAGAAACCAGCCCAGGTTTGCCAAACCACCACGTCACGGCCAACACGCCCGCGCCCACCACCAAACCACGCGCCACCGATGAACCCACATAAGCTGCAAACCAGGCCCGATGCGAGAGCGGAGTGAGCAGCAAAAACACCAAATTGCCCATGATTTTGCTTTGGATCAGACTCGATGAGCTGTTGGCAAAGGCATTTTGCAAAACGCTCATCATCACGAGGCCCGGCACGAGAAAGGCGGTGTAGCTGATCTTGTCATACACCTTCACATGGTCTTCCAACACATGGCCGAAGATCAGCATGTAGAGCACGGCGGTGAGAATGGGCGCACCCACGGTTTGAAAACCAACTTTCCAAAAGCGCAGCGTTTCTTTGTAGAAAAGCGTTTGCCAGCCGGTGAGTTTGTTGCTGATACTCATCACTGATTTGCTCCCATCACATCAAGGAACACATCTTCCAAGTCAGCTTTGCGAATTTCTACGTCTTGCGCCTCGATGCCTGCATTGCGCACGGCGGCGAGATATTGCTCGATCTCCAGCGCATTGTGTGCAGGGAACTGCACAATTCTGCCGGTAATCCTTGCCTTGCCGGCAAGGTCACTAGGGAGTTCGCTATCAATTTTGAAGCGAAGCACATTCGATGAAGCTGCTTTGAGCAGCGTGGAAGTTTTCTCTAGTGCCACTACTTTGCCATTCTTGAGCATCGCTAAGCGGCCGCAAAGCGCCTCGGCTTCCTCCAAATAATGCGTTGTCAGCAGCACCGTGTGGCCTTGCTTGTTGAGTTTGGCGATGAATTGCCATAGGTTCTGCCTCAGCTCGACGTCCACACCTGCCGTGGGCTCGTCGAGCACGATCACGGGCGGCTTGTGCACCAAAGCTTGCGCCACGAGGACGCGCCGTTTCATGCCGCCGGAGAGCTGGCGCATATTGGCATCTTGCTTGTCGGTGAGGCCCAGGCTATGGAGCAACTCGTCAATCCAAGCTTCGTTGTTCTTCACGCCGAAGTAGCCCGACTGAATGCGCAGTGATTCCCGCACGCTGAAAAATGGGTCAAATACCAGCTCTTGCGGTACCACGCCGAGCATTTTTCGAGCAGCGGCATAGTCTTTTTGCACATCGTGGCCATGCACCGTGATTGAGCCTTCGCTGGCGCGCGTCAAGCCCGCCAAAATACTGATCAGCGTGGTTTTACCAGCGCCATTGGGCCCGAGCAGGCCAAAAAATTCGCCTTCCTCGATCTGGAGGCTGACATTCTGCAGGGCGGTGAGATTGCCACGTGCGCCTTCATAGCGCTTGGTGACAGAATTGACGGAAATAGCTGTTGTCATGAACCCCCTATTGTAAGAGCCTGCGTGAGACCGTTCAGGCCGCAAGCAGGCTCTAGGGTTCTTTCTATTGGCTAGGGCGAAGCTGGCAAGATCTGCGCAACGCCATACAGGGCCGCTAGCGAACGCAACCGCTCAGGCAGGCCACGCACGGAAAAGCTTTTGCCTTGCAATTGCGCTTCGCGCCGGCATTCAAGCAGCACCGCAAGCGCCGACGAGTCAAACTTCTGCAAGCTCGATGCGTCGGCCACCACCGCTTGCGCTTGGCTGCGCAGCGCCTGCGCCAGCATGTGGGCGCAGGTGCGCGCGTTCGCGTGGGTGATCTCTTGGGGCAAGACGAGCATGGTGAAAGTTGATTTACGGCTTAGTTTTTCCGACTCTTATTGCGCTCGGCTAATTTTGCAATCAAACCGTCGATGCCATTGGCATTGATTTCCTGCCCAAACTGGGTGCGATAGGTCTCGACCAGCCAAACGCTGGCCACATTCAGATCATAGATTTTCCAAGATGCGCCAGTTTTTTCTACGCGGTAGTCCAGGGCAATGGGGTCGCCCCGGCCTTTGACTTCCGTGCGCACGATCACTTCGGTGTCATCAGCGGCCATGCGCAAAGGCTTGAGCACGATACTTTGGTCTTTAACCTCCGACAGAGCGCCCGAATAAGTGCGCATCAGCAAGGCTTTGAACTCGCCTTCCAAGCGCTTTTGCTGATCCGGCGTAGCGGAGCGCCAAGCGCGACCCACAGCGGAAGCCGT
The DNA here is from genome assembly GCA_031375105.1 of Variovorax sp. GTDB lineage: Bacteria > Pseudomonadota > Gammaproteobacteria > Burkholderiales > Burkholderiaceae_C > JANMDU01. The sequence goes on from JANMHJ010000057.1 coordinate 16,476, forward strand.
CATGCGTTGGAAATTCACATTCGGCATGATTTTTGTATCCACCAAAGCAGCAATCTTGCTCACATCCCCACCCTGAATGGCTTTGTCAGCCTTGATAGTGTCAAGTACGTCGACCGACAAGCGTTTGATGAAGGCATCAGGGGTTTCAACGCTTTGCGCAAAGCTAAAGGCGCTGACAAAAATAGCGAGAGTTGCTGCAAGCGCAGAGAAAAAGCGGCGATTCATGAGATTCCTTTCAAGCTGCCCGGCATCAGCCGAGCTTGTGGAGATAACGCTTGGCGTTGGCTTTGGGGGGACAGAGTTGCCACAAAATCATCCTTTCTGCGGCTGTTACCGCAAGCTAACACTTGTGCTGCTTGGCGTCATAGGTTGGCGCAAGCTCACTTCTTATCCTGCCCTTCAGGCTTGTCATCACCGTTTTCTTGGCCGGGACGATAAATTTCGGCGCGGCGCTTTTGCAGAAAAGCATCGCGTGAAAAACTGTATTTGTCGAGCGCCATATCATCGAGCATGTCGGTCAGGCGCAGCAAGCTGGTGCGGGTGTCCACAACGCGCAAAACTGTCGCACTGTTGCGTGTTCGTATGTTGTCTATGCTGGCAACGGGGTTGTAGCGGTTTTCTAAGGTGATGGTGGTGGCATCGCGCACGGTGCTCGGGCCAAACAGTGGCATCACCAAATAAGGCCCGGAAGGCACGCCCCAGCGCCCCATGGTTTTTCCCAAATCCTCGCTCTGGCGTTCAATGCCCATTTCACTCGCAATATCGAGCACACCGCCTAAGCCAAACACGGTGTTCACGCCAAAGCGCATGAAATTGTCGGTCGCCACCACAGGGCGAAGTTGGAGCGCACCATTGACGGCTGACCAGAGGTCTTCCAAATTATCAAAAAAGTTACTCACGCCTGCCCGTACAGGCTGCGGCGTGACAGCGCGATAGCCCTGAGCGACCGGTTTGAGCACCGCTTTGTCCACCGCTTCGTTTACGGCGAACATGCGGCGATTGAATGGCTCGAGTGGATCGGTTGGATTAGCCGCTCTCCCAGAGGCGCAGCCAGTCAGTAGATTCAAAAAAATCAAGCATAACAGGACTTTTCCCGTTATAGAATGAGCATAGTTTGCTATCAAATTAGTAGCAATAGATGGTGAATGTTGAAACTTCATGAATTTATTTTTTACTGTTGCCGTTGCCGTTGCCGTTGCCGTTGCCATTGGCCGCGCCGCCCTCAGAAGCTTTGCTAAACAAAAATTGCGAGATCAGATTCTCCAAGATGACCGCCGATTGTGTGGATTTGATGGTGTCGCCCTGTGACAGGTTTTTTTCTTCCGCGCCAGCTTCCATGCCAATATATTGCTCGCCCAGCAAACCACTGGTTAAGATTTTCAGTGAGCTGTCTTTAGGGAAAGCATAGCCAGTTTGCAAAGCCAGTGTGGCGCGGGCTTGGTAAGTTTTGTCATCGAACGTGATGGATTCCACTCTTCCCACCACCACGCCTGCGCTTTTTACCGCCGCACCCGCCTTCAAGCCACCAATATTGTCAAACTTGGCGGTGACGCGATACGTCGAATCAAAATTGAAGCTCAGCAAATTGGCCGCCTTCAAAGCCAAAAACAGCACTGCCGCTGCACCAATCAGCACAAACAGGCCCACCCAGAGATCGTTTTTTGAGCGTTGCATCGTAGTTTCTCCAGACTCTTAAATTGAAAACATCAGGGCGGTGAGGATGAAATCCAGCCCCAGAACGGTGAGGCTGCCCATCACCACCGTGCGCGTGGTGGCGCGTGAGACACCCTCGGGCGTGGGCTGCGCTTCATAGCCTTGCAAGAGGGCAATGAAGGTCACGGCCACACCAAAGACGATGCTTTTCACGATGCCATTGCCCACGTCACGCCAGACATCCACACCGCCTTGCATTTGGCTCCAAAACGCACCACTGTCAATGCCAATCATCATCACGCCCACCACATAGCCACCCAAGATGCCCACCGCAGAAAACACTGCCGCCAAAATCGGCATCGCGATCACGCCGCCCCAAAAGCGCGGTGCAAGTGTGCGCACCAGCGGATCAATCGCACTCATTTCCATGTAAGCCAACACCTCATCGCGCTTCATGATGCCGATCTCAGCCGTCAGCGCCGTGCCCGCGCGGCCTGCAAAGAGCAGAGCGGTGACCACTGGCCCAAGTTCCCTCACCAAGCTGAGCGCCACCAAGAGGCCCAGCGATTCCGATGCACCAAAGCGCTGCAAGGTGTAATAGCCCTGCAAGCCGAGCACAAAGCCCACAAAGAGGCCACTCACTGTGATGATGGCCAATGAATAATTGCCCAAAAAGTGAATTTGGTCACGAATCAGGCCAAAGCGCTTGAAGCTTTTGCCAAAGAGCGAAATCAAGCGCCAGAACAGCCGCGTGGCATGCCCGATGTTGGCCAGCTTGTTGCGCACAGCAAAGCCAATATCAGAAGGATGGAGCCAACTCATGAGCGGCCTCCTGACTTCAAACCTGAGCCGAAATCTTCTTCGATGCTCGCGCCAGGATAGTGAAACTTCACTGGCCCATCGGCCTTTGCATTGACAAACTGATGCACCAGCGGATCGCTGCTGTTTTTTACTTCATCAGGTGTACCTTGTGCGGCGATCTTGCCGTTGGCCAAAATAATCACGCGATCAGCAATCAGAAAAGTCTCTTCCAAATCATGCGAAACGATGATGCTGGTGATGCCAAGCGCGTCGTTGAGCTGGCGAATCAGCTCACCCGCAGTGCCCAGAGAGATGGGATCCAAGCCCGCAAACGGCTCGTCATACATCACCAACTCAGGGTCGAGGGCCATCGCCCGCGCCAGTGCCACGCGCCGCGACATGCCGCCCGAGAGCTCGCTCGGCATCAAATCCCGCGCACCGCGTAAGCCCACCGCATGCAACTTCATCAGCACAATGTCGCGGATCATCGGCTCTGACAGATCGGTGAGTTCGCGCAGTGGAAAAGCCACGTTGTCAAACGCACTCAAATCCGAAAAAATCGCGCCAAACTGAAACAGCATGCCCATGCGGCGGCGCATGGCATAGAGGCCATTTTGATCCAGCGTGGCCACATTGCTGTCGTCAAACAACACCTCGCCGCTTTGCGCCTTCACCTGCCCGCCAATCAGCCGCAACACGGTGGTCTTGCCGCCACCCGAAGCGCCCATCAGCGCGGTGATCTTGCCGCGCTCAATCTCCAGATCCACGCCATCCAAAATCTTGCGCTGACCAGGCACAAGGGGGCCATAGCCAAAGTGCACATCGTTGAACTGAATCAAAGGCGTGTTGGCAGGCGCAGTTGCGACAGCAATAGAGGCGGCGGCGGAAGTGCTTGGTGAGTCCATAAACAAAATGCCTCGCAACGCAAAACGCGGCAAAGCGTTCAATCATAAGGGAAAGCACCTAAGCTTTGCTTAAGCTAGCCTCCCTACTAAAGGGGAGGTGTTGTAAGCCGTTAACGGGCTTTACGAATGTTTACCTTGGCAAATCGCTGAACCCCATCAAAAACTCATCCACAGACCGCGCAGCCTTGCCGACCTTCGCGGATCGCCCAGACCACGAGAGACTGGCCACGGCGCATGTCGCCGGCAGCAAACACCTTGGGCACATTGGTGGCGTAGCCGCCGGTGAATTCGGTGTGGGCTTTGACGTTGCCTCGGTTGTCTTTGTCGATACCGAAAGCGTCAATCACGCTGGCGACGGGGGAGACGAAGCCCATGGCGAGGAAGACCATGTCGGCTTTGTGAATTTTTTCTGTGCCGGGGATCTCTGTGAGCTTGCCGTCTTTCATCTCGACATGCACGGTTTTAAGGCCAGTGAGCTTGCCTTTTTCGCCGATG